>NZ_WXYI01000002.1:99140-105801 GCF_009872315.1 Gordonia sp. YY1 | reverse complement strand
GCGTCGGAGACGTTTGTTCGGCTGAGCGTCGGAGACGTTTGTTCGGCTGAGCGTCGGAGACGTCTGTTCGGCTGAGCGTCTGGCACGATGAGCAGCGTGCGATCGTCGATTCCCGAGCAGGGTGCACCTGAGTCCCTCCGCGATCAGTCCCGACGCCGCCGGCTGATGCCGGTGGCGGTGGTGATCGTGGCGCTCCTTCTGTCCCCGCTGATGACCGGTTGTCTCGAGCGATCGACGACGGTGGGTGACCGGTATTCCGGCAGCGTCATCGTCGCGACGTCGCCGGACAATCCTCGTGGCGCGCCGCAGCTGGATCTCCCCGAATCGATGTTGGGGCAGGTCTCGGTGACCGAGTTCAAGGAGACGCCGGAGGAGAGTGCGGAGTCGGCCGCGCCGTCGGGGTCCGCGGGAGACGACAACGAGGGCTCCGGTGACAAGCCCGGCGAGGCGGTCACGCGCGTCGGCAGCCGCGCGAGTTTCACCGATCTCACCGCCGGCCAGTTCGGGCAGCTCGGCGACATCATCGCCGACGCGTACGGCGAGACCTCGCTGACGATGGACCTCACGGCCAAGCGCAGCGGCGAGGTCGTCCGCTTCCGCGGTGACACCGACCTCTCCGACCTCACCCCGGTCCGCGACTTCGTGCAGCTGACGGTCACGTTCGGCGGGCCGGTGACGGCCACCAACGGCGACCAGGTCGGCGAGTCGACGGTCACCTGGACCCCGGCGCCGGGCGAACCGTCGGACTTCAGCGCCGACGCCACCTACCCGGATCCGGCGACCGCCGCAGTGAGCAGTTGGTCGTGGTTCGTCGCCATCGTCTGCCTGATCGCGGTGCTGGTCATCGTGCGGATCGCCTATTCGAAGCGGTACCGCGGCCCACGGCCGGGACGACCGGTTTCCCCCAACACCGCACCGTCGACCCTGTCCGGCGAGGGACTCTCGGCAGCCGCCGACCCGACGGCGGCGACTACGCCCAAGGAGAGCTGAGAGCCGTCTACCCGGACCGGCCGCCAGGCGGGAACGCTCAGGCCGGCACGTGCAGCGCCGCGTCGACGTCCACGCCGAGCCGGGCGAGCACCTCGCTGGTCGCCTTGGCGAAGTTGAGGCTGCAGAAGTGCAGGCAGGGTGCGCCCTCGGCGATGAGTCGTTCCGCGGTCTCGGTCGCGAAGTCGATGCCGACCGCGCGCACGGCGGCCCGATCCTCCTCGGGTCCGTCGCCCGCAGCCCTGGCGAACCGTTCCACCACCTTCGGCGGGATCACCGAACCGGACAACTCGGCCATGCGCTTGATGCTGGCCAGCGAGGTCACCGGCATGATGCCCGGGATGATCGGCTTGGCGCCCTGCTCGGGGTCGGCCGCCTGCACCCGGTCACGCAGCCGCAGGTAGTCCTCGACGTCGAAGAACATCTGGGTGATGGAGTACTCGGCGCCCGCGCGCAGCTTGTTCACCAGGTTGCGGGTGTCGTGTTCGAGGTCGGGGGCACGGTGGTGACCCTCCGGGAACGACGCCACGCCGACGTGGAAGTCGCCGAGGGTGCCGATGAGACGGACCAGTTCCTCCGCGTATTCGACGCCGTCGGGGTGCTTGATCCACTCTCCGAGCGGATCGCCGGGCGGGTCGCCGCGGAGCGCGAGGATGTTGGTGATGCCCTGGTCGGCATATGCACCGACGAGCGCGCGCAGTTCGGCGACGCTGTGGTTGACCGCGGTCAGGTGCGCCACCGGTAGCAGGGTGGTCTGGGCGGCGAGCTCGCCGGTGATGCGGACCGTGCGGTCGCGCGTCGACCCGCCGGCGCCGTAGGTCATCGAGACGAACGCCGGGGACAGCCGCTCGAAGATGCGCACCGCGCGCCACAGACGGGCCTCCCCCTCGGCGTCGCGCGGGGGCATGAACTCGACGGAGAACGGCACCGGTCCACGGTGCGGGGCGGACAGGCGTTCGACGATCGAGGGTGCCGGAGCGGTTGGGGTCACCCGAACAGTGTAGAGAGCGATTCGCATAGCCTGGCAGGGTGACCTCCGCCTTCCCCACGCCGACCTCGCTCGATGCGGTCCCGGCGGCCGTCGAGACCGAATTGCGCAATTTCTTCGACGTCGCGGTACCCGCTGCGTCCGACATCGCCCCGGTGGTCGGCACCGCAGCGGAGCTGGTCCGGGATTTCGTGCTGCAGGGCGGGAAGCGGATCCGGCCGGTCTTCGCCTTCGCCGGGTGGCGGTGCGGCATGAGCGAGTCGGGGCGCGTCGACTCCGATGAGGCGTCGACCGTCGGCCGCGAAGCCCGCGACGCGCTGCGGGTGGGCGCGGCCCTCGAACTCGTGCAGGCCTGTGCCCTGATCCACGACGACATCATCGATCGGTCCGACACCCGGCGCGGACAGCCGACGCTGCACCGCGTATTCCAGTCGCGGCATGCCGCGGCCTCCTGGGCGGGTGACCCCGCCGACCACGGGGTGGCCGCGGCGATCCTGGCCGGCGATCTCGCACTCGCGTGGGCCGACGACCTCGTGCACGATCACCGGCCGGGGGTTTCGACAAGCTCAACCAGCAGAGAAACCAGCTCAACCAGCAGAGGAACAAGCTCAACCAGCAGAGAAACAAGCTCAACCAGCAGAGGAACAAGCTCAGCCACCCCCGAGTACCGTCCGCTGCCGCCCGCCGTCGGCGCCACCTGGGCGGCGATGCGCACGGAGGTGCTGGGTGGGCAGTTCCTGGACATCGTGAACGAGGCCAGCGGCGACGATTCCGCGGCCGCGGCCTATCGCGTGATGGAGTTCAAGACCGCCGCGTACACGGTGGCCCGCCCGCTCGAACTCGGGGCGCGACTCGCCGGCGCGTCGGAGGATATGGTCGCGACGCTGCGGAAGATCGGACACGACCTGGGCATCGCCTTCCAGTTGCGCGACGACCAGCTCGGCGTCTTCGGCGACCCCGAACGGACCGGCAAACCGTCCGGCGACGACCTGGTCTCGGGTAAGCGCACCGCCCTGCTCGCCACCGCGCTGCGACGAGCGGACGACTCCGACCCCGCACTCGGGAGCCGCCTGCGCACGTTCATCGGCCGCCCTCTCGACGACGACGAACTGGGTTCCGCGCGAGCACTTCTCGTCGATGTCGGCGCGGTCGCCGAGATGGAGGGCAAGATCGACGACCTGCTCGGCGCCGCTCTCGCCGCACTCGACGCCGCCGACATCGGCGACGACATCCGCACCGAACTCACCGCGGTCGCCCACCGGACCGCACATCGCGAGGCGTGAACCCCGGCGTGGAAGCACCAACTGCGACGCCCACGCCCGCGGGCGGACGCGACCGTCCCGCACGTGGCGATCTGATCATCGGCGCGATCGGCTCGATCCTGGTGTGCGTGGGCAGTTTCGGAGTCGGTGATCCGCCCCGCAACAGCACGACGCTCACCGACCTGGGGCTGAGCTGGATCACCTACGGCCACGGCAAGAACCTCTTCGGGACCTTCTTCTGGCTCGGGGTCTTTCTGATGGTCTTCGCCTGGGTCCGGCTGGGTCGCCGGGTCGCGACCGGTTCCGCGAACTCCCCGTCCACCCGGACCCTGCAGCGGTGGCTACTGGTCTGGGCAGCGCCGCTGCTCGTGGCGGTTCCGGTCTACAGCCGTGACGTCTACGCCTACCTCGCCCAGGGTGCGGTGTTCGGTGCGGGGTTCGATCCGTACGCCGACGGTCCGGCCCACCATCCGGGCCCACTCGTCGACAGCATGGCCACGGTCTGGGCCACCACCACGGCGCCGTACGGACCGTTCACCATGGGACTGCTGCGTGTCGTCACCGAGATCACCGGTGACCATGCCGTCGCCGGCGTCCTGGCCGTGCGGCTCGTGCTGCTGCCCGGGCTGTTCCTGTCGCTGTGGGCGATCCCGCGACTCGCGCGCCACTTCGGCGCCTCGCCGCAGGCCGGTCTCTGGCTCGCACTGTTCAACCCGATGGTCCTCATCCATCTCGTCGCGGGACCTCACGTCGAACTCCTCATGGCCGGGGTGCTCACCACGGGTCTCGTCCTGGTCGTGACCGGCCGGCACGTCACCGGCACCGCGGTGCTGGCCCTCGCGGTGTCGATCAAGATCACCGCGGGGATCGCGATCCCGTTCGTGCTGTGGATCTGGCTGTCCCACATACGGTCCCGCCGCCCGGTGACCGCCCGCGACGTCGTCGGCGTCTTCGCCGCGATCGTGGGTGTCTCGCTCGCGGTGTTCGGCGTCTGGACTCTGCTGGTCGGTCTGGGATTCGGCTGGCTGACGGGTCTGGGCTGGGCCGACGTGATCATCAACTGGTTCACGCTCCCCACCTTCGTCGCCCATCTCGTCACGTTGGTCGCCGCCCCGTTCACCGCTCTCAATCTGCAACCGGTGCTCGAGATCACGCGCGCGATCGGTTCGGTGATCCTCGCGGTCACACTCGTCGCGTTGTGGTGGCGTCACCGGCACGACGCCCGGGACGCGGTCGCGGGTATGGCGTGGGCGATGCTGGCCGTGCTCCTGCTCGAACCGTCCACGCTCCCCTGGTATTACACGTGGGTGCTGGCGATCGCGGTGGCGTTCACGGTGCCGCCGTGGGCACGGGCGAGCGTGGTCGGGGTCTCGGCCTTCATGCTGATCGTGTTCCAGCCCGACGATGCGATCGTCTTCTACAAGCCCGTCGAACTCACCCTGGCGTTCCTGCTGGCCGGACTCGCCGCCTGGTCACTGCTGCGCCCAGACCCGTTGCGGCTCGGCCGGTTCGGGCGATGGGCGTGGGGGTCGGACCGGACCGGCGCACCGGACGAGCCGGCGGCCGAGGAGGACGCGGTCAGAAGGCCTGAGCCTGCGCCCGGCGGATGACCTCGCGGGCGAAGTCGGTGTGCAGGGCCGCGGCGGGATGCAGATCGAGGTCTTCCTGCACGGTGAACAGCCAGGTCATCGCTTCGTCCCGGGTGTACCCCCCGTCGAGCAGGACCCCGACGAGGCCGTAGAAGTGTTTGACGACGCCCTCGTCGTCGAAGAACAGCGCCGGGATCACCGGATGTCCACCGCGGGAGACGGCGAGCAGATTGTGGTC
Source organism: Gordonia sp. YY1 (assembly GCF_009872315.1). Classification (NCBI taxonomy): domain Bacteria; kingdom Bacillati; phylum Actinomycetota; class Actinomycetes; order Mycobacteriales; family Gordoniaceae; genus Gordonia; species Gordonia sp. YY1. The sequence continues at coordinate 100,737 of NZ_WXYI01000002.1, read as the reverse complement.
GCGGATGAGTGTGCGCACCCGGTTGGTGGACACCGCGAGCCGGTCGGCGACCTCGTCGACCGACAACATCTCGACATCTGCGGACAGGGTGTCAGGCGACAACGGTATGGAACCCACGGGAAGAAGCGTAGCGGTACTTCCGGGTCCGGTGAAACCGCCGATCCCCGCCTGCCCGCCCGAGGTCCGACACCGACCGCAGCTCACACGCGCCGATGACCCCGACGGTACGGTGCTGCAGGTAGATTCAGCGGGGTGAACTCCCCCGTCGACCCGATGCTCGGGACCGTCCTCGAGGACCGGTACCGCATCGACGCTCCCATCGCGCGGGGTGGCATGTCGGCGGTCTACCTCGGTGTCGACCTCCGGCTCGGCCGCGACGTGGCGGTCAAGGTGATGGACTCGCGGTACTCGGGCGATCCGCAGTTCCTGCGCCGCTTCGAGTTCGAGGCGCGGGCGGTCGCCGGCCTCAAACACCCGGGTCTCGTCGCGGTCTACGACCAGGGCATCGACAACGGCATCGCCTTCCTGGTCATGGAACTCGTCGACGGCGGAAGCTTGCGTGAGCTGCTGCGCGAGCGCGGACCGATGCCCCCGCACGCCGTGGTGGCCGTCGCCGAACCCGTACTCGGCGGCCTCGGGACCGCCCACGCCGCGGGACTGGTCCATCGCGACGTCAAACCCGAGAACGTGCTGATCTCCGACGCCGGTGAGGTCAAGGTCGCCGACTTCGGACTGGTGCGCGCCGTCGCGGAGGCAGGGGTGACCTCGGCCAGCGTGATCCTCGGTACCGCCGCCTACCTCTCGCCCGAACAGGTCGAGTCCACCCACGCCGACGCGCGTAGCGACGTCTACTCGATGGGCGTGATGATGTTCGAGATGCTGACGGGCCGAACACCTTTCCACGGCGACTCGCCGCTGTCTCTCGCCTACCAGCGACTCACCTACGACGTACCCGCGCCGGGCGACGTGATCGCGGGTGTCCCCGCGGAATTCGACGAGATCGTGCTGCGGGCGACCGAACGCAACCCCGCCGACCGGTACGCCGACGGTTTCGAGATGCAGCGCGCCCTGCTCACCGTCGCCGACGACCTCGATCTGCCGCCGTTCACCGTGCCCGCGCCGAAGCGGTCGCGCGAGCGCGAGATGAAATCGCGCTACCGCGCGGCCGGACCGGTCGGTCACGGAACCCGGGTCCAGTCGGCACCCGGCCCGTATGAACCGGGTGCCTCGTCACCGGACTCCCCCGCGGCACCGGTCCGACCGGTCGTCGAACCCGCCGACGATCGGCCCGTCCCGCCTGCCCGCGAGCGGAACGATCGACCGGGATCGCGCGGGCGGGACGCCGCCGACACGCGCGACCAGGCCCCGCTTGAACCCGAACTCGTCGGGGGCGGACGCCTGGGCGCGCTGCTGTGGATTCTCCTGGTGCTGCTGATCGCCGTCGGTCTGGGTGCTGCCGGGTTCTGGGTCGGCAGCACCTATCTCACGATCGGCTGACCTCGAGACGGTCGGCAGCGAGAACCGCTGGTCGAGTAGCCGAGGAGCCTGCGACGAGCCCCACGACCGCCGGTTGAGTAGCCGAGGAGCCTGCGACGAG
>NZ_WXYI01000002.1:0-99038 GCF_009872315.1 Gordonia sp. YY1 | reverse complement strand
GAGTAGCCGAGGAGCCTGCGACGAGCCCCACGACCGCCGGTTGAGTAGCCGAGGAGCCTGCGACGAGGCGTATCGAAACCACCCGCCCCGTCGCCGGAAAGTGTCAGCCGCGCAGCATCTCCGCGACGAGGAACGCCAGTTCGAGCGACTGCTGGGTGTTGAGGCGCGGGTCGCAGGCGGTCTCGTAGCGGCCGGCGAGGTCGAGGTCCGAGATCTCCTGTGCGCCACCGAGACACTCGGTGACGTCCTCACCGGTCAGCTCGACGTGCACGCCGCCCGGATGGCTGCCGAGCGCGCGGTGGACCTCGAAGAAGCCCTGCACCTCGTCGACGATGCGGTCGAAGTGCCGCGTCTTGAAGCCGGTCGAGGCCTCATGGGTGTTGCCGTGCATGGGGTCGCACTGCCAGATGACCTTGTGACCGGTCGCCTCGACGGCGGCGACGATCGCCGGGAGCACCTCGCGCACCTTTCCGTTGCCCATCCGGGCGACGAGGGTCAGGCGGCCCGGAACGTTGTGCGGGTCGAGTCGTTCGACGTACTCGACGGCCTGCTCGGGCGTCGTCGTCGGTCCGATCTTCACGCCGATCGGGTTGTTGATCAGCTCGGCGAACGCGATGTGCGCGCCGTCGAGCTGACGGGTGCGCTCACCGATCCACAGGAAGTGTGCCGAGAGGTCGTAGAGGACCTTGTCCCCGCTCTTCGCGTCGGCCGCGGGGTCGTCGGCCAGTCGCAGCATGGCGCGTTCGTAGTCGAGGACGAGCGCTTCGTGCGAGGCGTAGATCGACGCCGAGTGGAGGCTCGAATCGGTGACGCCGCAGGCGTCCATGAACCGCAGACCGCGGTCGATCTCGGCTGCGAGTGCCTCGTACCGGGCGCCGGCGGGCGACGTCCGCACGAATTCGCGGTTCCAGTCGTGGACCCGGTGCAGATCGGCCTCGGCCTGGGTGAGCGCGCGGACCAGGTTCATGGCCGCGGCGGCGTTCGCGTAGGCGCGCACCAGACGCGACGGATCGTGGGCACGCACGGCTTCGTCGGCCGGGAAGCCGTTGACCATGTCGCCGCGGTACGACGGGAGGCCGAGGGCGTCGACGTTCGACGACCGCGGCTTGGCGTACTGGCCGGCGATGCGCGCGACCTTCACCACCGGAAGGCTCGCGCCGTAGGTCAGCACGACGGCCATCTGCAACAGCGTGCGGATGTTCGCCTTGATGTGGGGTTCGGTGTTGTCGGCGAAGGTCTCCGCGCAGTCGCCGCCCTGCAACAGGAAGGCCCGTCCCTCGGCGACGTCGGCAAGCTGCGACGACAGCGACTGGACCTCGGCGGGCATGCAGATCGGCGGCACCGACTCCAGGACGGTGCGGATCTTGCGTGCCTCCTCGGCGGGCCAGCTCGGCTGCTGCAGCGCGGGGCGGCTCATCGCGTCGTCGAAACGCTCCTGGAGGCCACCGGGCAACGGCGGCAGCTCGGGGAGTTCGTCGATCGGAACGTCTACGGTCCAGTTCACCACTGGTCCAGCGTAAAGCAGACGCGCCCGTGATTTACGCCGGGTCAGCCGGCCATCTTCCGACGGGCCTCCTCGATCGCCTCCCAGCGGCGCAGGTTGTGCCGCGCGTCGCTCAGTGCGTCGTGGGCGTCGGAGGGCGCCGGCGGGAGTGCGGGACGGCCGGCGGCGTCCCAGTGCTGCCGGAGTTCCCGGGTGAAACGCGGGATGGGACGCGGCAGCGCGGTCATCGGACCCCACATCTGACACAGGACGACGTGGTCGTAGGCACCCACCCACGCCCACAGTTCGATGTCGGTCCCGTCGGCGGTGAGGAACTCGAGGAGGTCCTCACGGATCCGGCGGCGGTCCTTCCACACCGGCGACGACGGGGACGGCAGTTTGGGCAACACGTTCGCGCGCACCCAGTCACCGGCGCGGCCGGGATCGAACTCGGTGGACACCGCATAGAACTCACGGCCGTCCTCGCCGACGACCCCGATCGAGACCAGCTCGATGGTGTTTCCGTCCTCGATGAACTCCGAGTCGTAGAAGAACCGCATGGGGACAGTTTCACACGCCGTTTTTCCACGTCCCGGGACACCCTCGGACGGGACCCGCACACGCGCCCGGGCGGTGTACGTTTCGCCATTGCCGTCGTTTGCTGGCTACCCTGGTAATTCGTGCGCTCCAGGTCTGTGCTGGCGACCGCTCTCCTGGCGGCGTCGATCATCGCGCGGCTCGTCTGGGACACGCTGACCGTGAACGGCAGGAATTTCGTCGACCTGCATGTTTACCGCGACGGTTCGGCGGGTCTCGCCGACGGGTCGCTCTATTTGTTCACCTATTCCGGTGAGACGGACTTCGCGCTGCCCTTCACCTACCCACCGTTCGCCGCGGTGGTGCTCTATCCCCTGTCGCTGATCCCGTGGGACATCGTGGCGATCGGCTGGCAGCTCGCGACCTTCGCCGCCCTCTACGCCTGTGTGGTGCTCGCGCTCCGACTGTGCGGCCGGTCCACCGACGTCCACGCGCTCGCGGCGCTGTGGACCGCACCGGCCATCTGGTGTGAGCCGGTCCGGGTGACCCTGGACTACGGCCAGATCAACGTCTTCCTGATGCTCGGCACCCTGATGGCGATCTCCTGGGCGCGTCGCGCCGACGGGACCCCGAGCGAGCGCGGTGTGCTCGCGGGCGGCGCACTGATCGGCCTCATGGCCGGCATCAAGCTCACCCCGGCCATCAGCGGCCTCTGGTACCTCGCCGTCCGCAAGCCGTGGGGTGCACTGTCGGCGGCGTTCGCCTTCGTGCTCACGGTCCTCGGCTGCCTGCTGCTCTTCCCGGAGGTCACCCGGACCTACTACGGCACCCTGTTCGGGGACGCCGAACGCATCGGCCCCGTCCAGGCGGTCATCAACCAGAGCCTGCGCGGGACCCTCTCGCGGTTCGTCGGCTTCGATGTCGGCACCGGCTGGATCTGGTTCCTCGGCGTCCTGGTCGCCACCGTCGTGGCCGTGTTCACCTGGCGCGCGGTGTCCGACGCCCTCGGCGTCCTGCTCGTCGTGCAGTTCTTCGGCCTGCTGATCTCGCCGATCTCCTGGGTCCACCACTGGGTGTGGGTGGTGCCCCTGGGCGTCTGGCTCGTACACGGCGCGGGCGCTCGACGCCCCGGCGCCCGCGCGATCCTGGGCATGTGGGTGGTCGTCGCCGGGCTCGGCATCCCGTGGATCCTGCGCGTCCTCATCGAATACGGACCCGAGCCCCAGGCTGCCGTCGAGGCCGTGTTCGGAGCGGCCTGGTCGATCGCCACCTTCGTCACGATGGGCTGGCTGATCGCCACCCGTGCGGCGCGCGGCGCCCACCGAACCGACGACCGCCCGCAGGATGTGGTGGCAGCGGCCATCGTCGACGACGGTCGGGTTCTGCTCGCCCAGCGCGCACATCCGGCCGAGCTCGCCGGCAAGTGGGAACTGCCCGGTGGCCGAGTCGAATCCGGCGAGACCCACGCGACCGCTCTCACCCGCGAGATCCGCGAGGAACTCGGGGCCGAGATCGAGGTGGCGGCGCGTATCGGGGCGGAGGTCACCCTCCCCAACGGCCTGATGCTGTACGCCTACCGCGCCCGCCTACATTCCGGAACCCCGGCCGCCCTGGAACATCTGGACATGCAGTGGTTCTCGGCCGACGAACTACGCCGGCTCGATCTCGACGACGTCGTACCCGCCGACCGTGACTGGATTCCCGAGCTGTGCGCCGTCCTCGACGACGCGCGGGTGGGCGAAGCGGGTTAGCACCCCGGTCGTCAACGCTTTCCGCGCGTGGGTTGACCGCCGCTTCGCGCACCTCAGTGGCCGCGGTCGGCCGGCCGGGCCGTCGTGAAGGACGAGAGACTCTCTCGGCCGGACAACGCGTCACCGATCACGCGCGAGGGGTTCGGCGCGTCGGATGAGCGAGTGCGAAATGACGTCGCGTGCGACATCGCTGCAACTGTAGGAGCTCGGTCGACGTCGTTCACCCCTGGTCGATGTCGCACGCGACCTCGATCAGGGTGCCGTGCACTGGGTTGCGGGTCGCACTGCTCAGGCGGCCGCGTCGGCAGCCTGCGACTCGGTGGACGGGGCCTTGTTCTTGAGGCTCGCGGCGTAGACGTCGACGTACTGCTGGCCGGAGAGCTGCATGAGTTCGTACATGATCTCGTCGGTGACGGCGCGCTCGATGTAGCGGTTGCCCTCCATTCCCTCGAAGCGGGAGAAGTCGAGCGGCTTGCCGATGCGGACGGTCACCCTCGTGGGGCGCGGCAGGATCGACCCGGGCGGGTTGAACTTGTGGGTGTCGATCATGGCGACCGGGATGACCGGCACTCCGGTGTCCATCGCCAGACGCGCGAGTCCGGTCTTGCCCTTGTACAGGCGGCCATCGGGTGAGCGGGTGCCTTCCGGGTACATGCCCATCAGCTTGCCCTTGTCGAGTTGGCGGCGTGCGGCGGTGAAGGCACCTTCGGCGGCGGCCGCGCCCGACCGGTCGATGGGGATCTGACCGACCGCGGTGAAGAACCACCGCTGGAACGCACCCTTGAGACCCGTGCCGGTGAAGTACTCGCTCTTGGCGAGGAAGTAGATCCGGCGGTCGACCATCAGCGGGAGGAAGAAGCTGTCCATCACCGCGAGGTGGTTGCTCGCCAGGATGGCGGGCCCGTCGACCGGGATGTTCTCGTGCCCCTCGATCCTCGGGCGACCCAAGACGCGGAGGAACGGTCCCAGGAAGATGTACTTGAACGCCCAGTACCACATGAGACTCTCCTCGCCGCGCATTACTCCTGACCCGATGCCGGTGTCGACAGCGGACCCCCACCGCCGGAACCCGCACCCCGTGGTCCCGACATCAAGACCTTACCTGCGTCGACTCTACCGACCGGCCCCGGTTTCCTCAGCGGGCGGCAGACGGCGGCGTCGACCGACACGCCGCCGTCCGAAGTGCTTGGCGCGCAACCTCGGCCGCGCCGACGACACCGGCCGTCTCACCGAGCTGGGTGCCACGTATCCGGGCGAGCTGACGGTGGCCGGCACCGGTGACCTGCCGCGCGTAGTGCTCGCGCGCCTCGTCGAGGAACAAGCCCGAGGCCGCGCCGACGCCGCCGGCCAGCACGATCAGGTCCGGGTCGAAGATGTCTGCGATCATCGCCAGACCCTGTCCCAGGGAGGTCGCGAACCGGGCGAAGGCCGCCAGGGCCACGGCATCGCCGTCGGCGGCCGCACCGGCGACCCGCCGGCCGGTCAGGGAACCGGGGTCGGCGGCGACGTCGGCGGCGAGCTGGCTGCGCCCCCAGTCGCCGTCGGCCAGCAACTCGACCACGGTGTCAACCAAAGCGGTTCCGCTGCAATACCTTTCCCAGCATCCGCGTTTGCCACAGGCACAGGCACGACCGTCGGGGACGATCGCGAGGTGTCCGAGTTCCGGTGCGACGCCGTAACTCCCGCGGTAGATCTCGCCGTCGATGACGAGACCGGCACCGATGCCGGTACCGATCGCGAGCACCACCGTGTTGTGTCCACGCGCGGCCGCACCGAACCGCACCTCGGCCACCGCCGCCGCGTTGGCGTCGTGTTCGGCGAACACCGGGATGCCGACGCGTCGGGTCATGTCCTCGGCCACCGGGGCCTCACGCCACGGCAGATGGGGCGCGAACCGGACGATGCTGCGGTCGGTGGTCAGGAACCCGGCGATCGCGAGCCCGACGGCCTTCGCGTCCCACCTCGAGGTCAGCTCGCCGACGAGACGGTCCAGGCAGTGTTCGAGGGCCTGAGCGGTGGGCGGCGTCTGCGCGCGGAGGGTGTCGAGCATCGTGCCGCGGTCGTCGACCACCGACGCACGCACACTCGTGCCGCCGATGTCGATCCCGATCGTCAGCTCACCCATCACCGCTCCTGTTCGGGTCCGGTGGGCGCGTCCGGACGACGCGGGCTGCCGATCCGAACCGCGATCGGCTCGTAGTTCCGCGGTTCCGACACCGAGCTGGGAGCCGACCGCAGAGCCTCCGCGATGGCCTCGAGGACGGCGATGACCGCCGCGAGAAGCCGGGCGATGAGGTCGCCGATCTCGCGCAGCAACGAGGTGATCTCCCCCGACGCACCGGCGAGTGTCTGGCCGACCGGGCCGTCGGCACCGAATGCGGCGGCATACCCGGCGGCAGCCGCGCCCGCGTCCTGCGTGCCACCCGCGAAGAGACCCGCCAGCGCGTCGATCTGATTGGCCACTCCGAGCAACAGGTCCCGGACCGGATCGCCGTGCGGACCACCGCGGTCGTCACGATCGGGCCCGTCACCCTGTGACGTCCCCTCATCCGTGCCCATGCGCGTAGTCTCCCCTCACCGCTCGTACCCGGAGGCCTGGTGCCGCTCGCTCTCGCCACCATGAATGGACGGGCGTCCCAGCACCGTACCGTGTGGTCGCCGAACGTGCGTTCTCGCACACGACTGCTCGGGCGGTCTTCGAACGTACCCGGTGTCCGTGCGGCGTCGACTAGCTGTACTGACCTGCCAGGTTGGGTACGCGGTCGGCGGGTGAGTTGCCTGCGAGTGCGGTGTGGCCGCGTTCGTGATTGTAGATGCGAAGGAACTCGGGGAACGCCGCGACGCGTTCGGACTCGCTGAGGTAGGGGCGAGCGTAGGCCCATTCCTCCTGCAGGGTGCGGTTGAAGCGTTCGACCTTGCCGTTGGTCTGCGGCCGGTACGGTCGGGTCCACTTATGTTTAATCCCGTTGTCGGCCAACAAGTCCCGAAATAATCGCGACCGGTAACACGACCCGTTATCAGTCATGACCCGCGCGGTGGTGACACCGATCGAGGCGAAGTGCGCCAACGCGCGGGTCATGAACGCGGTCGCGGTTTCCTTCTTCTCATCACCAAGGATCTCTGAGTAGGCGTAGCGGGAATGGTCGTCGACAGCGTGATGGAGGAACGCATACCCCAGGTTGGGGCGGCCGTGGACTTTGCGGGGTCGCCCGGGCTCGCGGTGGGCGCTGGAGTTGCGGCTGCCCTGAGCGCGGCCATGGACACGATGGCCGCCTCCGTCGGGGATTCTGCCGAGTTTCTTGATGTCGACGTGGATCAAGTCCCCGGGCGCTTGGCGTTCATACCGGCGAACCTCGCGTCTGCGGGCACGCACCGCGACCCCGGTCGCCGGATCGGTCCACGACAGTCGCAGACAGCCGTAACGGGTGAGGATGCGGTGCACCGTGGAGACGTTCAACCCCAGGTGAAACCCGATCCGTGCAGGCCCCCAGCGGCGCGAGACGCGCAACCCGACCACCCGGCGTTCCCGGCGCCGGTTGGTGCGATGCGGACACGAACGGGGCCGGCTGGACCGGTCGACCATTCCGGCCGACCCGAATTCACGGTATCGATCCGCCCACCGCTTGGCCGTGGTGACCGACACGTTGAACCGGTCAGCCGCGCGGCGCAATGGCCACCGGTCGTGCACGACGCACCGAGCCAGACGCAACCGACCAGTCGGGGACAACGGTGAATTACGGTGAGACACGAAGACCTCCGGGTTGAGGAGCGGTTCCTAGACAGCTCCACACCTCACTCGGAGGTCTTCCCTATGTCACGTCGACTCGCCGAACGCCGTACCTAACGTCCCGGGTCAGAACAACTAGCGGCGCGGCCAGACGGCGGGGTCGGGGACGAAACAGACGGTCAGCCGGCCGTCGTCCCAGGCCGCGTCGACCACCGTGCACCGGCGCAACACCGACGGCAGACGCACCGGGTGACGGAACCCGGAGACGGTCACGAGCAGGTCGTCGCCGCTGCGGCCGAGGGCCAGCGAATCGGGTTCGGGCAGGCGCTGTGACCACGACAGCCGGAAGGAGACCGGCTCCTCGGAGGCGGTCTCGACGACCGCAGCAGCCGATCCGCGCGGGATACCGTGTGGATCGGGCAACCGGACCGCGAGTTTGCGCAGCCGCGCCATCCGGTCGATCGTCTCCGTGGACCGGTCCACCAGTGCGACCCGCACATCGCCGCGTCCGGCGAGAAGCCCCTCGACGTGCGCGGCGAGGTCTTCCGGCGACTCCGCGCCCACACCGCGGTTCACCTGAACCGAGGTCAGCGGTAGTCCCATGACGTCCGCCCCCGCGACATAGTGCTCAGCGAGGCGGCGTGCCCGATCCTCCGCGCCGAGAACCAGGTGGACGGCCACCGCATGCGCGTCGGCGAACAACTCGGCGACGTCCGCGCAGTCGCGGTCGATGGCGTCGACCGCGGCGGTCAACTGTGCCATCACCGGCCGTTCGGCCGCCATCGCGAGCCGCCGGTGCCGCGGCCAGAACCGGTTGAGGGCCTGGCTCAACACCGCTCCCCCACGGAGGAACTGCAAGGGGTCGCCACACCCCGAGCAGTCGACGACGATCCGTTGCCACCGACCACTCGTCGCCTCGTCGCGGATGCGCCGGAGCAACAGGAAGTCGTCGATGCCAGGCAACGAGGTCAGCTCCGCGGCGTCGATGCCGGCGAGGGTCCCCACCCCCGGCATGACGGCCTTGCTGCGTCCGACCGTGTGCTCGAGGACGTCGACGAAGGCCGACCACGTGCGTTCGGTGAGATCGAGTCGGTCGAGTGTCAGCAGGTGCAGGAACTTCGAGACCGCCACCGGCTCACCGGGTTGCCGGTAGACGCGAGCCCAGTCGTGCACCGGCGACCAACGGTCGACCGTGATGAGCAGTGTGTGCTGCTCCGGTCGGGTGACGGCACGACGCGAATCCCTGGGCGTGCTGGGCCGTTGGGACGCCGCCGCGGCGGCGACAGCGGAGACACCGGAGCCTCCGGGACCGAGCACCACATGAATGGGTGTGAGATCGATCAGCCTTCGACCCTCTTCTTGAGCTCGTGCAGCGCGGAATCGGTGATCGCCTTCTCCGCACGACGTTTCAGCTGTCCGATCATCGGCACCTGCAGGTCGACCATCAGCTCATAGGTGACCTTGGTCGAGCCGGGAACCTGCTGGGTCAGGATGTAGCGGCCCCGCTGGTCCTTCTGCAGATCACTGGAGACCAGCCGCCACGACACCGACGTCCCGTCCGGATCCCACTCGTAGGCAAGCACATACGTGTCCTGCAGGACACCGGCGTCGAGCACGAACCGCACCTCGAGTGCGCGCCCGGCGGCGTCGGCGCGCAGCACCTCGACCTCACGCGCCGCGGCGACCCAGTCCGGGTAGTGCTCGAAATCGGAGATCACGGCCAGGATGTCCTCGGCGTCCGCGCCGATGACGATGTCGCGTTCGGTGTGATCGGCCATCACACGGCCTCCGCGGTCTCGGCACCGGCGGCCGGACCGCCCACGTGCCGGCCGGCCTCGAGGAGCTTCTTCACCTCGAAGGACATGTCCTTGCCCGCCACACGACGACGCTTGTTCTCCTCCGCCAGCGCGTCGGCGCGTGCGCGCGGATCGTCTCCCCGCTCGCCGGGCAGCGCACGCGTCGGTTCCGCATGGAGGAAGTAGTGCAGTACGAAGCCGTCGAGAATCGCTTCGTTCCAGATCTCCATCGTTCCGGCCACCGGTCCGTCGACACGCCACCGGACCCCCTGCTCGGCACGGTCTTCGGTGACCGCCAGACGCAGGTCGGGCCACCATCGCCGCCAGTTCGCGGGGTCGCCGATCACGGCAGCGGCCAGGCGGGGTGCCGCGGCGACGAAGACCTCGTCGGCCACCTGGATGCTCGTCACGCCCACTAGCTTCACATACTCGTGTCGGCGCAGGGTAGTGCACCCGACGGGCGGTGCCGTGAACGTCCCGGTTCACCGCAGAGTTACGATCTGCACAACGGCATCTACTGGAGGGTAACCACGATGAGTGAGTACAGCGTGCCTGCGAAATTCTCGATCGCCGACGACGAGAACTGCACGAACATCATCTTCGATCTGGCACAGCGATCACCTCAGCACGTCGTGTTCCGCCACAAACAGGGCGATACCTGGGCGCCGATCACGGCCGCTGATGCCGCAGCACGCATCTCGTCGATCGCCAAGGGCCTGATCGCCTCCGGCGTGAACCCGGGCGACCGCGTCGCACTGCTCTCGCGCACCCGCCTCGAGTGGAACCTCTTCGACTTCGCGATCTGGTCGGCCGGCGCGATCACCGTGCCGATCTACGACTCGTCGTCGGCCAGCCAGATCGAGTGGATCATGCGCGATTCCGGCGCCGTCGCGATCGTCCTCGAAGACGACGGCCATCGTGCCGCCTTCGAGTCCATCGACTCGCTGACCGAATCGGTCAAGGTGTTCCAGATCGATCGCGCCGACGGACCGGGTGCCGTCGACGAACTCGTGTCCGCCGGCGCCGATGTCCACGACGACGAGGTCGCCAAGCGCCGCGCGACCGTCGGTGCCGCCGACCCGGCGACCCTCATCTACACCTCGGGCACCACCGGGCGACCGAAGGGGTGCGAGCTGACCCATTCGAACATGCTCTCCGAGGTGCGCGCGGTCCTCGCCGGCGACATCCTCGACGACCTCATCGCGCGCGACGAGAAGCGTCTCCTGATGTTCCTGCCGCTCGCACACGTCCTGGCCCGCGCCATCACCCTGGTCGCGATCGAGGCCGGCGCCGAGGTCGGGCACACCAGTGACATCAAGACCCTCGTCGACGAGTTCGCGGTCTTCAAGCCGTCGCTCATCCTCTCGGTGCCGCGCGTGTTCGAGAAGGTCTACAACTCCGCGCGCCAGAAGGCCCACGACGGCGGCAAGGGCAAGATCTTCGACGCCGCGGCCGAGACCGCCATCGCCTACTCCGAGGCGCGTGAGAAGGGTCAGATCGGGCTGGTCCTCAAGCTCAAGCACGCCCTGTTCGACGCGCTCGTCTACAAGAAGCTCCGCGACGCCCTCGGCGGCGAGTGCGGGATGGCAATCTCCGGTGGCGGCCCCCTCGGTGCACGCCTGGGCCACTTCTTCTCCGGCGTCGGCATCCCGGTGTTCGAGGGTTACGGCCTGACCGAGTCGACCGCCGCGTTCAGTGTGAACACCCCCTCCGCCTGGAAGATCGGCACCGTCGGCAAGCCCTTGTCGGGCAACGCCGTTCGCCTCGGCGAGGACGGCGAGATCCTGCTCAAGGGCGGCGTCGTGTTCAAGGAGTACTGGCAGAACCCGGAGGCGACGGCCACCGCGATCGTCGACGGCTGGTTCCACACCGGCGACCTCGGCACCGTCGACGCCGACGGCTTCATCACGATCACCGGCCGCAAGAAGGAACTCATCGTGACCGCGGGCGGCAAGAACGTCTCCCCCGCCGGACTCGAGGACGTCATCCGCGCCAACGCCCTGATCTCCCAGGCGATGGTCGTCGGCGACGCGAAGCCGTTCATCGGCGTGTTGATCACGATCGACTCCGAAGCGTTCCCCGCCTGGAAGGAACGCAACAACAAGCCGGAGTCGGCCTCGGTCGCCGATCTCTCCGACGACGCCGACCTGCGGGCCGAGATCCAGTCGGCCATCGACGCCGCCAACAAGACGGTGTCGAGCGCGGAGGCGATCAAGAAGTTCCGCATCCTGCCGTCGGACTTCACCGAGGAGACCGGCGAGATGACCCCGACCCTCAAGGTCAAGCGCAACGTGGTCGTGGAGAAGTTCTCCGACGACATCGAGGCGATCTACCAGAAGTGATCCTCCAGAAGTGATCTTCCAGAACTGATCCGTTCGCCGGATCAGGAATCAATCCGCCCGAGCACCCGTTGGTGCCACCATGCGTGCAATCACCTACAGCCGCTTCGGCGGCCCTGATGTCCTGGAGGTCACCGATCTCCCCACGCCCAAGGTCGGTCCGGACTCCGTACTGATCCGAGTGCGCGCCTCGAGTGTCAACCCCGTGGACTGGAAGGTCCGCGAGGGACACCTCGCCGAGATCATGGACACCGTGTTCCCGGTGATCCCGGGTTGGGATGTCGCGGGCGTGGTCGAGCAGGTCGGCCTGGACACGCCGGAGTTCCGGGTGGGCGACGAGGTGTTCGGTTACGTCCGGAAGGACGTCGTCGGCGGGGAGGTCGCCGGCGGCACGTTCGCCGATCTGGTCGCCGCACCGGTCCGCACACTCGCGCACAAGCCGTCCAGCTTGTCGTTCGAGGAGGCTGCGGCCGTACCGCTCGCCGGACTGACGGCGTACCAGACGATTCGACGGGCGGGCGTGCAGTCGGGTCACACTGTGCTGGTCCATGCCGCCGCGGGCGGCGTCGGGTCGTTCGCGGTTCAGATCGCGCGATCTCTGGGCGCACGGGTGATCGGCACCGCCTCGGAGTCCAATCACGACTACCTCCGAACCCTCGGCGCCGAGCCCACCACCTACGGGGATGGTCTGGCAGACCGGGTACGTGCGCTCGAGCCCGCCGGTGTCGACGTCGTCCTCGACTATGTCGGTGGAGAGGCACTCGATTCGGTGCCAGACGTATTGCGCGACGGCGGCACCGTCGCCTCCATCATCGACGCACGGGCGCGAGATGAGTTCGGGGGCCAGTACGCGTGGGTGCGTCCCGACTCCGCGGACCTCGCCGAGCTCGCCCGGCTCGCCGACGCGGGCGACCTCAAGCCGGAGATCGCCGAGGTCTTCGACCTGGCCGACGCTGCCGGCGCTCACGAGCGCAGCCAGTCCGGTCATGTGCGAGGAAAGATCGTGGTACGAGTCTCGACCGAGGCGTAGGGACGACTCAGAGCAATTGGCGCAGCCGGGCCGCCATCTGACTCCACTGCCAGTTCTCCACGACGAAACGCCTTCCGGCAGCGCCCATATCAGCCGCCGCCGCCCGGTCGCCGAGGATCGCCAGGATCGCCAGGGCGACGGCGTCGACGTCGGTGCCGTCGACCGTCGTCCCCGTCACCCCCTCCACCACGGTCTCCGGCGCACCACCCGACAGCCCGGCGACCACCGGCACGCCCGTCGCCGAGGCCTCGAGATAGACGATTCCGAGCCCTTCGACGTCGAGTCCGCCCCCGCGGGTGCGGGACGGCATCGCGAAGACGTCGGCGACGTTGTGATATGCCGAGAGTTCTTCGGCCGGAACCGATCCGGTGAAGATAACATGATCGGTGACATCCGCCTCGGCAGCGAGTGCGTGCAGCTTCTCCGCATACGGGCCGCCGCCGACGATCACCAGTACGGCATCGGGCATCCGGCGACGGATCAGCGGCAGCGCCCGGATCAGCACGTCCTGCCCCTTACGCGGCACCAGTCGCGACAGACACAGGATGGTCGGCCGGTCCCCCAGTTCGTGACGGTCGCGGAACTTCTGCCGCAGAATCGGATCGGGCGCGAACCGGTCGACATCGACACCGGGCGGCAGGTATTCGAGTGCGGCGTGCGGACCGAAGGCGGAGGCGAATCGGCCGCGTGTGTACCGGCTGACGAAGGTGATCACGTCGGTGTGGCGACCGATGTGTCCGAGCACCTGACGTGCCACCGGGAGCATCGACCAGCCGACCTCGTGGCCGTGCGTACTGGCGAGCACGCGCTGGGCACCGGCACGCCTCATCGCGGGCGCCAGGACGGCCAGCGGTGCGGCCGCCCCGAACCAGACCGTCGAGATCTCTTCGCGCCGAACGATCTCCGCAGCACGTCGGGCGACGAACGGCGTCGGCAGCATCAGCGTCGTGCGATGGCGGTACACCCGGTACGGCGCTGCCGCGTCGAAGTCGATGTGCGACCGGCCGCGCCAGCGCGGCG
The DNA here is from genome assembly GCF_009872315.1 of Gordonia sp. YY1. Taxonomy (NCBI): domain Bacteria; kingdom Bacillati; phylum Actinomycetota; class Actinomycetes; order Mycobacteriales; family Gordoniaceae; genus Gordonia; species Gordonia sp. YY1. The sequence continues at coordinate 85,355 of NZ_WXYI01000002.1, read as the reverse complement.
CGTAGACGACGATGTCCTCCGGCGGTAGCAGATCTACCAGATTCTGCAGATAGGACTGGATCCCGCCCGGCCGCGGCGGAAAGTCGTTCGTGATCAACAGGGTTCGTGACATCAGCGGACCTGTCCCTCGAGCCATCGACCCCACCCGGCCACCAGTTCATCACGACCGACGCCGAGCGCGGCCCGGATGGCGGCGTCCTGGCGAGCCGGGTCGGAGGTTGCCGCGACCCCGAGGTAGAGCCTCTTCAGACGCGCCTCGTCGTACCGGTCGGCGACATAGGCAGCCATCGACCACGCACTCTGATAGGCGATCTGGGAGTTCTGCCCGTCCACGGCGAAGGCAGCGTCGTCGGGCAACGCAGTGGGGGTGTTGCCCGCACGGACCGCCTGGGTCAGGTCGGGAGCGGCGTCGGGGAGTCGGGTGTAGGTGCCCTTGCGGCCGACGTACTCGGCCACGCCCTCGGTGATCCAGAGAGGGGCGTCGAGGGCGGTCTGGGCCCGGGCCGCGACGTGGGTGAGTTCGTGGCGCAGCACGACGGCGAGCGTCGGCGCGGCCAGGTCGTCGGCGGCTGGGGTGAAGACGATGCGCTGGCCGGTGGCGGTGCGCCGGGGGAAGTCCACTCGGCTGTACACGGTCGCGGCGGCCGCGGTGCCGGTCACCCCGCGTCCCGGCGCGACGAGCTCGTCGAACTCCTTCGGTGTCGAGGTCGCGACGAGCACTGCGCGTCGATCCCAGGAGTCGCCCCAGAAGGCGGTCACCGCGTCGACGGCATCGGGCAGCAGCCGGCGCAGGTTCGCCAGCGCCGGGTTGGTGCGCAGGTACCAGGCGATCACCGACGTCCCGCCCGCGGTCTCCACATCGGAGACCGAGAGTCCGGGGAGCTCCCACATCTGGGTCGGGGACGGTTCGCCGCCGAGCGCCTCGGCGTCGCCGACGAGCTTCCACTCGTCGCCGTACCTGGCGACCACGAACTGGTTGGTCACCACCACCTCGGGTTCGTCGACCCCGGGCGCACGCTCGCCTCCGAGGGCATATCGCAGCTCCACCGGCGCGACCCAGGAGTCGGAACTGCCCTTCACGTCGAGAAGCCCCTGGACATCGGCGGGCACCAGTGTCTCGGCTTCCTCGGTGGGTGCGAGCTGATAGCGGAAACGAGCGAACTGCAATCGGCCGTCGGACTCGCCGCCGGAGAACGGCCGGGGACGGAAGTTCTCCGCGGCGGTCACCCATCGATTCGTGAAGGCCGGGGTCGCCGTGTCGTCCACGAGGCGGCCGATCGCCCGCAGGTCCCCCGCGGACACGGACGTGGTGAGGTCGTCGAGCAGGCGCGTCACACCCTCGGCACGCTGCTGCTCATACACATTCGCCGGGGTCGTCGACGTCGTGGTGGACCCGGTGGAGACCGATGCGACGTTCGAGGACGGACCCGGACCCCCACATCCGGTGGTCACACCGATCAGCAGCACCACCGCGGAGGCGAGCGTCGGGCGCCAACGCCCGCGGAGTGAGACCACCAGAGGAGTCTAGAACCGACGGCCGGAGTTGAAGGGGCCGGCCTCGTCGAGCGGGACGACCTTGACCGGGACACCGAAGGTCGAGGCGTGGATGACGTAACCGTCGCCGACGTACATCCCCACGTGGTGGGCGTCCGGGTAGTAGATGACCAGGTCGCCGGGCTTGAGGTCCTCGCGGGACACCGGCTGTCCGCCGGCCATCTGCGCCTCACTCGACCGCGGGAGGGTCTTGCCGGCCTGCTTGTAGGCCCACACCATCAGACCAGAGCAGTCGAAGGAACTCGGACCGGTGGCACCCCACACATAGGGATCACCGATTCGCGTCAACGCCGCCTGGACGGCGACGAGTGCGGCGGCGGTGCCCCTCGGGACGATCCGCGGGTCGAAGTCGAAGCTCGGGCCGCGCAGGGCGGCGAGCTGCTTGCCGGTCATCGACTGGTAGATCGCGCGGATCTGGATCGCCTGCATCTGCAGGTCGGCCTGCTTGGTCTGGAGGTCTCCGCGGACGCGTTCGGCGCGCGAGACCGCCTCCGACGCGGCGATCGCGGTCTGGTCGGCGTCCTTCTTGGCGGCCGCGGTCTGGGCGCGGACCTTCTTGATGGCGGTCAGGTCCGATGCGGCCTGCCGCGAGATCATGTCGAGTCCCGACATCTGGTCGAGCAGGGCCTGCGGCGAGTCGCTGACCATCACCGCATAGAGTCCGCTGACGCGGGCTCCCTGGTAGCTGGCGCGCACGATGGCGTCGACCCTCGCTTGGTAAGCGGCGAGCTGCTCACGGCTGATGTCGAGCTTGCGCTGGGCGTCGGCGGCGGCCTTCTTGGCCTGCACGACGATCGAGCGCTGCTTGTCGTACTCGATCTTGGCGTTGTGCATCGCCTCGGTGGTCTTCTCGGCCTCGGTGCCGAGCTGCTTGTACCGATCGAGAAGCTGATCGGCAGATCGTGCGGGCACGGCCCGCGCCTGCCCGGTTCCGCCGGTCGTCAGTGGGACGACGGTCACAATGGCCGCCAGCAGACACATGACGAGCACCATCGGGCCCGATCGTGCACGGATACGAGTCGCGTTCACTCGCCCCTCCCCGGAAAGCACGGTGCCAGTCACTTCCTTACCGCTTCGTTATCGTCCGCGGACCACCGTAAGTTCCCCCGATGACCCCAAGGACCGGATCGGGCGGATCGCACCAAACCGCGACCCGCCCTTTCCCTGATGCTCTTGTTCAGTTGATGTCAGTAGCGGCGGATGCCGGTGAGCTGCCACTCCTTGACCGCGTCACGCTTGACGGGGGTGCCGTAGGTCGAGGAATGGACGAACTGTCCGTTTCCGGCGTAGATGCCGGCATGGCCGCCACCGTTGAAGATCATCACGTCGCCGGGCTTGGCCTCGCTGTACGAGACCGGGCGACCGCCACCGAGCTGGCCGTAGCTGTCACGCGGGATGGTCTTGCCGGCCTGCTTGTAGGACCAGTAGACGAGACCCGAGCAGTCGAAGGCGTTCGGGCCGGCCGAGCCGTAGGAGTAGGGCGAGCCGATCTTGCTCTCCGCGGCCTTGACGGCCTTCTCGCCTGCGGTCAGCTGGGGCTGCCCGAGCGGGGCGCCACCGTGCGGACGGAACTGGTCCGGGATCTGGTTCTGGCCGATGCCCGGGATGGTGAACTGGCCGACGTTCGGGATCTCGACCGTTGCGGCCGGCGACTTCGCGACGGGCTTGGGCGCGGGCGCAGCCTCGGGAGCCTTCTGCTCGCCGGGCAGAGCCGGGATCTCGAAGGTTCCGAGCGGGGTGTGGACCGGGGCCGCAAGAGCAGGGCCGGCCGCAGCAGCGAGCGAACCGAGCGTGATCGATCCAGCGATCACCGCCTTCTTGGCTACCTTGCTCCCACGATTGGGCTGTTCCAAACGATGTTTGGCCACGAAGCGAGTTCTCCTTCAGTTTCTCCCTGTACCGCCGACCGAGTTAGCTGTCGGGTTCGGGCCGGAAGAGTGGCCCTACGCGTTTTCGGCACAGCCGTATCCCGAGAGGACACGCTTGCGCGTTGACGCGATTCACCCCGATTCGGGACAGTCTCACCAGGTCGTGTCAGGACTGACATCGACTGGCCGCGCTGCCCGAAGTGTGTGGTTCCCCGGTTCGCCCGCAAGGGCGATTGAGCGGTGACTTGTGCGGACCACTTCTGTTGAAGCGGGACGCTCCGCAAAGGTCTCAGAAAGGTTACGAAATCGACGGCCCTGTGTCCACTACGCAACGGACACGCAGATCGCACCCGACTTTCAGCCCGCGCGGAGATCAGTCCCGGCGACGACCTGAAATGCCCTATGACGTGCAGTTTTCGAGTTTCTTGCAGATCGTGCAGCATTGCTGGTGACCATTGCAGCAGACTGGAACACATCGATCGCGAGGTCCAGTTCAGCATCGTCGTCGAGGGCCTGCGCCGTTACCGTAACTCCACCTTCAGCGGGCCCATCGTCCCAGTTCGGGCCGCCGAAAAGCACTGTCATCATGCACCCGTCACAGGCGACGGGGCGGGCCGGGCAGGTCGCGCAGTCAACGTGCATGGTGTGATCTCCATCTCATCTTGGCGCCGGAGGCGTTTGACCTCCGAATCGGGCGGTTCGTGGGGGTGTGGTTCGCCGCCGCCGGCGACGATCTCTCACTTCGAGGTGGAGACTAGGGGGCACCACCGACAAACTCGTTCGCACAGTGTTCGACACATGCGTCACAGAGGTAACAGGCGACATCGACGAACGCCCCTCTCGCCGATGTCCGCCGAGAACAGAACGATCGATCGGGGTGTCACATCCGGCCTGTCGGTGCGTCGAACTAATGTTCGGCCCGTGACGCGCATGGATGGTGGCGGTGCAGCCGCGGGACAGACGACCTCGGGCCAACTGACCTTCGCCGACCTCGAAGCCGCCGATCAGGCCACCGGTGGCGACGCGACATCGAACGAGTTCAGCGACCGGGCACTCTTCGACACCACCCTCGTCGTCGTCGACCTCGAGACCACCGGGTCCGATCCCGCGGGCGACCGCATCACCGAGATCGGCGCCGTGAAGATCCGGGGAGGCGAGGTGATCGGCGAGTTCGCCACCCTGGTCGATCCCGGTCGCCCCATCCCGCCCCAGATCGTCACCCTCACCGGGATCACGACCGCGATGGTCACCGACGCACCCCGTATCGAGTCGGTACTACCGGCGTTCCTCGAGTTCGCCCGCGGGGCGATCCTGGTCGCGCACAACGCTCGTTTCGACATGGGGTTCCTCCGGCAGAACGCACTCCGGCTCCACCTCGACTGGCCGTTCAGCCTGAGTCTGTGCACGGTGACCATGGCCCGGCGCATCCTGTCGCGCGAGGAGGCCCCGACGGTCAAGCTGAGCGCCCTCGCCGATCTGTTCGACGTCTCGGTCCGTCCCACCCACCGGGCGCTGGACGACGCCCGCGCCACCGTCGAGGTCTTCCACCGTCTGCTCGAGCGCGTCGGGAACCAGGGCATCGCGACGGTCGGGGAACTCACCTCTTACCTGCCGCGCACGGATCCCCGTCTGCGCGGCAAACGTCACCTCGCCGACCGGGTACCGGCCCGACCCGGCGTCTACCTGTTCCGCGGGCCCTCGAACGAGGTCCTCTATGTCGGCACCGCGGTGGATCTACGACGCCGGGTCCGTTCCTATTTCTCCGGCAGCGATCCCCGGCGACGCATCACCGAGATGGTCCTGCTCGCCGAGCGTGTCGACGCCGTCGAGTGTTCCCACGCCCTGGAGGCGGCCGTCCGCGAGTTGCGACTGCTGGCGGCGCACGCGCCTGCCTACAACCGACGTTCGACACAGCCCCACAAGGGATGGTGGGTGACCCTGACCGAGGAACGTTTCCCGCGTCTCAAGGTCAGCCGCACCCCCACCGACGAATCCATCGGTCCGGTGGGCAACCGCAACAACGCGTCGACGGTTGCCGACGTGATCGCCGCAGCCGCCGGACTCCGCACGTGCACCAAACGCCTCGGGGCCACCGGCTACCACTGGTGCCCGACGCCCGACGGCGTCCGGCAGCCCGGCGGATGTCATGCCGCCGCCGCAGCGCCCCAGACGGTCCCGGACTATCTGCCGCGCGTGACCGCGGCCCGCCGGCTGATGCGTGGGGAGGCCGACGACCTCCTCGACGACCTCACCGCGCGCCTCGCGGATCTCTCCGAGGCGCAGATGTTCGAGACCGCCGCCCGCCACCGAGACCGGCTCGCCCTCACCATCGACGCCCTGGCGCGTTGTCAGCGGCTGGCCGCACTGTGTGCGATCGCCGAGATCGTCGTCGCCCGTCCCGACGACGACCGCGGCTGGTATTTCGCCGTCGTCCGCCACGGACGCCTCGCGGCGGCGGGACGTGCCCGTCGGGGCGTCTCCCCCATGCCGGTGGTCGACGCGCTGGTCGCCGCCGCCGAGACGGTCATCGCCGGACCAGGTCCGCTACGCGGGGCACCCGCGGAAGAAGTCGCGCTGATCTACCGGTGGATGACCGAGCCGGGTGCCCGGATCGTGTCCACGACCGATCCGGTGGCACTGCCGGCCGGATGCGCCGAGCGCCGACGCGGCTGGTCGCAGTCGGCGCGAGAGGCACGCTCGGATGCCCACTCGGTGGCGCACCGGACACCACGGCCCGCACAGCGCTCGCCGGTCCACCGGCTCGTGGCCACTAGGCTTGCGCCATGATCACTGCCATCGTCCTCATCCAGGCCGACGTCCACCAGATCCCGGAGACCGCTCAGGCCGTGGCCGACATCGCCGGCGTCGAAGAGGTGTACTCCTGCGCGGGTGACGTCGACCTCATCGCGAAGATCCGCGTCCGCGACCACGAGCAGATCGCGACAGTGGTGACCGGAGAGATCAACCGGCTGCCCGGGGTGCTCAAGAGCGCCACCCACATCGCGTTCCGCAGCTACTCGAGCTCGGACGTCGAGGGTGGCTTCTCCATCGGCGAGAACTAGTTTCGCGCGGCCGACCCCAACTGGGTGCTGAGTGAGGCCCAGCGGTCGAGCAGGGACGCCGCCGCCCCGGAGTCGATGGCGTCGGCCGCACGGTCCTTCGCGGCACCGAGCGCCTCGGTGAGTTCGGCGGAGGTCATCGGCGCCTGCTGTTCGAATGCCACGATCGCGCCGGCCGAGTTCAGCAGCACCGCGTCACGTACGGGACCGGTTGTGCCCGCGAACAATTCCCGCGCGATCGCGGCGTTTGCGACCGCATCGCCGCCCTGCAGCGCGGACAGCTCGACGCGCGCGATGCCGAGATCGGCCGGGTCGACGCCGAGCTGGGTGACGCTGCCGCCGACGACCTGCCACACCGTCGAGGTGGTGGTCGTGGTGAGTTCGTCGAGGCCATCGTCGCCGCGCACCACCAGTGCCGATCCACCGCGGTCGGCAAAAGCGCCGGCGAGAACCGGTGCAAGGTCGGCGAAGGCGCACCCGATGAGGCCCGCGCTGGGACGTGCCGGGTTCGTCAGCGGCCCGAGCACGTTGAACACGGTCGGGATGCCGATCTCCTTGCGAGGCGGACCGGTGAAACGGAAGGCCGGGTGGAACACCGGCGCGAAGCAGAACCCGATGCCGAGTTCGTCCACACAGCGCGCGACCGCGTCGGCGGACAGGGTGATGTCCACCCCGAGCGCCTCCAGCACGTCGGCACCGCCGCTCTTCGACGACGCCGCCCGGTTCCCGTGCTTCACGACCGCCACCCCGGCGGCCGCGATGACGATCGACGTCATCGTGGAGATGTTCACGGTGTGCGACCGGTCGCCGCCCGTACCGACCACGTCGACCGCCGGACGACTCACCTCGACGAGCGTCGCATGGTCGAGCATCGCCTGCGCCAGGCCGATGAGCTCGCCGGGCGCCGCGCCCTTCATCTTCACGCCGACACCGAAGGCGGCGATCTGTGCGCCGCTGGCACTGTCGGTCATGATCTCGTTCATCGCCCAGGCGGCCTCTTCGGCGGTGAGGTCGATGCGATCGGTGATCTTGCCGAGGATCTGCGGCCAGCTGAAGGCAGACTTTGCGGTACTCACAGGCAGAGAGCCTAGTGCCCCGCCCCGCCGGCCGGACGCTGCAGTACAGACCACCGTCGTGCGATTCCGCCGTGACGGGAACCCAGACTGGCCATGCGGGACCGTTCCTGGGACAGATGCATGGCGTCGAGCAACTGGACACGTGCGAGGACGAGCACCTCGAGGCGGTCGTCGCCGGCCTCGGGCCGCGGCCCCCAGCGGTCGTCGACGACCACCTCATATCCGTCGAGTGCCGCCACCGCCGCGGCATCGCTCACGCGATCTGCCGGCAGCTCGAGATCGTGACGGAGGATCACCTCCTCCTCCCCGCGCCAGGACGACTCGTCGAGGGCGACCGAACTCGCGATCGCATCGTCGTCCGAACCGGCGACGACCACCACCTCGTCCAGTAGACCGAGGGGAGCGGTGCCGCCACCGCTCCGGAGCCGGGATCGCAGGCGCGCCAGGCGACCCCGGGCGACGACCCGCCCGTTGAGGTCGCGGGGACCGGAGGAATCCGAACTCGACATGAACTCACCGTAGCCACCGTGCCAACGCCCCAGACAAGCCGCCGGACACGCCGCCGAACACGCCGGAGACGCGATCCCCGGCCCCCCGACCTGCAGCGGGACAAAAACCTGCCCCCAATATCCGACCCGGGTGGCCACCGCTTACTACGAACCGTCATACTTCACTTGTGACAAGCGCTGTAGGTACCTCAGGAACAGCCATCACCTCGCGCGTGCACTCGCTGAACCGGCCCAACATGGTCAGCGTCGGCACGATTGTGTGGCTGTCCAGTGAGCTCATGTTCTTCGCTGGCCTCTTCGCGATGTACTTCGTCGCCCGAGCCAACTCCGCCATCGGCTGGCCACCAGAGCCGACCGAGCTGAATCTCGCCCTCGCCATACCGGTGACGACGGTGCTGATCCTCTCGTCGGTCACGTGCCAGATGGGTGTGTTCGCCGCCGAACGAGGTGACGTCTTCGGCCTCCGCCGCTGGTACGTACTCACCTTGGCCATGGGCACGTTCTTCGTGTGCGGCCAGGCGTACGAGTACTACCACCTGGTGCACGAGGGCACGACGCTGTCGTCGAGTGCGTACGGTTCCGTCTTCTACATGACGACCGGCTTCCACGGCATGCACGTCATCGGCGGACTGATCGCGTTCGTCTACCTCCTCATCCGCACCAAGCTCTCGAAGTTCACCCCGGCGCAGGCAACCGCCGCAATCGTTGTCTCCTACTACTGGCACTTCGTCGACATCGTCTGGATCGGACTGTTCGTCACGATCTACTTCATCCGATGACCCCGGCGACACCGCGCCACGCGCGATCCGCCAACCCAGAGCGCAGCTCGCTCTAGAACACCAGTCCGTCCCGCTTAGTAGAGAGTCACAGATGAGTTCATCTCCACCGCGACCGTCGGATAGCGGCACCGACGCCCGCCGCGCCAAGGCACGGCGCAAGCTCCGTCGACGCGCCAGCGGCACCATCGTGCTCCTGGCCGGTCTGGTCATGGCCGGTGTGCTGGCTTCGGTTCTGACCCCCGACCCCCAGGTCGCGGTGGCCGACGAGAGCAACGCCGCGATGATCAACGACGGCCGCAAGCTCTACGAGACCTCGTGCATCACCTGCCACGGCGCGAACCTGCAGGGTGTGCCCGAGCGTGGTCCCGCCCTGCTCGGCGTCGGCGATGCCGCCGTGTACTTCCAGGTGTCGACCGGCCGCATGCCGGCCGCACGTGGTGAGGCACAGGCACAGCGCAAGCCCGCGAAGTTCACCACCGAGCAGATCGACCAGCTCGGCGCCTTCATCCAGTCCGAGGGCGGCGGACCGCAGGTCCCCCGCGACGCCAACGGCGAGGTCGCACAGGGTTCGCTCCGTGGCGACAGCATCGGACGCGGCAGCGAGCTGTTCCGCCTCAACTGCGCCTCGTGCCACAACTTCACCGGTCGTGGCGGCGCCCTGTCGTCGGGTAAGTACGCCCCGAACCTCGACGGCGTCAGTGAGGCACAGATCTACACCGCGATGCTGACCGGTCCCCAGAACATGCCCAAGTTCTCGAACCGTCAGCTGGATCCGGAAGAAAAGAAAGACATCATCGCCTACGTCAAGTACGCGACCGAGGCCAAGCCCAGCGGCGGACTCGGACTGGGCGGCTTCGGGCCGGTCAGTGAGGGCATGGTGATGTGGTTTGTCGGCGTCATCGCCATCGTCGCAGGCGCCATGTGGATGGGATCTCGAGCATGAGCGGCAGTGACAAGGACGTCCCGTCGCGGGACGAACTGGAGCAGATGAGCACGGATGAGCTCGTCAAACTCGGCACCAATCTCGACGGTGTCGAGATCATCCACCGGGCCGAGCGGTACACCGAGGCGGGAACCAGGGTCGAGAAGCGCGCCGAGCGCCAGGTTGCGGTCTGGTTCACGATCGCAGGTATCTCCGCACTCGCCTGCCTGGGCATCTTCCTGTTCAACCATTGGGAATTCGCCCTCCCCGACGATCCGAACTACTGGTGGTACACCTTCAACACGCCGCTCCTCGGTGCGACGTTCGGACTCTCGGTGCTGTCCATCGGCATCGCGATGATCCTGATCACCAAGAAGTTCATCCCGTCGGAGATCTCCGTGCAGGATCGCCACGACGGCGGTTCGGCCGAGGTCGACAAGAAGACGATCGTCGGACTCCTCCAGGACACCGGCACCACCTCGACCCTGGGTCGTCGCAAGATGATCATCGGTTCGGCCGGGTTCGGTCTGGGCGCCTTCGCGCTGACCGGCCTCGTGGCCTTCCTCGGTGGCTTCATCAAGAACCCGTGGGCCGAGCGCGAGAACGCCCCGCTGTGGCACTCGGGCTGGTCGCCGATCTACAACTCCAAGGAAGACCCCAACGAGACCGTCTACCTGCGTCGCGACACGGGCAACCCGTACCAGGTCGCCCTGGTCCGTCCGGAGGATCTCGACGCCGGCGGCATGGAGACCGTCTTCCCGTGGCGTCGTTCCAACGGGTTCGGCGAGACCGAGCACTCCCGTCACGCGCTGATGGAGAGCCTCCACGAGGTCCGCAACCCCGTCATGCTCATCCGTCTTCGTCCCGAGGACACGGCCCGCGCCATCAAGCGCAAGGGCCAGGAGAGCTTCAACTACGGTGACTACTTCGCCTACACCAAGGTCTGCAGCCACCTCGGTTGCCCCGCCTCGCTGTACGAACAGCGGAGCAACCGCATCCTGTGTCCCTGCCATCAGTCGCAGTTCAACGCGCTGGAGTACGCAAAGCCGATCTTCGGACCGGCCGCCCGCGCCCTCGCGCAGCTGCCGATCACGGTGAACAATGAGGGCTACCTCGTTGCGGCAGGCGACTTCATCGAGCCCGTCGGACCGGCATTCTGGGAGCGTAAGTCATGACCATCGCCGACCGCCTCGGCGCACAAGCCGAAGAAATGGACTCGCGGTATCACCTCGCCGCGGGTATGCGTCGCCAGATCAACAAGGTGTTCCCCACCCACTGGTCGTTCATGCTGGGTGAGATCGCGCTCTACAGCTTCATCATCCTGCTGATCTCGGGCGTCTACCTCTCGCTGTTCTTCGATCCGTCGATGACGCACGTCGTCTACGACGGCGCGTACCAGCCGCTCAACGGCGTCATGATGACCAAGGCGTACGAAACCACGCTGGACCTCTCCTTCGAGGTTCGCGGCGGCCTGTTCGTCCGCCAGATCCATCACTGGGCAGCTCTGCTGTTCGCGGCGTCGATCATCATCCACATGGCGCGCATCTTCTTCACCGGTGCGTTCCGTCGTCCGCGTGAGGCCAACTGGATCATCGGCTCCCTGTTGCTGGTACTGGCGATGTTCGAGGGCTTCTTCGGCTACTCGCTGCCCGACGACCTGCTCTCGGGCACCGGCGTCCGCGCCGCCATGAGTGGCATCGTCCTCGGCATCCCGGTCGTGGGCACCTGGATCCACTGGGCGCTGTTCGGTGGGGACTTCCCCGGCGACATCATCATCCCGCGCCTGTACGTACTGCACATCCTGCTGTTCCCGGGCATCATCCTGGCCCTGATCGGTGCTCACCTGGCGCTCGTCTGGTACCAGAAGCACACCCAGTTCCCCGGCCCCGGCCGCACCGAGAAGAACGTCGTCGGTGTCCGGATCATGCCGGTGTTCGCCGCCAAGGCCGGCGCGATGTTCGCCTTCGTCACCGGTGTGCTGGCCGTCATGGCGGGCATCTTCCAGATCAACCCGGTCTGGAACATCGGCCCGTACAACCCGGCGCAGGTGTCGGCAGGTTCGCAGCCGGACATCTACATGATGTGGACCGACGGTCTGATACGTCTGTTCCCCGCGTGGGAGCTCTACCTGGGCAACTACACCGTCGTGATGTCCAACTGGGTCGTCCTGATCATCACCATCATGTTCGGCGTGATGTTCGCCTACCCGTGGATCGAGAAGAAGCTCACCGGAGACGACGCTCACCACAACCTGCTGCAGCGTCCGCGTGACACCCCGGTCCGTACCGCGATCGGTGCGATGGCGTTCTCGTTCTACATCCTGCTGACGCTGGCCTGCATGAACGACATCATCGCGTTCAAGTTCCACATCTCGCTCAACGCGACGACGTGGATCGGCCGGATCGGTCTGATCATCCTGCCGCCGCTGGTGTACTTCATCGCCTATCGCTGGGCGATCTCGTTGCAGCGCAGCGACCGTGAGGTCCTTGCACACGGCATCGAGACCGGCATCATCAAGCGTCTGCCGCAGGGCGAGTACATCGAGCTGCACCAGCCGCTCGGACCGGTCGACGACCACGGTCACCCGATCCCGCTCCCCTACCAGGGCGCTGCACTGCCGAAGCGGATGAACAAGCTCGGTTCCGCCGGCGCACCGGGTACGGGTTCGATCCTGACCGCCGACCCGGTCGAGGAGCAGCTGCGCAACGTCGAACTCGAGCACGAACTCGAGGCCGCCGAACGCAAGGCTCTCCGCGAGCTCCAGGCCAAGGGTGGCAATCCCTTCGGCGAGTAGCTTCCGACGCAAACAAAGCGGGCCGTCACGCACCATCCGGTGCATGACGGCCCGCTTTGTGGTGTTGCCCGCCGAATGAACCGCTCGGCGGGGATGAGCGTTCCTCCGCCGGTTGCGCGTTCCTGCGCCGGTTGCGCGTTCCTTCGCCGGTTGAGCGTTCCTTCGCCGGTTGAGCTTGTCGAAACCCCCCTCTCCCCTCCCCCACCGGGCCTTCTGGCCTCGCTCCGACGGCCGCTCCCCGGATATGGCACGGTGGACACCATGCGCCGGTTACGTCATCGTGGTTCCGGCCTGTCCCAGATCACCCGCGGGATGGGCACTCTGGACGCCGAGATCTATGACACGATCGCCCGCTCGCCGAGTCCGCTGCTCGACTCCACGATGCCGGTGCTGACCCACGCGGCTGATCACTCGAAGCTGTGGATGGCGATCGCCGCCGGATTGGCCGTCTCCGGCCGGCCGTCACTTCAGCGCGGAGCGGCCCGAGGTATCGCCTCGCTGGCCGTTACCAGCCTCGTGACCAACCAGGCCGCCAAGCGGATTCGACGCCGACCACGTCCGCATCCGGGACTCATCCCCGACCCTCGACGCGCCCGCAGACAGCCGACGTCGAACTCCCTGCCGTCCGGACACTCCGCGAGCGCTGCGGCCTTCGCGATCGGTGTCGCCGTCGAGAACCCACCCGCGGGCCTCGGGCTGTCCGGGCTGGCCGCCCTCGTCGGACTCTCCCGGGTCGCCACCGGCGCCCACTACCCCGGCGACGTGGTCGCCGGGCTGAGCATCGGGGCCGCCGTCGCGACACTGGGCACCCGTGTCGTGCCGCCGATCGCCCGGCCATCCCTGTCGCTCGCCGATCCGACACTCGTCGAGGCCGAACCTCGACCCGACGGTGCCGGTCTCGTCGTGGTGGTGAACCCGGCTTCCTCGGACGGGCGCGGACGTCGTGTGCTTGAGGACATCCAGACGGCGCTCCCCGCCGCCGAGATCGTCGAACTCGACGACAAGGACGATGTCGCCGCGGTGTTCGCCGATGTCGCGACGCGCGCGTCGATCATCGGCGTCGCGGGCGGGGACGGCACGGTGGCATGCGCCGCAGGCGCGGCGGTCGACGCGGAACTGCCGCTCGCGGTGTTCCCGGCGGGCACCTTCAATCACTTCGCGCGTGACATCGGTTGCGGGACAGTCCAGGACACCGTCCACGCCATTGCCTCCGGGTCGGTGTCCAAGGTCGACGCGGTGTGGCTCAACGATTCTCGACTGATCCTGAACACCGCCAGCATCGGCGCCTATCCGCATTTCGTCCGCATCCGGGAACGCCTGCGGCGGCGCATCAGCCGTCCACTCGCCACCGCCACCGCGATCATCCGGGTGCTCCGCGAGGACGCCAACGTACGGATCGAGGTCGACGGCCAGGTGCTCGACGTCTCCCTGTTCCTCCTCGGGAACTCGATCTATCAACCCACAGGATTCCTGCCCACACGACGCCTACGGCTCGACGACGGGCTCCTCGATGTCCGGATACTCGAGATGGGACATCGCTGGGCAACCCTGCGGCTGCTGGGATCTCTCGCCGCCGGCCGCCTGGAACGGTCCCGGCTGTACCACGAGATGCAGGTACCCGAGTTCCGGTTCACGGCCGTCGACGGTCCGGTGGCGGTGTCCCACGACGGCGAGGTCGAGGAGAGCTACTCGACCGCGCACTTCCGCGCCGACTACCGCCGGCTGAAGGTGTACGGCCCGGTTCGCTCCAGGCGGATCTGAAGGGCTCGCCCGGACACGAGACAAGAAAAGACGACGCCCCACCGCATGGGTGGGGCGTCGTCTGTTGTCGGTTCTACCGAAGGCTCAGTGCTTCTCGGGTCCGACGTGGTACTCGAAGACGAGTCCGGCCGCGGTACCCAGGATCACCGCCACGGCGAAGATCGCGAGCCAGAAGTTGCCGGATGCGAACCCGACCGCGAAGGTCGAGGCGCCCAGGGCGATCAGGATCGGCCACCACGAGTGCGGGCTGAAGAAGCCCAGCTCGCCGGCGCCGTCCTCGATCTCGGCATCCTCATAGTCCTCGGGGCGGATCTCGACGCGCCGCGACACGAACCGGAAGAACGTGCCCGCGATCAGCGTCAGACCCCCGGCGAAGAACAGGCCGACGACGCCGACCCACTCGATGCCCTTGCTGGTGAACGCGGTGAACAGCGTGTACGCGACGCCGGTCAGCACGAAGAAGGCTGTCAACATCTCGAAGAGGCGTGCTTCGATCTTCATCGTCAGCTCTCCTTCTTGGTGCAGTTGGCGAGGGTCGGGTCATCCGGGTTGCCGGTGGCACCCACCGAACCGTCGGTCTTGCGACGGGTGTCGAACGGAACCGTGGTGACGGCTTCCGGTGCCTGGCAGATCGACGCGAGCGCCTCGGCGTTGGTGGCCTCCGGATTCGACTGGCGGAATCGGATGTAGCTGTCGAAGTCCTGCGGTGAGACCGCGCGGACCTCGAAGTTCATCATCGAGTGGTAGGTGCCGCACATCTCGGCACAGCGGCCGACGAAAGCTCCGGTCCGGTCGAGCGAGCCGATCTGGAAGATCGGGTCGGTCGAGTTCTCCTTCGGGAACGGCATCACGTCGCGCTTGTACAGGAACTCCGGCACCCAGAACGAGTGGACGACGTCGCCCGAGGCGAGATTGAACTCGATGCGCTTGTCGGTCGGCAGGACCAGGACCGGGATCTCGCTCGACGAGCCGACCGTCTCGATCTTGTCGAACCGCAGGTAATCGCGGATGTCGTCGTCGCGCCCACCGGCCGGACCGGGCAGCTCGCCGCCGTGCTCACCCTCGACAGCCGGCTCGGGCTCGACCTCGCCGCCCTTCTGCTGCTGCAGTTCGAACGGGTTGCCGTCGGCCTCGAAGCCGTCGTAGGTCGAACCGTCGCTGAAGACGACCTTGTTGTAGCCGAACTTCCAGTTCCACTGGAACGCGGTGACATCCACCACGACCTTGGAGTCGTCGTTCTTGCGCTCGACGTCGTTCTGCACGATCACGGTGAAGTAGAACAGCACCGCGATGATGACGAACGGGATCGCCGTGTAGGTGAGCTCCAACGGAACGTTGTACGCGGTCTGACGCGGGAACACGCCCTTCTTGGCGTCGTTCGCGCGGTGGAACGTGATCGTCCAGAAGATCAGTGCCCAGACCAGAATGCCCATGACGAGTGCGGCGATGACGGACCAGGTCCAGAGATCGACCATCTTCTTACCCTCGGGCGTGACGCCCTCGGGCCAACCGAAACGCATCGCCTCATTGGCGTCGCATCCCGACATCAGCAGTGCGCCGAGTCCGAGAGCGACGACGATTCCCAGTCGCTTCATCGTCTGCGACGCGGATGAGACACGCCGCGCTCGGGGCCGTCCACCGTGTGCCAATTTCACGCCTTCCTGCTCGCTCACCGGCGCCCTTGCGCCGCAGTGAGTGCATGCCACATGACCTGCACAGGGCAAGTACCCGTCGTGGACACACAACGAAGTCTTGCACCTAGTACTACGCAGCGTAGACCAACCCGGCGAAGCTTTCGTGATCGGGGTTTGATCCGGCCGTGTCCGAGCACTCCAGGTCGGAATCCCGCTGGTGGCTCAGGCATACTCGGACCCGACCCGACGCCCGTCGGGACCTGTACTCGCGACGAGATTGGGGAGAAGCCAACGTGTGTGGTCTGCTCGGCCTTCTGACATCCGACCGGACGGCCGCCGAGGTCGTCGACGCGGTGGCGGTGGCCTCGCACTGCATGCGGCATCGCGGCCCCGACGAGCCCGGCACCTGGCACGACGAGAACATCGTCTTCGGCTTCAACCGACTCTCCATCATCGACATCGAGCACTCTCACCAGCCGCTCCGCTGGGGCCCGCCGGAGAACCCCGACCGCTACGCACTGGTCTTCAACGGCGAGATCTACAACTACCTGGAGATCCGCGCCGAACTGGCCGAGGACGAGGGTGCGACCTTTCGTACCGAGGGGGACGGGGAGGCCATCGTCGCCGCGTTCCACCACTGGGGTCCCGACGCGGTACGCCGCCTCCGCGGCATGTTCGCCTTCGCCATCTGGGACACCGAGAACCGGTCGCTGTTCCTGGCCCGTGACCCGTTCGGCATCAAGCCGCTGTTCGTGGCATCGGGACCCGGTGGCCTGATCTTCGGCAGCGAGAAGAAGTCCCTCCTCGACCTGATCGAGCGCGTCGGCCTGTCCAAGGACCTGGACCCGCGGGCGGTCGAGCACTACACGGTTTTGCAGTACGTCCCGGAGCCCGAGACCATCCACGCCTCGATCCGCCGGCTCGAGTCGGGCTGTCACGCCACCGCCTCCCCCGGCAGTCCGCTCTCCATCCGCCGCTACTTCACGCCGCAGTTCGGGGTGCGTCCCGTCACCGACGCCACGCGCCAGAAACGCTATGACGAGATCGCCGACATTCTCGCGGACTCGGTCGCCAAGCACATGCGTGCCGACGTCACCGTCGGCTCGTTCCTGTCCGGCGGCATCGACTCGACGGCCATCGCCGCGCTGGCGATCCGCCACAACCCCGACCTGATCACCTTCACCACCGGGTTCGAGCGCGAGGGTTACTCGGAGGTCGATGTGGCCGCCGAGTCGGCCGAGGCGATCGGCGCGAAGCACGTCGTCAAGGTCGTCGGACCGTCGGAGTTCATCGAGGCGTTGCCGTCGATCGTCTGGTATCTCGACGACCCGGTCGCCGACCCGGCCCTCGTCCCGCTGTACTTCGTCGCCGCCGAGGCACGCAAGCACGTCAAGGTCGTGCTGTCCGGGGAAGGCGCCGACGAACTCTTCGGTGGTTACACCATCTACAAGGAACCCCTGTCGCTCGCGGCCTTCGACCGTCTCCCCCGCCCGCTGCGTCGGGCGGCCGGCAAACTGTCCGACCGCATCCCGGAGGGCACTCGCGGCAAGAGCCTGCTGCACCGCGGCTCGCTCACGCTCGAGGAGCGCTACTACGGCAACGCCCGCAGCTTCGACGACGCCAGGCTGCGTGCGGTACTCCGCGACTATCGCCCGGAGTGGACCCACACCGACGTCACCGCGCCGATCTACGCGATGAGCGAGGGCTGGGATCCGGTGGCCCGCATGCAGCATCTCGATCTGTTCACGTGGCTGCGCGGCGACATCCTGGTGAAGGCCGACAAGATCACGATGGCCAACTCGCTCGAGCTGCGCGTGCCGTTCCTCGACCCGGAGGTCTTCGCGATCGCCGAGCAGCTGCCGCACGACGAGAAGATCTCGCACGGCACCACCAAGTACGCGCTGCGCAAGGCGCTCGAGCAGATCGTTCCGGCGCATGTCCTGCACCGCAAGAAGCTCGGCTTCCCGGTCCCGATCCGCCACTGGCTGGCCGGCACCGAGATGTACGACTGGGCGCACGACACGATCACCGAGAGCCAGACCGACCACATCTTCGACAAGAACGCCGTGATCGCGATGCTGAACGAGCACCGGGAAGGCGTGGTGGACAACAGCCGTCGCCTCTGGACGGTGCTGATCTTCATGATCTGGCACGGCATCTTCGTCGAGGGCTCGATCGTGCCGGAGATCGTCGACCACACCTACCCGGTCCGCCTCTAGCGCCCGCCCTCCCCGGTCCCGAAAAACGCCCCGGAAAAGCGCCCCTGGAAACGACCCTCTCCAGGCTCGCCGACGACATATGGACGTCGGCGAGCCTCAGGAGGGCGCTTGCCAGGGGCGCTTTTCAGTGATCGGGCGCGAGGTCAGTGCGCCAGTTTGAGGCCGATGACCCCGCCGACGATCATGAGCAGGAAGAACACCTTGATCGCCGAGACCGGCTGGTCACCGGTGGCCATGGCGAAGATGACGGTCAGCACCGCACCGATACCGACCCAGACGGCATAGGCGGTGCCCACCGGGAGGTCACGCATCGCGAAGGCCAGACCGCCCATGCTGGCGGCGAGGGCCACGAAGAAGACCACGGACGGCGCCGCCTTGGAGAAGCCGTCGGACTTGCCGAGCGCGGTGGCCCATACCGCCTCGAGAACACCGGACAGCACGAGTATCAACCACGACATGACAGCCTCCTGCGGGCCGTCTTGTCGCACACCGGGTACAGCACCCCTCGTCCGGGAGTCCAGGAGAGCGGACTCTGCCTCCACGTTGTCACATCACCGATCGCGACGGCAATGTCAGACCGGTCACCGACCACTGACGAGCGAAAACGGGTGGCGCAGACCATTGCCCGCACCACCCGTCAGCGAAAGACGTTGTCAGAAAGCCGCTTTGATCTCGGCGGCGGCATCGGCGCCGTAGGCACCCTCGATGCGTGCGAGTGCCGACTCGACGTCCCAGGTCCAGTCCTGCGTCGACACGGTCTCGAGGACGAGGACGGCAACCATCGAACCGACCTGTGCGGCGCGTTCGAAGCCGAGACCCTTGGACAGCGCCGACAGGAAGCCGGCCCGGAAGCCGTCGCCGACGCCGGTCGGGTCCACCTTCTCGGTCTCCGGAACGACCGGGACATGGAGACGGGTCCCGTCGCGCTCGACGATCTCGACGCCGTCCTTGCCGAGGGTCGTGACGCGCACTCCGACCATCTCCGCGACCTGCGTCTCGGACAGGCCGGTCTTCTGGCGCAGCAGGCCCCACTCGTACTCGTTGGTGAACAGGTAGGCGGCGCCGTCGATCAGCGTGCGGACCTGCTCGCCGTCGAGACGGGCGAGCTGCTGGCTCGGGTCGGCGGCGAACGGGATTCCCGCGGCGCGGCAGGCCTCGGTGTGGCTGAGCATGCCGGCCGGGTCGTCGGCACCGATCAGCACGAGTTCCGGCGTACCGGTCTCGGCGATCACGTCGGCGAGCGAGATGTCGCGGCTCTCGCTCATGGCGCCCGCGTAGAAGGTGGCGAGCTGCGCCATCGTCTCGTCGGTCGTGCACATGAAGCGGGCGGTGTGATGGGTCTCGGAGACCCGCACTCCCCGGCAGTCGACGCCGTTGGACTCGAGCCACTTGCGGTAGTCGTGGAAGTCCGAGCCGACCGCCCCGACGAGCACCGGGTTGCCGCCGAGCTGTCCCATGGCGTAGCAGATGTTGCCCCCGACGCCGCCGCGGCGGACGACGAGGTCCTCCACGAGGAAGCTGAGAGAGATGTGTTCGAGGTGGTCGCCGAGCAGCTGCTCGGAGAACTTGCCGGGGAACTTCATCAGATGGTCGGTTGCGATGGAGCCGCATACAACGATTGCCACTGGCGCTCTCAGCCCTTCAGTTGTTTGGTCGGACAGCTGTCCACGCTACCCACTGCCCCGACATACGACACCGGCCGCATCCCGATAAGGGGATGCGGCCGGTGCCGGAAGACGTGTTCGACTCAGTTGAACGAGTCACCGCAGGCGCAGCTGCCGGTCGCGTTCGGGTTGTCGATGGTGAAACCCTGCTTCTCGATGGTGTCGACGAAGTCGATCGTGGCGCCCTGGACGTAGGGAGCGCTCATCCGGTCCACGGCCAGCGTGACGCCGCCGAAGTCCGAGGTGATGTCGCCGTCGAGGGTGCGGTCGTCGAAGAAGAGCTGGTAGCGCAGACCAGCGCATCCACCCGGCTGCACGGCGATGCGCAGCGCGAGGTCGTCGCGACCTTCCTGGTCGAGCAGTGCCTTGGCCTTGCTGGCGGCTGCGTCGCTCAGGATGACGCCGGTGGCAGTGCCCGTTTCGTTCTGCACGGTCATTGATGCTCCTGTAGTGGTGTGGTCCCGGTGTGACGTGGCCCGATAGCGTCGCGAGACCTGCTGCCCGCGCATGATCGGGAAACACCCCGCTCGCCGGGAGGTCGACCGGTTGTGCCCGTGCGTACAACCGTACTCCTTCGAGCTGTATTCCCGCCTACTCGGACGTGCGTTTCCCCCAGTGCGCTGGGTAGGAGCCGGCGACCGTCTCCGCGAGTTTCACGAGTTGGTTCTCGGCGTCGTTCATGGCGACCTCGACCGACCCGGCCACGTCGACGATGGCATGCGCTCCCGCGATGCCGGCCTCCTCGATCTCTGCCGCCGACAGCGCGACCTGTCCGGCGAGGACCAGGGTCCGCGCGCCGGCACCGGATGCACCCGCGGTCGACGCCGCATGGTGCAGGGCCGAGACCACTTTTCCGCGGAGTGTCTGGGAGTCGAACTTCCCCTCGCCGGTGATGACGAGGTCGGCGGCCGCGACGTCGGCGGTCAGGTCGGTTGCCTCGGCGACGACCGTCGCCCCGGACACACGACGGCCACCGAGGGCGATCAGCGCGGCGCCGAGCCCACCGGCGGCGCCGGCACCGGCGTCGGCGGTGATGTCCCGGCACGCGAGCCCGTTCAGGGTCGCCGACCATTCGGTGAGGCGCTTCTCGAGCAGTTCGACGGTGTCGGGGTCGGCACCCTTCTGCGGCCCGAACACCGTCGCGGCACCGAGCGGGCCGAGCAGCGGGTTCTCCACGTCCGACGCCACGACGATCTCGATGCCGGCCAGCCTCTCTCGCGCCCGCTCCGGCCCGCCCAGGGCGTCGACGAGTCCCGCACCGCCATCTGTCGTCGAGCTGCCGCCGAGTCCGACGACGAGCCGTCGGGCCCCGCGTGCCAGTGCCGCCGCCACGAGCTCACCGACACCGTGCGTGGTGGCCGCGACCGCGGTCCGCGGGGTCGGCCGTCCGCCCAGTTGATGGAGACCACACGCCTGCGCACATTCGACGTAGGCCGTCGACGAGGCGTCGTCGAAGAGCCAGCGCGCGGTGACACCCGCGCCGAGCGGACCGTGCACGTCCACGGTGACGACAGTGCCGAACCGCGCGGCCAGGACGTCGACGAAGCCGGGTCCGCCGTCGGACTGCGGGGCGAGGACGAGTGTGTCGCCGGGTCGGGCGGCCGCCCATCCGCGGGCGATCGCGGTCGCGGCCACCACGGCCGACATGGTGTCGCCGAAGGAATCCGGCGCGATCAGAACGTGCAAACGCCGACTTCCGTCCCGGGTCATGGGCACGAAGTATAGGGACGCGGTGGCCACCCGGCAGCGTGACCGATTTGGGCGACCGCAAGGGTCCACCGAAAAGCGACGACCACGCGTTTCGACCGCAATCACGATCACCTACGCTCGTAGGCGTGAAGCTGCCATGGAAGAAGGACGAAACGTCGGAGGATTCCGGCGAGAGCTCGGTGACCACGTACGCCGCCGACGACGCGGCCACCGAGGACTCCGCGCCGGCCAAGGGCAGCAAGACCACCCCCGGCAAGGGCCGCCCGACGCCCAAGCGTCGTGAGGCCGAGAACCGTCGCCGTGGTCCCGTCGCGCCGCCGCCGACCACCCGGTCCGAAGCGCGCGCACGCAAGAAGGAACTGAAGAACACCCTTTCGAAGGAAGAGAAGAAGCAGCTCTCCGCGGAGCGGCGCGCCAAGCGCCTCGAGCAGCGCGAGCGGATGATGGAGGGCGACGAGGCCTACCTCATGCCTCGCGACAAGGGCCCGGTCCGCCGCTACACCCGCGACCTCGTCGACGCGCGCCGCAATTTCGCCGGGCTGTTCATGCCGTTCGCGATCGTGCTGATCGTGCTGATGTTCATGGTGCCGCGGGCGGCCGCACTCACCAACCTGATCCTCGTCGCCTTCGTCGTCCTGATGGCCGTCGACGGCGTGATCCTCGGTCGTCTCGTGAACCGCCGTGTCGCCGAACGCTATCCCGATTCACAGGACGGCGGCTTCAAGCTCGGTTGGTACGCGTTCACCCGAGCCATGCAGCTCCGGAAGATGCGTGCGCCCAAGCCGTCGGTGTCGCGCGGCGACGAAGTCTGATCAATGGCCGATCGCGCTTCGCGCACACTCGTCCTGGGTGGTGTGCGTTCGGGAAAATCCGCATACGGCGAGTCGCTGCTCCGCGCGCATCACCAGATCCGGTACCTGGCCACCGGCCCGGTCACCACGTCGGACGCCGAGTGGACGGCGCGGGTCAACACCCACCGGCAGCGTCGCGATGATCGCTACACGACCATCGAGACCACCGATCTCGCCGACGCCTTGCGCGCGGCACCGGACATCCCGGCACTCGTCGACGACCTCGGGAGCTGGCTCACCGCCCGGATCGACGCCGTCGACGGCTGGGACTCGGGTTCGGAGATCGATCTCGACGCCGACGTCGCGGACCTCTGCGAAGCACTGCGGACCATGAACGCCGACGTGGTGCTGATCAGTTCCGAGGTCGGGCTCTCCCTGGTCCCGCCGAACCCGGCCGGCCGGCTGTTCCAGGATCTGTTGGGCACCCTCAACGCCGCGGTGGCGCATGCGTGCGACCGGGTGTCGCTCGTGGTCGCGGGCCGGGTGCTCGACCTACCGCGCGACGCGGTCGCCGACGACACCTCCGGCGCAACGGTGGCGGCAGCCGCACCGGCCCCCCACCCCGCCATGACTGCTCCGGTGGTCACACCAGCCCCCGTCACGCACGGACACGTTGTCGAGCCCACCCCCGTCACGACCGCCGGCGAGCTCCCCGATCCCACCGACGCCGAGGTCTTCGAACCGGTCACCCCGCCGAGCGAGGCGATCGCCTTCGAGGCCCGCGAGCGCCAGGCGACGCTCACCAAGCCGCCGGGTTCACTGGGACGCCTCGAGGAGATCGGCGTCTGGATCTCGGCGTGCCAGGGCCAGTGCCCCCCCGCCCCGATCACGTCGCCGAGCGTCGTCGTCTTCGCCGGCGACCACGGCGTCGCCCGCGGCGGCGTCTCGGCGTTCCCGCCCGAGGTGACCGCGCAGATGGTCGCGAACATCTCCGCCGGCGGCGCCGCGGTCAACGTGATGGCCGCACGTGTCGGCGCCTCGGTGACGGTCGTCGACATGTCCGTCGACGCCGACACCGCTCCCCACCTGTCGACGTTCAAGGTCCGTCGCAGCAGCGAGGACCTGCGTACCACCGACGCGATCACCCTCGCCGAGGCCCGCGCCGCGCTGGCCGCCGGTCGGGCCATCGCCGATCGGCTCATCGACTCGGGTAGCGACCTGCTGATCGCCGGTGAGATGGGGATCGGAAACACCACCCCGGCGACCGTCCTCGTCGGTGCGCTCACCCGCCGCGAGCCGGTCGAGATCGTCGGGCGCGGAACGGGTGTCGACGACCATGGCTGGATGCGGAAAACCGCCGCGATCCGGGACGGCATGCGCCGCGCCCGCAAGGTGGTCCACGACCCGCTCGCCCTGCTCGCCGCGGTCGGCGGCGCGGACCTGACGGCCACCGCGGGATTCCTCGCCCAGGCCGCACTCCGTCGCACGCCGGTGATCCTCGACGGCGTCGTGATCACCGCGGCCGCGATGGTCGCCAACGAACTCGCGCCCGGCGCCCTGCGCTGGTGGATCGCCGGACATCGCTCGATCGAGCCCGCACACCAGATCGCGCTCGACCATCTCGACCTCGAGCCGGTCCTCGACCTCTCGATGCGACTCGGTGAGGGCAGCGGTGCGGTTCTGGCGTTGCCGGTCGTTCAGTCGGCCGCCGACATCCTCATCTCGATGGCGACCTTCGCCGAAGCCGGGGTGACCGACCGCGACGACTCGCCCGTACCCGAACCCGTCCCCGAGTCGTCCTGACCGCATGACACGGCCGGTTCAGCGTTGATCTCGCCGTCTCGGGCGGTCCGGACCGCGCTGTGCTGGATGACCGTCCTTCCCGTCGGCACGGACACCGATCCGGACGAGACGCCGGATCGCGCGCTGGGCGGTGCGGTGATGGCCGCACTCCCCGTCGTCGGCATCGTGGTGGGTGCCGCGGCGGCGGCCCTGACCGCCGGACTGTCGTTCACCGCCCTCCCGGCCGCGCTCACCGGCATCCTCGTCGTCGTCCTGACAGCGGCGCTCACCCGGGGAATGCACCTCGACGGCCTGGCCGACACCGCCGACGGGCTCGGGTGTTACGGGCCGCCGGAGCGCGTCGCCGAAGTGATGCGGAGCGGGACCGTCGGCCCGTTCGGGGTGGCGACCCTCGTCCTCACACTGGGTGTGCAGGCCGCCGGATTCACCGGCCTCGTGGGCGAATCCCGCTGGTATGAGATCGCTTTCGCGGTCGCGCTGGGACGGCTCGGGGCAGTCGTCGGCACCCGGACGTCGATCTCGCCCGCTCATCCGAACGGTTTCGGCGCCCTCGTCGCCGGCACCCAGCGACTCTCGATCCCGGTGTGGTGTCTGGTTGCCGCAGCGGCGACCGTCCCGATCGGACTGCGCCACAACGGGTCCGGAATCAACCTCGACCTCGCCGCGGTGGCGCAGGGACTCGTCGTCGTCCTCGTGATCGTGGTGTTCGCATGGGTCTTCACCCGGCACTGTGCGCGTCGTATGGGCGGACTGAACGGCGACGTCCTGGGCGCGACCATCGAACTCGGTGTCGCGCTCGCCGTCGTCGGTCTGCTCGTCTAGACCCGCACACAACAGTTCTGGCGCCACGATCCGCCGACCGTGACGCCAGAATGTCTGTGCCGCAGGAGATCCCGGGGACTCAGGCCCGGTACAACTCCGTCATCCACCCGTGGGTGTCGGCGAAGGTGCCACGCTGGATACCCGTGAGGGTGTCGCGCAGGGCCTGGGTGACCTCACCGGTCTCACCGTTGTTGATCGTGTAGTCCTCGCCCACGCCCTTGACGCGGCCCACCGGGGTGATCACCGCGGCGGTGCCACAGGCGAAGACCTCGGTGATGTCACCCGAGGCGACGCCCTTGCGGAGTTCCTCGGTGGTGATCTTGCGCTCCTCGACCGCGAAGCCGGCGTCGGTGGCCAGCGTCAGCAGCGACGACCGGGTGATGCCCGGCAGCAGCGAACCCGACAGTTCCGGGGTCACGAGGCGTGCATCGGCACCGGAGCCGAACACGAAGAACAGGTTCATGCCGCCCATCTCCTCGATGTAGCGGCGCTCGATGGCGTCGAGCCAGACGACCTGGTCGCAGCCCTGCTCGGAGGCCTGACGCTGCGCGAGGAAGGCCGCGGCGTAGTTGCCGCCACACTTGGCGAAGCCGGTGCCACCGGGAGCGGCACGCACGTATTCGGCGGACAGCCACACGCTGACGGGCTTGATGCCGCCCGAGAAGTACGCACCGGCCGGCGAGGCGATGACGGAGTAGATGTACTGCGACGAGGGCGCGTTGACACCAAGACCGGCCTGCGAGGCGAACATGAACGGACGCAGGTAGAGCGCCTCCTCACCACCTGACGGGGGAACCCATTCGTGGTCGGCGGCGAGCAGCGCCTCGAGCGAGGCGATGAAGTCCTCGACGGGCAGCGCCGGCATCGCCAGCCGCTCGGCACTGAGCTGCAGACGCGCCGCGTTGGCCTCCGGGCGGAACGCGGCGATCGAACCGTCGGGCTGCCGGTAGGCCTTGAGTCCCTCGAAGACCTCTTGACCGTAGTGCAGGACCATCGCCGAGGGATCGAGCGCGATCGGACCGTACGGACGTACCTGCGCGTTGTGCCAGCCCTTGTCCGCGTCGTAGTCGACCATCACCATGTTGTCGGTGAAGTAGCGGCCGAATCCCGGGGCGGAGAGGATCTCCGCGCGACGGCTGTCCGACACCGGATGGGGATGCTCGGTACGGTTGAACTCCAAGGTCATGCGGCCCATGGTACCGCTGGCCGCAAAAGCATTATCGAGCCCGTCCGCGAGGCGTGAGACGGCCCACGGAGCAGCGTCACACCGCGGGGTCACACGTGGGAGGGCACGAACGGCGGGATGACGACCTCGCACGTGAGATCACGCCCCCGCACGTCGACGACCACCTGATCGCCCTTGGCGACGCCCGACGCGGTGTCCAGCAAGGCCAGTGCGATGCCCTGCTTGAGGGTCGGCGAGAACGTCCCGGACGTGCACACGCCGATCGGGTTGTCCCCCAACCGGACCGCGCAGTCGGCGCGCGGCACGCCGCGGCCGGTGGCCTTGAGTCCGTAGAGCCGACGCGCCGGGCCGGCCTCCTTCTCGGCGAGCAGGGCGTCGCGCCCGAAGAACGACGGCTTGTCCCAGCCGACCGCCCAGCTCGAACGCGCCTGAACCGGGGTGATCTCCGGGCTCAGTTCGTGACCGTGGAGGGCGTAACCCATCTCGGTGCGCAGGGTGTCACGGGCACCGAGACCGGCGGCCTGTCCACCGGCCGCGGTGATCGCCTCGAGCAGCACGTCGAAGACGGCGCCGGCGTCGTCCCACCGCGGCAGGAGCTCGTAACCGCGTTCCCCGGTGTACCCGGTGCGGCACACGCGGACCGGCTTGTTCCCGTCCGCCGTCGACAGCTCGGCGTCGACGAAGGCCATGTACTCCATGTCGGCGGGCAGGCCCAGTGCGGTGAGGACCTCCGGCGAGCGCGGACCCTGCACCGCGAACACCGCGAGGTCGCGGTGCTGGTCGGTGATCGAGATCTGTTCGGGCGCAACGGCAGACATCTGTGCCACGACGGCCGCGGTGTTCGCGGCATTGGGGACCAGGAACACCTCGTCGTCGCTCACGAGGTAGGCGATCAGGTCGTCGACGACGCCGCCGGAGGAGTTGCAGCACAACGTGTACTGCGCCTTGCCGGGAACGATCTTGCCGAGATCGTTGGTGAGGGTGGAGTTCACGAACTCGGCGGCGCCGGTTCCCGACACCAGCGCCTTGCCGAGGTGGCTGACGTCGAAGATCGCCACGGCCTCCCGCACCGCGGTGTGTTCGGCGACGGTGCCCGCGTAGGACACCGGCATGTTCCAACCGCCGAACTCGGCGAAACTCGCACCGAGTGCGGCATGACGGTCGGCGATGGGTCCGGCGAGGAGTTCACTCATGGGCCATACGCTATCGGGCCACGCGCGCCGACCGGAGCGGTCCCGCGGTCGCCGCCGACATGCGGCGCGCTGTGGCAGAGTTGAGCGGGTGAGCAAGAACGACACCGTCGACCGCGTACGCGGCCCCGAATTCGACCTGTCCACCTCGATCGGCAAGGGCGACACCGTCCTGGTCATCGGCCTGATCAGTGCGCCGGAGGGCGACGAGAAGGCCGGCGGCAAGGAGGAGTCCACCGCCGAACCGACGCTCGCCATCGGTGACGGCGTCCTCGACGACGCGCAGGCGGTCGCGATCACCGCAGCCCTGACCGCACTCGGGGCCACCGGTTCGCACGGCGAGGTGACCCGTCTGGCGGCACCCGAGTCGCTGCCGGTCGACCTCGTCGTAGCGGTCGGTCTCGGAGACGCCGACAATCTCGACGACGCCGACCAGGTCCGTCAGGCCGCGGGCATCGTCGCCCGCGAACTCGACGGCTTCGAGTCGGTCGCGACCACCCTGTCGTCGGTGGACCTCGCCGCCGCCGCCGAAGGCCTGTTTCTCGGCGCCTACCGGTTCGACGAGTTCCGCTCCGAGTCGTCGAAGCCGAAGAAGACGCCGCCGCAACACATCACATTGTTGGTCGAGTCGAAGTCCAAGGAGGCCAGGGCCGAGCTCGACCGCGCGATCGCGGTCGCCGACTCCGTGGCCATAGCCCGCGACTTCGTGAACACCCCACCCAGCCACCTCTTCCCCGAGGAATTCGCGGCCCGCGCCCGCACCCTCGGCAGCAAGGCCGGTCTGAAGGTCGAGATCCTCGACGACAAGGAACTCGAGGCGCAGGGCTACGGCGGCATCATCGGTGTCGGCAAGGGCTCCGCGCGCCTTCCGCGCCTGGTGCGGCTGACCCACACCGGCAAGAAGCCGGCCAAGAAGGTCGCCCTCGTCGGCAAGGGCATCACCTTCGACACCGGCGGCATCTCCATCAAGCCCGCCGCGAACATGGACCAGATGACCTCGGACATGGGCGGGGCCGCTGCGGTCATCGCCGCGACCATCCTGGCCGCCCGCCTCGACCTCGACGTCTCGGTCACCGCGACCGTGCCGATGGCCGAGAACATGCCGTCGGCCACCGCCCAGCGTCCCGGTGACGTGCTGACCCAGTACGGCGGACGCACGGTCGAGGTCCTCAACACCGACGCCGAGGGCCGGCTGATCCTGGCCGACGCGATCGTGCGCGCGGCCGAGGACGACCCCGACTACCTCATCGACACCGCGACGCTGACCGGTGCGCAGATGGTCGCGCTCGGCACCCGCACCCCGGGCGTCATGGGCACCGACGAGTTCCGCGATCGGGTGGCCGCACGGTCGGCCGAGGTCGGCGAGAACGCCTGGGCGATGCCGTTGCCCGCCGAACTGCGTGCCGACCTCAAATCCCGTGTCGCCGATCTGGCCAACATCACCCCGCATCGCTGGGGCGGGATGCTCGCCGCGGGCATCTTCCTCAAGGAGTTCGTACCGGAGGATGTCCAGTGGGCCCACATCGACATCGCGGGACCGGCGTTCAACACCGGCAGCCCGTGGGGCTACACCACCAAGGGCGGCACGGGCGTACCCGTCCGGACCATCGCCGCCGTGCTCGAGGACATCGCGGCCAACGGCTGACATGACCGGCATCCCACGCTTGAGAATCGTTACCGCCGAGTACGAGCCGAATCCAGTCGGCGACGCGGCGTACGGGTAGGGTGATCCGCGGGGATGAGTGGCTGACCCGCCCCTCATCTCGGCGGTCCCCTGACCGCTTCCCACCCCCGTGCCCACGGAGCACACACCGACGGGCCACATCTACAGACCACCACGTCGAGTTCAGGAGTTCACAACGATGGCCTTCTCCGTCCAGATGCCCGCCCTTGGTGAAAGTGTCACCGAGGGGACAGTCACCCGGTGGCTGAAGGAGGAAGGCGACACCGTCGAGGCCGACGAGCCCTTGCTGGAGGTGTCGACCGACAAGGTCGACACCGAGATCCCGGCTCCGACCGCGGGCGTGCTGACGAAGATCATCGCCCAGGAGGACGACGTCGTCGAGGTCGGTGGTGAACTCGCACTGATCGGCGACGCCGACGAGGCCGGCTCCGACAATTCCGGCTCCGACGATTCCGCGGGGGGCGACGAGCCCACCGACGCTGCCCCCGAGCCCGAGCCCGAGCAGGCCGCCGAGGAGCCCTCCACCGAAGAAGAGGCGCCGGCCGAGAAGCCCACCGCCGACACCGGTTCGGGTTCGGCGGAAGGCACCGACGTGCTGATGCCCGAACTCGGCGAGTCCGTCACCGAGGGCACGGTGACCAACTGGCTGAAGGCCGTCGGTGACGAGGTCGCCGCCGACGAACCGCTGCTGGAGGTCTCCACCGACAAGGTCGACACCGAGATCCCCTCCCCGGTTGCCGGCACCCTGCTCGAGATCCTCGCCCAGGAGGACGACGTCGTCGAGGTCGGCGGCAAGCTGGCGGTCATCGGTGACGCCTCGGCGGCCCCGGCGAAGAAGGAGCCCGAGCCGGAACCCGAACCGGAGCCGGAGCCGGAGCCCGAGGCCAAGTCGGAGCCGAAGGAAGAACCCAAGGCAGAGCCGAAGGAAGAACCCAAGGCGGAGCCGAAGCAAGAGCCCAAGGCAGAGGCCCCCGCGAAGTCGGCCCCGCCGACCGTCGAGTCGACCCCGTACGTGACCCCGCTGGTGCGCAAGCTGGCCGCGGAGAACGACATCGACCTGAACTCGATCAAGGGCACCGGGGTCGGCGGCCGCATCCGCAAGCAGGATGTGCTGGCCGCCGCCGAGGCCGCCAAGAAGCCGGCCGCCGCGCCGGAGAAGAAGGCCGAGCCGGCCGCCGCCGAGGCTGCGCCGTCGGCATCGCCGGAGATCCGACCCGAGCTCGCCGAGCTGCGCGGGACCACCCAGAAGATCAACCGCATCCGTCAGATCACCGCCAAGAAGACCCGCGAGTCGCTGCAGCAGAGCGCTCAGCTCACTCAGGTCTTCGAGGTCGACATGAGCAAGATCGTCGGCCTGCGCAAGGCGGCCAAGGACAACTTCAAGGCTTCCGAGGGTGTCAACCTCACCTTCCTGCCGTTCATCGCCAAGGCCGTCGTCGAGGCGCTGAAGGTCCACCCGAACGTCAACGCGTCGATCGACGAGGACGCCAAGGAGATCACCTACTACGACAAGGTGCACCTCGGCATCGCCGTCGACACCCCGCAGGGTCTGCTGTCGCCGGTCATCCACAACGCCGATGACCTGTCGGTGGCCGGTCTCGCCCGCGCCATCGCCGACATCGCTTCCCGGGCACGCTCCAACGGCCTCAAGCCCGACGAGCTCGCCGGCGGCACCTTCACCATCACCAACATCGGCAGCCAGGGCGCCCTGTTCGACACCCCGATCCTGGTCCCGCCGCAGGCGGCGATGCTGGGCACCGGCGCGATCGTCAAGCGTCCGGTCGTCATCACCGGGGAGGACGGCTCGGAGTCGATCGCGGTGCGGTCGATGTCGTACCTGCCGCTGACCTACGATCACCGTCTCATCGACGGCGCCGACGCGGGCCGTTTCCTCACCACGGTGAAGAAGCGCCTCGAAGAGGCCTCGTTCGCCGCGGACCTCGGTCTCTAGGTACACGACGACGTCGAGGCGATCGATGCGCATAGCCGTCGCAGGTTCACAGGGGCTCATCGGAAACGCCCTGGTCAACTCGCTGCGCGCGGCGGGCCACACGGTCATCCGTCTGGTCCGCCGCGAGGCACTCGCCGATGACGAGTTCAGTTGGGATCCCGAGACCATCGGGATGCCCGCCGAGAGTCTCGACGGCGTCGACGCGGTCGTCTCGCTCGGCGGGGTCGGCGTCGGCAACGGTCGATGGACCGGGCGGTTCAAACAGGAGTTGCGCAACTCCCGCATCACGCCGACCGAAGTACTCGCCGAGGCCGTGCGCGACCTGGGCATCCCGACGTTCATCAGCGCCAGCGCCACCGGTTTCTACGGTGACACCGGGACCCGGGCGGCGGTCGAAACCGATGGTCCCGGTGAGGGATTCCTCGCCGGGCTGGTCGTCGACTGGGAGCGCGCCGCCACCGCCAACGCGGGCCCCGACACCCGGGTCGTCCTGCTGCGGACCGCGCCGGTCCTCAGCGCGCAGGGTGGTCTGCTCGGCAAGTTGCGGCCGCTGTTCAAGCTCGGGCTGGGCGGTCCGATCGGCAACGGCAAGCAGTACTTCTCCTGGATCAGCCTCATCGACGAGGTCAGGGCGATCGAGTTCCTCCTCGACTCCCCCGGCATCGCCGGCCCGGTCAACCTGAGCGCTCCGGGATCCCTGCCGTTCGGCGAGTTCTGCAAGGCCCTCGGCAAGGCCGTGCACCGTCCCGCGGTACTGCAGGTGCCCGAATTCGTGGCACGCCGCGTCGGCGGTGAGATGGCCGAGGAAATGATTCTGTTCAGTCAACGCGTTGAACCCCGCGTGCTCACCGAACACGGATTCACGTTCAACCATCCCGAGATCCGCCAGGCCCTGACCTACGCGATGAAGCCGGCGACATGACCCAGCATTCCGTCCGCGCCGACTCGGCTCCGATCGAGGTCCGGCGCCTGGGCATCGTCGACTACCGTGCGGCCTACGAGATGCAGCACCGTCTGGCGACCGAGCGCGCCGACGGCACGCTCGACCACGACGTGCTCCTCCTGCTCGAACACCCGTCGACCTACACGGCCGGCAAACGCACCGAGGACGCCGACCGGCCCACGAACGGCGCGCCGGTCATCGACGTCGACCGCGGTGGACGCATCACCTGGCACGGACCGGGACAGCTCGTCGGCTACCCGATCGTGAAGCTGGCGGAGCCGCTCGACGTCGTCGAATACGTGCGACGCCTCGAGAGTGCCCTCATCTCCGTGTGCGCCGACCTCGGGGTCACCACCGGGCGCGTCGAGGGACGATCCGGAGTCTGGATCGACGACGACGCGGGTGAACGCAAGCTCGGCCAGATCGGCATCCGCGTGGCGCGCGGGGTCGCGCTGCACGGGTTCGCCCTCAACGTCGATCCCGACATGTCCGCCTTCGAGGCCATCGTGCCGTGCGGGATCGCCGATGCCGGCGTCACCTCGCTGGCCCGTGAACTGGCACAACCGATCTCGGTGACATCCCTCCTCGATGCCACCGCGGCCGCGGTTCTCGCCGCGATGGACACCCCGCAGGAGCCCACCCCGACGGCAACCGAAGCCGCCACGACCGCGAGCGTAGGATCGGTCCGGTGACCGCGTCCCCTCTCACCCCCGGACCCGGTGCCCCCGACGCCACACCCCCGGCCTCGGCCACCGCACCGGAGACCACCGCTCCCGCCTCACCGGCTCCCGAAGGCCGCAAACTTCTGCGACTCGAGGTGCGCAACGCGCAGACCCCGATCGAGCGCAAGCCCAGCTGGATCAAGACCCGCGCGACGATGGGCCCGGAGTTCACCGAACTCAAGGGACTCGTGAAGCGCGAGGGCCTGCACACGGTCTGCGAAGAGGCCGGTTGCCCCAACATCTACGAATGCTGGGAAGACCGCGAGGCCACCTTCCTCATCGGCGGTGAGCAGTGCACCCGACGCTGCGACTTCTGCCAGATCGACACCGGCAAGCCCGCCGAACTCGACCGCGACGAGCCGCGTCGCGTCGCCGAGAGCGTCCAGGCCATGGGCCTGCGCTACTCGACGATCACCGGCGTCGCCCGCGACGACCTGCCCGACGAGGGCGCCTGGCTCTACGCCGAGACCGTCCGCGCCATCCACCGGCTCAACCCGGGCACCGGCGTCGAGAACCTGATCCCGGATTTCCACGCCAAGCCCGACCTGCTGGCCGAGGTCTTCGAGGCCCGGCCGGAAGTGTTGGCGCACAACCTCGAGACGGTGCCCCGCATCTTCAAGCGCATCCGTCCGGCGTTCCGGTACGAACGCTCCCTCGAGGTCATCACCGCCGCCCGGGATTTCGGCCTGGTGACCAAGTCGAACCTGATCCTCGGCATGGGCGAGACGCCGCAGGAGGTGCAGTCGGCCATCGTCGACCTGCACGAGGCCGGTTGCGACATCCTGACGATCACCCAGTATCTGCGTCCCTCGCCGCGACACCATCCCGTCGAGCGGTGGGTCAAGCCGGAGGAATTCGTCGACCACTCCGAGTTCGCCCAGGAGGTCGGGTTCGCCGGGGTCATGGCCGGTCCGCTGGTGCGGTCCTCCTACCGTGCCGGTCGGCTGTACGCGCAGGCCATGGCCCACCACGGCCGCGAGATCTCGCCCGCCCTGGCGCACCTCGCCGCCGAGGGTTCGGCCAGCCAGGAGGCGTCGAGCCTGATGGCACGGCTCGCCCGCTGACGCATTCGTAACCGCGCCCGCCGACCATGCGGCAGGTCGCCCGACGACCGGACGTAAACTGGCCATATGGCAAAGGCGCAGTCCGTGAGCAAAGAAGCAAAGGCCGCGAAGAAGCAGGCCCGCAAGGCTGCATCGAAGGAACGGCGCCAGCAGTTGTGGCAGGCGTTCCAGATGCAGCGCAAGGAAGACAAGCGACTCATCCCCTACATGGTGGGTGTGATCGTGCTGTCCATCGCGGTGTTCACGGCGCTCGGCTTCCTGCTGGGCTCGCCGTGGCCGCTCATCCCGCTCGGCGTCGTGCTGGGCGTGCTGGGCGCGTTCATCCTGTTCGGCCGTCGCGTGCAGAAGAACGTCTACACCAAGGCCGAGGGCCAGCCCGGTGCCGCCGGGTGGGCGCTGAGCAACATGCGGGGTCAGTGGCGCGTGGCCCAGGCCGTGTCGGGTACCTCGCACCTCGACGCCGTGCACCGCGTGATCGGCAAGCCGGGCGTGATCCTCGTCGGTGAGGGCTCCCCGACTCGCGTGAAGTCGCTGCTGAACCAGGAGAAGAAGAAGGCCGCGCGTGTCGTCGGAGACACCCCGATCTACGAGATCATGGTCGGTAACGACGACGGTCAGGTCCCGCTGTCGAAGCTGGAACGCCACCTCAACAAGCTGCCCAGCAACATCGACCGCAAGCGCATGGAGACCCTCGAGGGTCGTCTCGCCGCACTCAGCAGCAAGGCTCCCGGTCCCGGCATGCCGAAGGGCCCGCTGCCCGGGAACGCGAAGATGAAGAGCATGCAGCGCACCGCGCGTCGTCGCGGCTGACCAACTGCGCAAACCCACCCTTTATGGAGAGATCCACCACCCGATCGGTGGTGGATCTCTCCATAAGTGGTGGATTTGCGGGGTGGGGCTCAGCGTGTGCGGAGGATCGCCGTCCCGGTCGCGCGATCGTGCAGGGCGCGACCGTTGTAGTCGTTGATCAGGGCCGGCACGAGGAACACCATCAGCAGCTGCCGGAAGAAGGCGCGCACGATGCCGACGGCGGCGGGGCTCTCCTTGCCGGTGGCCTCGGCGGTGTTCCGTTCGGGCCCGTAGTCGACGCGGGCCACGCGCATGCCGACGACGTATTGGCCGGGGGTGAATCCGAAGAGTGACACCGCGAAGACGCCCATCACGAACCAGATGCCGAGCTGCGTGGTGCCCAGGATCGACGAATCGAAACCGACGAACAGGATCGCGAGCCCACCGGCGATCAGCCAGTCGACGAGCAACCCGGCCACGCGCGGCCATCCGGTGGCCAGCGACCCGGGTCCGGACGCGGGCAGACCGAGGTCCTGACCGCGGAAATCATTGTCGACGCCTTCGCCGGGACCGATCTGCGGTCCCGACAGCCAGGAACCGGTGACTCGTCCCATCGTGATGACTCCTCTCGCGACCGCGGCGTCATCGTCGACGACCGCGGCGTTCACTGGTGTCCATCGTAGTCGTGGGCGTCACCCCTTCGGTCTTCCCCGGTCGTCCCAGCGGGCTAGGGTGGGATTCGCCGAGTGCGTTCTCCGAGGTATGAGCCGTGTGTCGCCAAGAACACCGGGTGTGTAACACGGGGGAAACACGGACTTGACGCCTGGGCAACTTCGCCTCCATACGGTTGCCGCTGAGATCCGCTGCTGTTTCTCGGCGGCGGATGTGTGTGGCGTGTCAGTACCACTGACCACCCGATCACGAAGGAGTCACCGCACGGTGTACAGCAGTAAAGAAGAACTACTCGAGGGCATCAAGAAGGAAGGTGTCGAGTACGTCGACATCCGATTCTGCGACCTGCCCGGTGTCATGCAGCACTTCTCGATCCCCGCTTCGGCGTTCGACGAGGACGTGTTCGAGGACGGTCTGGCATTCGACGGTTCGTCGGTGCGCGGCTTCCAGTCGATCAACGAGTCGGACATGATGCTGCTGCCCGACCCGGCCACCGCGCGGATCGACCCGTTCCGCAAGGCGAAGACGATGAACGTCAGCTTCTTCGTCCACGACCCGTTCACCCGCGAGGCCTACAGCCGCGACCCGCGTAACGTCGCGCGCAAGGCCGAGGACTACCTTGCCTCGACCGGCATCGCCGACACCTGCTTCTTCGGTGCCGAAGCCGAGTTCTACATCTTCGATTCGGTGTCCTTCGGTTCGGAGATGAACGGCACCTTCTACGAGATCGAGTCGGAGTCGGGCTGGTGGAACACCGCCTCGCCGAGCGACCCGGACGGCAGCCCCAACCTGGGCTACAAGGTCCGCCCCAAGGGTGGTTACTTCCCGGTTGCTCCGTACGACCACTACGTCGACCTGCGCGACGAGATGTCGACCAACCTGACCAACTCGGGCTTCGAGCTCGAGCGCGGCCATCACGAGGTCGGTACCGCGGGCCAGGCGGAGATCAACTACAAGTTCAACACGCTGCTCCACGCGGCCGATGACGTGCAGCTGTTCAAGTACATCATCAAGAACACCGCATGGCAGAACGGCAAGTCGGTCACCTTCATGCCGAAGCCGCTCTTCGGTGACAATGGCTCGGGCATGCACGCCCACCAGTCGCTGTGGAAGGACGGCAAGCCGCTGTTCCACGACGAGGCCGGCTACGCAGGCCTGTCGGATCTGGCTCGCTACTACATCGGCGGCATCCTGCACCACGCGCCGTCGTTGCTGGCGTTCACCAACCCGACGGTCAACTCCTACAAGCGTCTGGTCCCGGGTTACGAGGCCCCGATCAACCTGGTCTACAGCCAGCGCAACCGTTCGGCCTGTGTGCGTATCCCGATCACCGGCAACAACCCGAAGGCCAAGCGCCTCGAGTTCCGCTGCCCGGACAGCTCGGGTAACCCGTATCTGGCGTTCGCTGCGATGATGATGGCCGGCCTGGACGGCATCAAGAACAAGATCGAGCCGCACGAGCCGGTCGACAAGGACCTCTACGAGCTCCCGCCGGAGGAGGCCAAGTCGATCCCGCAGGCCCCGACCTCGCTGTCTGCCGTCATCGACCGCCTCGAGGAGGACCACGAGTACCTCACCGCCGGTGGCGTCTTCACCGAGGACCTCATCGAGACCTGGATCGCGCTCAAGCGTGAGAACGAGATCGAGCCGGTGCAGATCCGTCCGCACCCGTACGAGTTCTCGCTCTACTACGACTGCTGATCCGGGCAATCGCCTACGACCGCCCCGTCCGCGTTCTCGCGGGCGGGGCGTTCGTCGTCCAGAGCCATCGCGGCGATGTCTCTACTGCGACACGGCGCCGGTTCGCGCCCGGGGTAGCCCGCCTGGGATCGCGGTGACGTCTCGTCCTCCACGATCCCCCTGCCACCCACCGCGAGGTAGTAAAACGTTTCGTTGCCGTGAACTGAACATCCGCTTATGTGATCTGCCGCACAAATGTGACCTCTTGCTCTGCCAAGCCACACTGTCCGGCCTTAATTTGGTCGTATGACCAGAGATGTTTATGTCGAAGATCTTGTCCCCGGGGACCGCATCAGCCT
This sequence comes from Gordonia sp. YY1, assembly GCF_009872315.1. Lineage (NCBI taxonomy): Bacteria > Bacillati > Actinomycetota > Actinomycetes > Mycobacteriales > Gordoniaceae > Gordonia > Gordonia sp. YY1. Next base: position 48,150 of record NZ_WXYI01000002.1, on the reverse strand, counting down.
CGAAGGCACCCCGCGCGTGGTTCGCACCACCAGCCGCCTCGACGACAATCAGTTGCGCATCGAACTGGTCAAGGGCCGCGACGACCTCCACGAGGTCGTGCTGGATCGCACCGTCAAGCTCCAGGTGAACTAGAACCCCGACCGAGCTGTCCTGTCACTCTCAGGCGGCGTCGGCCCCGTCGAGATCGCCGAAGACCGCCTGATTGTGGTCGAATGCCGCGATGGCCTCCTCGACGAGTCGTTCAGTGGCCGCGGCGTCGAGCGGCAGGGCGTCGAGTCTCGCACGGTAGGCATCCTTGTAGCGCTTGAGCTTCTCGATGCCGTCGAAGCTGTAGAAGCTCAGAGCCGAGGCATCGACACCGTAGTGCTCACGCATGCGATGGGCCACGACCTGTCCCCCGCTCAGGTCTCCCAGGTACCGCGTGTAGTGGTGTGCCACGAATCGAGCCGGGTCATCTCGCGTGGCCTCGATGGCCTCGACGTACCGCGCGACGGCCGGCAGCGGCGCGCACGACCTCGGGTCGATGCCGAACGACGCTAGATCTGCTCCGAGCCTGGGCAGCCGGCGCAACTTGTCGTCGACGACGGCGCCCGCGACCGGATCATCGGCGAGACCGTCGCCGACGGCTTCGAGGGCTTCGTAGACGAAGTACAACTGCACGGCCAGCCGCTGGTAGTCACCGCTGTCGAGACGACCGGACATGAGGTCGTCGATGAATGGGGCGTGCTCCGCACGCTGGTGGGCGACGGAGGTGGCCTCGCGAAGGCGTTGGGAAATACTGGGGCCCGCGGTGCCGGGTCCGGAGATGCTGGCGCTCATGATGCAACCAGTGTTACCACCAGCGCCCGATGATCGGAACCGGGCAGGTGATGACTGTCCATCGACGTGGCCACAAATCCGCGCAGGATGACCCGATCTATGGCGACGAGCGGGCGGTTGCCGATCCGCTTGTCGGTCGGATATGTCGGCAGGAAGCCCGCACCCGCCACGTCGGTACCGTCGACGAGCCCGTTGCCCAGCAGTTTGCGATACGTCGCGTGGTTCCAGGTGGAGTTGAAGTCACCGATCGCGAGAACGCGCCCCGCGGGCAGTTTCGCGAAGTGGTCGGCCAGGATGCCCATGTCGTGGAACCAGCCGTCCTTCTCGCCCCACAGCGGTGCGGCCGGGTGGATGGCGAGGACCTGCGTCCCGGGCGCACCGGGTAGATCTGTGCGCGCCTGGAGATTGTGGAGGATGGTGTCGGGGATGTTGAACTGCTCCGACAGCGGCTGCCTGGTGAACAACGCGGTGCCCGCGGCCTGCGGATACGGGATCGCGAACTCGTTCGGCAGCCGGCGCGCGATCTCACTCCCGCGAATGCGTTCCAGCGCTTCGGGAGTCACTTCCTGTAGGGAGACCAGGTCGGGGTCCGCGTCGGCCACGATCTTCTCCAGCACGCCGATGTCGCCACCACCGAACAGCAGGTTGGCGGAGACGACGGTGAACTCCTGCCCCTGCGGGGCGCTCGCCGGGATCACCAGCGGGATCTGGGTGTAGGCCAGCACACCGGACACCGCGAGCGCGATCACCAGCATGAACCAGCGACGCAGCGCCGCGAAGATCGCGATGGCCATGAGCGCCGGGATGAGCGCGAACTGCACCCCGCTCGTCAGATACAGGGCGGCACTCCCGCGCGACGGGTAGAAGTGCAGCCACACCCCCAGCAGGACCCCGGCCAGCATCGCCCAGCCGAGGATGTACGCCGACACCCACAGAAACCTCTTCATCTGTCCCCCCGTACACCAGCGGCGGCGCCTATGCGCCGAAGACCTTGCGCACCACGGCCTTCGCCCGGCGCGTCACCCGCAGGTAGTTCTCCAGGAAGTCCGACGCCTTGTCCTCCGGCCAGCCGGCGGCGAACGCGATCTGTCGTAGCTGCTTGCCCGGGCCGGGCAGCTGGTCGACGGGCTTGCCGCGCACCAGAACCAGGGCGTTGCGTGCCTTGGTCGCGGTGATCCACGCGTTCTTGAGCAACGCGACGTCGTTCTCCGACAACAACTCCGCGGCACCGATCGCATCGAGCGATTCGAGCGTCGACGTGTTGTGGAGACTGCGGTAGCGGTGGGCGTAGCGCAGCTGGAGCAGCTGTACCGTCCATTCGATGTCGGCGAGTCCGCCGCGGCCGAGCTTGGTGTGGGTCGCCGGATCGGCTCCGCGCGGCAGCCTCTCGGCGTCGACGCGGGCCTTGATGCGCCGGATCTCCTTGACCGCCTCGTTGCTGACCCCGCCGACCGGGTAGCGCACGTGATCGATCATGTGCAGGAAGTCGATCCCCAGGGCCTCGTCGCCGGCTACCTGGTGCGCGCGCAGCAGCGCCTGCACCTCCCACGCCTGGGCCCACTGCGCGTAGTAGGCGGAGTAGGCGGCCAGGGTTCGCACGACCGGCCCGTTCCGTCCCTCGGGACGCAGCCCCGTGTCGACCTCGAGCGGCGGGTCGGCGCTGGGACTGCCGAGCGCGGATCGGACGGTCTCGGCGATGGTCTGCGACCACCGGACGGCCTCCGATTCGTCGGCGTCGCGGTTCGGCTGGCACACGAACAGCACGTCGGCGTCCGAGCCGTATCCGAGTTCGCCGCCGCCGAGCCGGCCCATGCCGATCACCGCGATGCGTGCGGGCGCGGGCTTGCCGCGGTCTCGTTCGGAGATTCTGATCGCGACGGTGAGTGCGGCGTTGAGGACCGCGGCCCACACACTCGACAGCGCCTTGCACACGGTCGGCACGTCCATCAGGCCGAGCACATCCGCCGAGGCGACCCGGACGAGTTCGGCACGACGATGCGAGCGGGCAACGGCGACCGCACGTTTCATGTCCTGCTGACGCACGGTCGAGGCGATGAGCCCCTTGGCCACGTCCTCGGGCCGGATGTCGCACAGCTTCGGACCGTCGGGACCGTCGGAGTACTGATGGATCACCTCCGGCGACCGCATCAGCATGTTGGCGATGAACTCCGAGGTGCCGAGCACCTTCATCAGCCGTTCGGCGACGACCCCGTCATCGCGGAGCAGACGGAGGAACCAGTCCTTGTCCTCGAGCGCCTCGCACAGCCGCCGGTAGTTGAGCAGGCCGGCGTCGGGATCCGGGGTGTCACCGATGTGCTCGAGCAGCTGCGGCAGGATGAGGAGCTGGATCTGACCACGGCGTCCGGGTGCGTTCGACAGCGCGCGGATATGGCTGAGCGCACGGTCGGGCATGGCGTAACCCAGTGCGGCCAGACGCCTCTCGGCCGACTCGTCACTCAGGGTCAGCTCGTCGGGCTTGAACCGGGTGACCGCCTCGAGCAGCGGACGGTAGAACAGTTTCTGGTGCAGACGCCGCACGCGGAGGGTCTGGTGGCGGATCTGTTCGCGCAGCACGCCGGTCGCGTCGAGTTCACCCTCGCGCCGGATGTGGGCTGCACGCGCGAGCCAGCGCAGGGCCTCGGTGTCCTCGGCCTTCGGGAGGAGGTGGGTCCGCTTCATCCGCTGCAGCTGCAGCCGGTGCTCGAGCAACCGTAGGAACTGGTATGACGCACTGAGATTCGCGCCGTCGTCACGTCCGACGTATCCCCCGGCGGTCAGTGCCGCGAGCGCGTCGACCGTCGGCATCACCCGGAGGTTCTCGTCGACTCGTCCGTGGACCATCTGCAGCAGCTGCACCGCGAACTCGACGTCGCGCAGACTTCCCTGTCCCAGTTTGAGATTGCGCTCGCGCTCCCCCTCCGGAACCAGCGACTCGACACGGCGTCGCATCTTCTGCACCTCGGGCACGAAGTCGGGACGCTCGGCGGCCTTCCACACCATCGGCTTGACCGCCGCGATGTACTCGTTCGCGAGTTCCATGTCACCGGTCATCGCGCGGGACTTGAGCAGCGCCTGGAACTCCCAGGTCTTGGCCCATCGCTCGTAGTACGCGACATGGGATTCGAGGGTGCGGGTCAGCGCGCCGGACTTGCCCTCCGGCCGCAGCGCGGCGTCGACCTCGAAGAAGGCCAGCGAACCGATCCGCATCATCTCACCCGCGATGCGCGACGCGACCCCGTCGGCGGGATCGCTGACGAAGATGACGTCCACGTCACTCACGTAGTTCAGCTCGCGCGCGCCACATTTGCCCATCGCGATGACCGCGATCCGGACGGGGATCGGATCCTCGCCGCACACCTCGGCGAAGGCGACGGCGAGTGCCGCGGTCAGCGCTGCGTCGGCGAGGTCGGAGAGATAGGCACCGACCTCGGGCAGCCACATCACCGGTTCGTCCTCGACCGTCGAGGCGACGTCGTGCGCGGCGAGCTGCAGGATCAGGTCGCGGTAGGCGCGACGGAGGGCGACGACGGACTTGGGTCCGGTGAGCTTCGCGCGGTAGACGCGATTACCCTTCTCGATCTCCCCGGGCTCGGGCTCGGCGCCGACGGCTTCGAGCATCCGGCGATCGACCTCGTCCCGGTCGAGCAGCTCGTCGGCGAGCAACAGACGCCAGCTCGCCGGCTCGGCGACGAGATGATCGGCGAGAGCGTCGGAGGAACCGATGAGGCCGAACAGACGCCCCCGGAACGACCGGTTGGTGCGCAGGGTCGAGTCGATCTCGGACCACTCGTCCTCGACGGCCCCACGCAGACGGACGAGCGTACGCAGGGCGAGGTCGGCGTCGGGCGCTCGCGACAGCGCCCACAGCACGTCGACGGACTCGGGCGTGTTCCAGCCGAGCTCGGCGAGGTTCTGTGGCGCGGCGGTGTCCAGAAGTCCCAGCCGTCCCGTGCTGGGTACCGCGCTGCGTCCCGATTGTCTTGTCACATCACAAAAGTAGCGGCCCGACCACCGATGATGTCATCGCGGTCGGTGAACGTGACCGGGTTGGTCCCTACAGCGGCAGGTAGTTCTTCAGCTCGTACGGGGTGACCATGCTGCGATAGCCCGTCCACTCGGACCACTTGTTGCGCAGGAAGTAGTCGAACACGTGCTCGCCGAGGGCTTCGGCGACCAGCTCCGAGTTCTCCATCTTGGTGAGTGCTTCCGCGAGGCTTCCGGGGAGCTCCTGGTATCCCATCGCCCGGCGCTCGGCGGACGTGAGGGCCCAGACGTCGTCCTCGGCCTCGTCGGGGAGTTCGTAGTCCTCCTCGATCCCCTTCAGGCCCGCCGCGAGCAGGACGGCAAAGGTGAGGTAGGGGTTGCAGGCCGAGTCGGGGCTGCGCACCTCGATGCGGCGCGACGACGGCTTGTTGGGCGTGTACAGCGGCAGCCGGATGAGCGCGGACCGGTTGGCACCGCCCCAGGTCGCGGCGGTCGGGGCCTCACCGCCGTGGATCAGACGCTTGTAGCTGTTCACCCACTGGTTGGTGACGGCGCTGATCTCCGACGCGTGGTGCAGGATGCCGGCGATGAACTTCTTCCCGGTGGCCGACAGCTGCATCGGGTCGTCGGGATTGTGGAAGGCGTTGATGTCGCCCTCGAACAGACTCATGTGCGTGTGCATCGCCGAACCGGGGTGCTCGCTGTACGGCTTGGGCATGAAGGTGGCCCACACACCCTCGTTGATCGCGACCTCCTTGATGAGGTAGCGGAAGGTCATCACGTTGTCGGCCATCGACAGGGCGTCGGCGTAGCGGAGGTCGATCTCCTGCTGGCCGGGTGCGCCCTCGTGGTGGGAGAACTCGACCGAGATGCCCATCGACTCCAGCGCCTCGATGGCGTGGCGGCGGAAGTTGGGAGCGGCGTCGTGCACGGCCTGGTCGAAGTAGCCGCCGGAGTCGGCCGGGGTCGGCACCGATCCGTCGAGCGGCGCGTCCTTGAGGAGGAAGAACTCGATCTCGGGGTGCACGTAGCAGCTGAAGCCGAGGTCGGCCGCCTTGTTCAGCTGGCGACGCAGCACGTGGCGCGAGTCGGCCCAGCTCGGGGTGCCGTCGGGCATAGCGATGTCGCAGAACATGCGGGCCGAGTGGTGCCGACCCGCGGAGGTGGTCCACGGCAGGATCTGGAAGGTGGACGGATCGGGCTTGGCGACCGTGTCCGCCTCGGACACGCGGGAGAAGCCCTCGATGGCCGAGCCGTCGAAGCCGATGCCCTCGGAGAAGGCGCCTTCGAGCTCGGCCGGCGCGATCGCCACGGACTTCAGATAACCGAGTACGTCGGTGAACCACAGCCGAACGAAACGGATGTCGCGCTCTTCGAGGGTCCGCAGCACGAATTCCTTTTGGCGATCCATGGTCGCCGACATTAGAAGTCGGCTGTTAAATCTGTGTTACACGCGCAAGACCAACTCGCTGTCCAGCGAGTTTGTCGGCGCCATCCCATCATCTGGGCCAACAACCCGTAGGGCTGGGAAGCCCCCGAACAGCCCGGATGCCGAAGGACCGCGACGGCCGCTGCACAACGGTCCCTGCCCACCCCCAGCGGGGTGTGACCAATTGCATAACTCACGGCGGTTACACCACAAATCCGCGGTGACACAATGGCGCTTGTCCGTGTTCAACCCGGGTACCCGCCGCGCCTCTTCTGGCCAGCCGGGACTCGAGGCAGGAAAAGAGACGACGATGTCCGAAACCTCGGTCTATGGTGCTTCCACCGCAACCCCGGCCACCGACGCGCCCAAACGTCGTGTGACCCGCGTCCATCACCTCGCCCAGATGAAGTCCGAGGGCGAGAAGTGGTCGATGCTCACCGCCTACGACTACTCGACGGCCCGGATCTTCGACGCCGCCGGAATCCCGGTGCTGCTCGTCGGCGACTCGGCGGCCAACGTCGTCCTCGGCTACGACACCACCATCCCGGTCAGCGTCGACGAGATGATCCCGCTGATCCGCGCGGTCGTGCGCGGTGCGCCCCACGCCCTCGTCGTAGCCGACATGCCCTTCGGCAGCTACGAGATCGGGCCGCAGCACGCCCTCGAGAACGCCTTCCGGATCTTCAAGGAGACCGGCGCCCATGCGGTCAAGCTCGAGGGCGGTGAGCGCGTCGCCCCCCAGATCGCGGCACTGACCGCCGCCGGCATCCCGGTCATGGCGCACATCGGGTTCACCCCGCAGAGCGTCAACGGCCTCGGCGGCTTCCGCGTCCAGGGTCGCGGCGACGGCGCCGACCAGCTCATCGCCGACGCGATCGCGGTCCAGGAGGCCGGTGCCTTCGCCGTCGTGATGGAGATGGTGCCCGCCGAGTTGGCCGGACAGATCTCCCGCAAGCTGACCATCCCGACCGTGGGCATCGGCGCCGGCAACGAGACCGACGCCCAGGTCCTCGTGTGGCAGGACATGGCGGGCCTCACCCACGGCAAGACCGCGAGGTTCGTCAAGCGGTTCGCCGACGTCGGCTCCGAATTACGTTCGGCCGCCGAGCAGTACGCCGACGAGGTCCGTCGCGGCGTGTTCCCCGGCCCTGAGCACAGCTACTGAGCTTCGGCGCCTACGCTGGCGTCCATGCGTGACTTCTACCCGGAGATCGAGCCCTACGAGTCCGGTCACCTGGATGTCGGCGACGGCCAGCAGATCTACTGGGAGACCACGGGCAACCCGGAGGGAAAGCCCGTGGTCTTCGTGCACGGCGGTCCCGGCGGTGGGACCTCGCCGACCCAGCGACGCTTCTTCGATCCCGCGAAGTACCGGATCGTGCTGTTCGACCAGCGCGGTTGCGGACAGTCCCGCCCGCACATCGCCGACGGCGCGGATCTGAGCGTGAACACCACGCCCCACCTCATCGCCGACATGGAGAGGCTTCGTACCCATCTCGGCATCGACCGCTGGCAGGTCTTCGGCGGTTCCTGGGGGTCGACGCTGGGACTCGCCTACGCGCAGACGCATCCCGACCGGGTCACCGAACTCGTTCTGCGCGGCATCTTCCTGCTGCGCCGCAGCGAGATCGACTGGTACTACAACGGCGGCGCCGCGCACATCTTCCCCGACGTCTGGGAGACCTATCTCGAGCCGATCCCGGAGAACGAGCGCGACGGCGATCTGGTCGCCGCGTACCACCGTCTGCTGACCTCCGACGATGCCGCGGTCGCCCGGGCGGCGGCCCGCGCCTGGACCGGCTGGGAACAGGCCACCAGCTACCTCCTCCCCCGCTCCGAGGAGGAATCGGGCCAGAACCCCGATGACGCCCACCGCTTCGACCTCGCCTTCGCCTCGATCGAGAACCACTACTTCGTCAACCACGGCTTCCTCGACGACGGGCAGCTCCTCGACAACATCGACGTCATCGCGCACATCCCCGGCGTCATCGTCCAGGGTCGCTACGACGTCGTGTGCCCGATGCGCAGCGCCTGGGATCTCCACCGCGCCTGGCCGGCCGCCGACCTGCGCATCGTCGACGACGCGGGTCACGCGTCCTTCGAAGAAGGCATCCGCCATCACCTGCTGGAAGCGACCGACCGCTTCGCGGAATGATCGGCCGCCGCACCCGCGGCCACTAGACTCGACATCGTCGCAGGCGTCAGGAGGAACAGGTGGCCGCATCCGAGCAGGTCGAGGTGGAACTCAAGTTCGACGTGGACCCCGGCCATGTGGCCCCGGATCTACGGGCGCTACCCGGAGTGGTGTCGGCGACGGCACCCGAGACGTTCTCGCTCGATGCCACCTATTTCGACACCGAGAACCTCGACCTCGCCGGCAACAGGATCACCATGCGACGCCGCACCGGCGGCACCGATCAGGGCTGGCATCTCAAGCGCCCCACCGACATCCCCGGAACACGTCGCGAACTCCACGTGGGTTTCGACGAGGCGCCGGCCGACGGTGACGTCCCGGAGGCACTGGTGACCCCGGTCCTCGCACTGACCCGCTGCCGGCCCCTCACGCCCGTCGCGGTCATCTCGACAACGCGCACGGTGACGCGCCTGCTCGGCGTCGACGACGAGCCGCTCGCCGAACTCGCCGAGGATCTGGTGACCACCCAGTCCCTGCTGCCGGGCGGGCACTCCCAGCAGTGGGCCGAATGGGAGTTCGAACTCCTCTCCGGCGGCACCGGCAAGCTGCTGAAGGCCGCCGACAAGGTCCTGCGCGCCGGTGGCGGCCGCTCGTCGTCGAGCGCGTCGAAGCTGGCCCGCGCGATCGGTTCGACGCCGACCGTCCACAAACCCCGGTTGTCCAAGCGCCCCACTGCGCTCGAACTCGTGATCACCGACATCGCGATGCACCGAAACAGCCTGATCGCCTACGACCCGCTCGTCCGCGAGGACGCGGAGGACGCCGTCCACCAGATGCGGGTGTCGTGCCGTCGCCTGCGCAGCGTGTTGTCGGGATACCCTACGGTTCTCGACGCCGAACGCACCGCCCACATCGGTGCCGAACTCAAGCTGCTGGCCCGAATCCTCGGTGATGCACGGGATTCCGAGGTCCAGCTCGAACTCGACCAGTCCCTGCTGCGCGGCGAGAACGCCTCGCCCGAGCTGCTCGCCGCCCTTGCGGGTGCCGAGACCCGAACCCACGATCGCGCGATCCGGGCGGCGCACGCGGCGATGTCGTCGAAGCGCTACTTCACGCTCCTCGACTCCGTCGACGCCCTCCTCGCCTCTCCCCCGCCGGGACCCGACGCGGAACTCCCCGCAACCGACGTCGTCGACAAGGCGATCGCGAAGAGCCGCAAGCACATCCGCAAGGCCCAGGCCGAACTCGCCGGCCTCACCGAAGGCTCGGACGAGTGGCAGGAACAGCTGCACACGATCCGTAAACGCGCAAAGCGGTTGCGCTACAGCATCGATGCGACCGAGCCGCTGAACAAAAAGAAGTACCGCGCGATCGGCGCGGTCGCCAAGAAGATCCAGTCCGCCCTCGGCGACCACAACGACATCCGCATCAACCGCGCCCAGCTCGCCACGATCGTCGAGGACGGAAAGCTCAGCGCCGCCGACATGTTCATCGTCGGCCGTCTCGACGCGCGCCTCGAAGCCGCGTCCGACCGCGCCGTCGCGGAGTACCGCAGGGCCGCCAAGGACCTGTGAGCCGTCCCGCTGCTGGTTGAGCCGGTCACGAGCGCAGGGCTGATCCCTTGAACCCGCCCAGCGAGTAACCGTGTCGAAACCACCCGGTGACCCGGCGTCGAAACGAAGTCGCATCGCCCTACGCCGGCCGGAACCTGACCGTTCTCGTCACCTCGTCCGCGGTCACCAGCTCGACCTCGAGTCGGGTGCCCGGACGCAGATCACCTTCGCAACCCGCGACGACGGGCGGATCGGCGATGAAGATCTGGGCCGGCTTGCGCTCGGTGGCCGCCGACATCACCACCGCGTCGAAGCGTTCCCCGACGCGGCCGCCCAGGATGACCGCCTCGGCGAGGTCGATGGCCGCCCGGTCGGCCGTGGAGCCGAGGGTGTCGGCCGAGCGCAGGATCTTCGGGAGGGTCGGCAGGGCACGCGTCACCCAGTCGGGCACGTCGTCGCCGGTGGTGACGGCGAGGCACACCTCGGTGGCGAACCGGTCACCCAGCCGACGCAGGGGTGCGGTGACGTGGGCGTAGACGCCCGCGATCGCGCCGTGCCGCTTCTTGTCGTCCGGGATCGCGCGCGCCTCGTCGGTGCCGTCGAGTGCGAGATAGTTGGCGCCGCGCATGAGACCACTCGCGGCCGACTGGAGGGCCAAGGTGCTCGTCCGGTTGCCGGGCAGTCCGGCCAGGAACCAGCCCACCGCCAGCCCCTCGGGCCATTCGACGCCCAGCGCTCGGGCGGCAGCGCGCAGGTCCTCGACCGCGTCGGGGTCGGCCGGCGGCAACGTCCGCAACAATCCGACACCGGCCTCGGCCATGATCGAGCCGGCGCACATCCCGGCGAGCAGGGAGAGCTGCGAGTTCCACATGTCCGCCGGGGTGTGGGGCTGCAGGTCCAACCGCCATCCCGCGTCGGTACGTGACACCCGCTGGTCCGGCAGATCCAGTTCGACGGCGCCGCGGTCGAGCGCCACCTTCTGCCGGAGCTCGCCGAAAGCCGGCAACGCCGCGATCGACGGATGCAACCGTCCGGCCTCGGCATCCGCGCTGACACCGGCGTAGTCGAAGCGCGCCACGGATCGAATTCGCGATCGCCGAACCCGCACATCGATGACAGTGCCGTCCCCCGCCACCCGGATCGTCCACAGCACGCACGGCCGAACCTGTTCGGGCAGAAGCGATCCGATCCCCTCGGACAGTTCCCGCGGATGCAGTGGCACGGAGCCGTCCGGGAAGTACACGGTGGTCCCGCGGCGTCGGCTCTCCTGGTCGAGCGCGCCTTCGGGGATCACGAGTGCCGCGACGTCGGCGATGGCGTAGTCCACGACGAACCCGTCCCCGTCGGCGACGAGATGGACGGCCTGGTCGAGGTCCCGCGACGTCGGCGGGTCGATGGTGACGAACGGGACGCCGGTGTGGTCCTCGCGGGTGTCGGCGAACCGGTCGACGGCCTCCCGCGCCTCGGCGAGCGCATCGTCGCCGTATGACTCGTCCACCCCGAGTTGATCGCGGATTCCGGCGAAGTCGATGTCGGGGGCGAAGAGGAAGCGTGTCACGTGTCGAACCCTAGCGCGCGGATCCCCCGGTGAACCGAAACCGCGGGCCGAAGGCGAACGAGTCGGCGCGTAAGCCGGATCCTGTGCCCGCGAGGTCTCTCGACCATCGCGGGCGGCGACCATCCATCTGGGCACACCGTCGCCGGGTACCTCGAGCGGCCCACCCGCGGGCTGGGGCGAGCAGCCCTCGTAACACCCGCGCACGCGCACCGTGAAGTGCGCGCTTCGGCCTTGCTCCGGGTGGGGTTTACCGAGCCGACGCGGTCACCCGCGCCGCTGGTGCGCTCTTACCGCACCGTTTCACCCTTACCGGCCTCGCGGCCGGCGGACTGTTCTCTGTGGCACTGTCCCGCGGGTCACCCCGGGTTGCCGTTAGCAACCACCCTGCTCTGTGGAGTCCGGACTTTCCTCGGTGCGCGGCGTGGCGGTCTTCCGCCCGTTCCGCTCACCGCGGCCGCCCGGCCGACTCGTTCGCGAACCCAGGATACGGCAGCCCCGGCACAGCTCTTCATCCGATGGCGCAGAGCGCCCCGTCAGTGCCAGTGCGCGGCGTCGTTGACGAGCCGGACCACGGAACCGCCGTCGGGGAAGAACTCCGCGATCGAGACCGACGCCAGGTCGAGGTGGAACCGGAACAGCAACTCAGGTCCGACGCCCAGCGCCTCCCGCAGCATCAGCTTGATCGGGGTCACGTGCGAGACGAGCACGATCGTCTGTCCCGGATAACGCTGCAGCAGATCGTCTTTCGTTTCGGACACCCGCTCGGCGACCTGCGCGAAGCTCTCGCCACCCGGCGCGGGCACGGTGATGTCCGACAGCCACTTGCGGTGGATCTCGGGGTGCCGTTCGGCGGCCTCGACGAAGGTCAGGCCCTCCCATTCGCCGAAGTCGTTCTCGATGAGTCCGGGATGTTCGACGATATCGACCCCGGTCACCGCGGCGACCTCCTCCGCAGTGGCGCGGGCGCGGCGCAGCGGCGAGGTCACGATCGCCGAGATGTCCTTTTCACGCATGACCCGCTGGGCCGCCGCACGTGCCTGGCGCCGACCTTCCGGGGTCAGCTCGGGGTTGCCGCGCCCGGAGTACCGGCGTTCCACCGACAACGCGGTCTGGCCGTGCCGCAACAGGATGAATCTCGTCGGCGAACTCAGCTGCCCCTGCCAGGACGGCGATTTCCGGCCCGGCGTCGACACGCGCTCGGAACCCGCGCTCAAGGCGTCAGATCCCCGATTCGGCGGTGCGCACCAGGATCGCGCCGCATTCCTCACAGCGGATGACCTCGTCGGACAGTGCCGCGCTGATCGAGGCGATGGTGCCCCGGTCGAGTTCCATCCGGCAGGCGCCGCATCGACGTGCACGCAGGAGCCCCGCACCGATCCGACCGTTGGCACGCTGCTTGTCGTAGACGGCCAGCAGGTCGGAGTCGATCTCCGCGGCGAGCGAGTCCCGCTTCTCACGGACACGGGCCAGGTCCTCGTCGATGGTCGCGAGCGACTTGTCGCGGCGGGTCCGCGCGTCGGCGACCTTCTCCTCGAGGTGGGAGATCGTCGCAGCGGCGCGGCTGCGTTCGGCCTCGACGGCCTCCTGCTGCTCCATCAGCGTCAGCAGTTCGTCCTCGAGCACCGCGCGGCGGCGTCCGAGCCCGGCGAGTTCGTGCTGCAGTTCCGACAGCGCCTTGGGTGCCAACCCGCCGGCGGTCAGAAGCTTGGAGTCCTTGGCCTCACGGTTGGTCATCCCGGTCACCTCGGACTCGATGCGGCGATACTCGCGGCTCAGGTCCTCGGCGGAGATCTCCGCACGCACCAGATCGTCGCGGGCAGCATCGATTGCCTTGTCCTGCTCGGCGATCTCGGTGTCCTCGGGCAAGTTCTTGCGGCGATGCTCGAGTCGGTTGATCTCGGCATCGGAGTCCGCGAGATCGAGCAGCAGTCGCTGCACACCGGCGTCGACTTTCATTGCGGCCTCCTGTCTCTGAAGTCCCCCTACCGTACGCGGGTGGTCCCGGCGTTCCGGCGGCGGATGGGCTTTGGTCGGCGTTCCCCCGGGGTCAGCCGAAGCTGTGCAGCCCGAAGGGGTCGGTCGGTGTGTCGAACACCGTCACCGGCACGTGGAATTCCTTGCCGAGCAGTTCCGCGACCTGGGCGCACCACGGGAACTCGGTGGCCCAGTGGCCCGCGTCGACGAGGGCCGGCCCACCGTCGCGCAGACTCTCGTCGGCCGGATGGTGCCGCAGGTCGCCGGTCACGTAGACGTCGACGCCGAGCCCGCGGACACGACCGAGAAGTGAATCGCCCGCACCGCCGCACACCGCGACCGTGCGCACGAGCGCATCCGGATCGCCGGCCGCCCGGATGCCCGACGGGGCGCGCAGTGCCCGCGCGACTACCGCGGTGAAGTCGCGCAATGTCATCGGCTCGGTGAGCGAACCGACCCGACCCAGGCCCAGGTCGCTGCCGAGGTCGGCGAGCTCGAAGACGTCGAACGCCGGTTCATCGTACGGGTGCGCGTTGCGCAGTGCCCGCAGCACGGATCCGCGGATGGATCGCGCGGCGACCATCTCCACCCGCGCCTCGTCGACGTGGGTTCTGGTGCCGATCTCGCCGATCGTCGGCGTCGCCTCCTCCTGCGCCTCGAACTGGCCCGTGCCCACGACCGTCCACGAGCAGTCGCGGTAGTCGCCGATAGCACCCGCGCCGGCGGCGAACATCGCCTCACTGACCTGTTCGACGTTGCCCTCGGGCACCATCACCACCCATTTGTCAAGGGGTGCAGCAGATCTGGGCTCGATGGGCACGGTGTTGACCACACCGAGCAGGTCGGCGAGTGCGTCGGACACGCCCGGCCGCGCCCGGTCGGCGTTGGTGTGGGCCGACAGCAACGCGATGCCGTGGCGGATCAGGCGGTGCACGATGCGGCCCTTGGGGGTGTCGGCGGCCACCGACGTGACCCCGCGCATCAGCAGCGGGTGATGCGCGATCACCAGGTCCGCCTTCTCGGCCACGGCCGCGTCGACCACGGCGTCCGTCACGTCGACGCACGCCAGCACCCGACGCACCGGTTCGGAGCGGTCGCCGCACACGAGCCCCACCGCATCCCAGGGCTCGGCGAGCGCCGGCGGATACGCGCGTTCGACGACGTCGACCATGTCGCCGACGGTGATGCCCTCAGATGTCGACTCGGTTCCCATCCCTCATCTCCTCTCGTACCTGCTCGATCGCTGCGGTCAACGCACGGACCTGCTCGACCGGACGTACCGCGAGCCGCAGATGGTCGTCGCCGAGTCCGACGAAGTTGGCGCAACTGCGCACCGCGAACCCGTGATCGACGAGACGCCGTTTGACGTCCGTCGCCCGTGGCACCTCGACGAGGACGAACGGCGCGGCCGGTTCCGCCACGACGACGAGCCCGATCCGGGTCAGTTCGTCGACCATCTCGGCGCGTTCGGCCGCGACCCGGCGGGCCTGGTCCGAGCAGTAGCGATGCCCCTCGTCGCCGAGGCACGCGGTCAGCGCGGCCAGAGCCGGTGTGGACAGCGCCCACGGCCGACGTCCCGCACGCAGGCGCGCGACGACCTCCGGTGCGGCAAGCAGGTATCCGGCGCGTAACCCGGCCAGACCGAAAGTCTTTGTCACACTCCGGATCACGATGAGATCCGACCAGTCGGACGAGGCCAGCGACTGTGGTTCGAGGGTGCCGTCCACGCCGAGAGTGAGGTCGGCGAATGCCTCGTCGACGACGATGATGCGTCCCGGACGACGCAGCGCCCTGATCGCTTCCCGCGGGTGCAGCACCGACGTCGGGTTGGTGGGGTTACCCAGGATCACCAGGTCGGCGGTGTCGGGTACGTCCGCCCGGTCGAGCCGCCACGGCTCGTCGAGTGTCACCTGGGTGATGGGCACCGCGGCGGCACGCAGCGCGAGTTCCGGTTCGGTGAACGACGGCTGGATGAGGGCGGCATGGCGCACGCCCAGTCGCGGCAGCATCTCGAAGCCGTCGGCCGCGCCGGACAACAGCAACACCTCGTCGGGTGACCGCCCGTGGGCGGCGGCGATGGCGTCGACCGCGCGCCGCTCGTCGTCGTGGCCGGGGTACCGGGCCAGATCGCCGAGACCGCGCATGATGGCGTCGAGGACGAAAGGTGGTGGCGTGCCGCGGACATTGACCGCGAAGTCCACCAGCCCGGGCGCCGCGTCCTGATCGCCGTGCCGGTCCGGGTCGGACAGGTCGGATGTGGATGCCACGCCATACCCAGCTGTCATGCCTACTGACCTTACGTGCACGATGGACGCGTGTTGACGCCGCCAGATCCCCGCCATCCCGACACCGTGCTGCTCGTCGATCTCGACGGCACCATCACCGACAGCTTTGCGGGTATCGCCAACAGCTTCCGGCACGCCCTCGCCGCCGTCGGCGCGTCCGAGCCCGGTCCCGAGGTCGTCGCGGGCATCGTCGGGCCGCCGATGCTCGACACCCTCAACAGTCTGGGGCTCGCACCCGCGGTCGCCGACGAGGCGATGCGCGCCTACCGGGAGCGCTACACCGAGATCGGCTGGCGGGAGAACTCGGTGTACGACGGGATGGCCGACGTCCTGGCCGATCTCGCCGCGTCGGGGCGCACGATGGCGATCGCGACGTCGAAGAACCAGACCACCGCGCGCAAGATTCTCGAGCACTTCGGCCTGGCCGACCATTTCAAGTACATCGCCGGCGCCAGCGACGACGGTTCGCGCCGCCACAAGTCCGATGTCATCGCTCATGCGGTCACGGAGCTGGGACTTCCCGCGGATGCCGACACCGGTCACGTGACCGCACCGGTGGTGATGATCGGCGATCGCAGCCACGATGTGCACGGCGCAGCGGCGTTCGGCATCTCAGCGATCCTGGTCAGATGGGGTTATTCTCTGCACGGGGAGGAACAGGGCGCAGCCTGGACGGTTGATTCCACAGCCGAATTGCGCGACGTCCTGGGTATGTGACCGACGCCCTGGACCACCGAGCGCGTCGGCACGTCGAGCTGAGGTGGGCACCAGTGGCTGAAGAACTACACGTCTGTTTCGTGTGTACGGGCAACATCTGCCGGTCACCGATGGCGCAGAACATCTTCCGGACGGCTCTGGACGACGCCGGACTGGGCGGCAAGGTACGCGTCACCAGTTGCGGGACAACCGGTTTCCACGTCGGCGAACCGGCCGACAACCGCGCCCGCACCGAGTTGCTGGCCCACGGCTACTCCGACGCGCACGTGGCGGCGCTGCTCGGACCCGAACACTTCGACGCCGATCTCTTCCTGGCGATGGACGACGGCCACTTCCGGGAACTCGAACGCAAGCGGCTCGGTGACCGGACGCGACTGCTGCGATCGTTCGATCCGTCGGCACCCGCCGACGACCTCGCCCTCCTCGACCCCTATTACGGCGGCACCGAGGACTTCGTCGCCACCCGCGAGCAGATCGAGAGCGCCGTCCCCGGACTGATCGACTGGGTGCGCCTGCAGCTGGGCGTGGACTGACGCCACGCCCAGCGCGACCGGTCTCATCCGACCGGCGCCACCAGGTTGTGCACGAAGCGGATCTTCTCGAGCACCGGCGCCGGGAGCACGAACGGGTAGAGGTCCGGGTGACCCATCGACCGGTTGATCTGGTTGAGCGCCCACGTCAGCGGTAGCCACTCGCCGATGATCCGATCGAAGCCGACGTCGCCGGGCGGCACACTGTCCAGCGTCGTACCCGACGGTGCCATCGCGAATGCGGCGGCGGTGTCGAGGGTGTCGCGGATGTGCAGGTAGTGCGCGAAGGTCTCGGCGAAGTCCTCGGCCGGGTGCATCGTGGCGTAGGAGGAGACGAAGTTCTTCCGCCATCCTTCGGGCGCACCCTCCTTGTAGTGACGGTCCAGGGCGGCCTGATAGTCGTCGCCGGGGTTGCCGAACAGCTCCTCGAAGCCGGGCCGGCGGTCGTCGGTGATGAGCACGAGCTGGTAGTAGTGACCGATCTCATGCCGGAAGTGTCCGAGAACCGTGCGGTACGGCTCGTCCAGCTCGACGCGCATCTGTTCGCGGTGGACGTCGTCGCCCTCGGCGAGGTCGAGGGTGATGACCCCGTTGGCGTGACCGGTGATGACGTTCTGCCGAGCGCTGGACAGGAGGTCGAAGGCGAGTCCCGTGTCGGGATTCTCGTCACGGTCCTCGATCGGCAGTCCCAGTTCGGCGAGTTCGAGGACGAGCCGCCGTTTCGCGGTCTCGGCCTGGCCGAACGCGACGAGCGCGTCCGGATCGTCGTCACCCGGACGGGTGCGCGTCAGCCGGCAGGACTGGCACAGCTCCGGATTACCCGTCCACTTCACCAGCCAGTTGCACTGCGCCACCTTGATGTTCGCGCACCGTTCGATGAGGACACCGTCGACCTGGGCACGCCCCTTGTCGTCGAGCACTTGGATGGAGCGGGACTCGAGCCAGAACCCGAGCGCACTCTTGCAGTTCAGGCAGAGACTGTTTTCGAAGGAGAGACGCTGGCCGCAGTTCAAGCAGATGAAGTCTCGCATTTCGATCACGCTACCCGTGCTCGGTAACCTGGGAGCTGTGCACGTACTGCGAACAATCCTGCGTCCAGGGTGGATTGCCCTCGGAGTCGTGGTCGTGGCGTTCGCAGTGGCCTGCTTCACGCTCCTCGCTCCGTGGCAGCTCGGGAAGAACTCGGACACCGAACACCGCAACGACCTGATCCGTACCGCGACCTCGCTCGAGACCGTCCCGCTGGCCGAGGTGGCACCGTCGTCGACCCTCGACCCGTCGACCGAGTGGCGTCAGGTCGCGGTGACGGGCCGGTATCTCGAGGACCGGCAGGCACTGGTGCGGTTGCGCAACATCCAGGAACGTCCGGCGGTCCTGGTCCTCACCCCGTTCGCCGTGACCGGTTCGGATCGGGTGATCCTTATCAACCGCGGTTTCGTCCGCCCGGTGGAGGGCAGCGTTCCCGCCATCCCGTCGCCGCCCGTTGGTGAGCAGACCGTTCAGGGACGGATCCGCGCGGCAGAGAGTGTCAGCGCCGACCGCGGCTCACGTGCCGACAACGGCGTGCTGACCGTGCCGTCGATCAACCCCGGTCTGGTGGGGACCGCGACGTCGACGCCGATGGACGACTTCTATCTCCAGCTCTCCCCGGATCAGCCGGGCTCGCTGGGCGAGATCCCGCTCCCCCAGCTCGACACCGGCCCCTACCTCTCGTATGGGTTGCAGTGGCTCGCCTTCGGGATCATGGCGCCCCTCGGTGTCCTGTACTTCCTGATCGCCGAGATCCGTTCGCGCCGTCGGGCCGCCGCCGCCAACGCGGCTCCGGTGACGGAGGACACCGGCGCGGCCCCCGCCGCGGAGTCCGCGCCACGTCCGGAGCCGAGTACCGCCGCCTCGCGCGCCGAGCGACGCCGGCAGATGCGCGAGGAACTGCGCGCCGCGAGCGGCACCACGGTGGTCCACAGCGTCGGACGCATCGGCCACGGTCCGGTCGCCGAGGACACGGTCGGCGACGTCCGCGACGCGACCCCGGACCCCCGGAGTCAGGACGGCGACGTACGGGACAAGCTCAGCCGGCGCTACGGCGGCTGACCGCGACCCGGACCAGACAGCCCGCCACACACACGGCCAGCGTTGCACGCTGAACCCGACGTGACAGCTCGACAGCTGCTCGCAGATCGCCGGGTCGTGGCGCCGGCCCCTGTCCGAGAGTCGGCCGTTGTTCGACGCCGTGCGGGTACACCGTCCGGCCCCCGAGCTGCACCCCGAGGGCACCGGCGAAGGCCGCTTCGACGACCCCCGCGTTGGGACTCGGATGTGCACGGCTGTCGCGGCGCCAGGCTTCGGCAGCGCGTCGAGGCGCGCCGGAGACCAGGACGATCAGCGCACCCGCGAGGCGTGCGGGGAGGATGTTGGCGACGTCGTCGAGTCGCGCGGCCGCCCAACCGAAGTCGCGATAGCGCTCGTTGCGGTACCCGACCATGGCGTCGAGAGTGTTGATCGCACGGTAGCCGAGGATTCCGGGAACGTCGGCGACCGCACCCCAGAACAGCGGTCCGACGGTCGCGTCGGAGGTGTTCTCGGCGATCGACTCCAGCGCCGCACGACAGATCCCGCTCTCGTCGAGTGACTCGGGGTCACGCCCGCAGAGGCTCGGGATGAGGGCTCGCGCGGCGTCGATGTCGTCCGATTCGAGGGCGTCGGCGACCGCATCACCCACCCGGCACAGCGAGGTCCCGCCCAGCGCGACCCAGGTCGACGCGGCGGTCAGCGCCACCACTGCCGGCGCCCGGCGCCCGGCCGATGCGACGACGCCCGCCCCCACGACGCCGCCGGCCGCCACCGCGACCAGGCCCGCGCCCGCCGCGCGCGAGTCGCGATACAGACGACGTTCGAGCACAGATGTCAGCCGACCGAAACCCGCGACCGGGTGTCCCCGGGACGGGTCACCCAGCGCTTCGTCGACCAGGAAGCCGACGACGAGTCCGGCTGCGGTCGACAACGAACGTCGTGCGGGTCGGTTTCGCTGCTCACGGGTCAGGGACACACAGGCGAGGGGCACCGCGCGATGGTAGCGGCCCCTCCCTCCTCCGTGATCCGGTCGTGCCAGACTCGACCCGTGGCCAGGTCATCTGCAGAACCGTCGCCGGGTCGGCACGTCATCGACACCGGTGTCGCCGAACTGGCACGTGACACCATCGCCGGCGGCTGGTTGCTGACCGTGAACGGGGCGCACAGCTCGCACATCGATCCCGACGACCCGACCGTGCTCGACTTCGAGTACCTGCGCCAGATGGCCGCCGTGATCGCCGAACGCCACCCCACCTCGGATCGACTGCGCGTCCTGCACCTCGGCGGTGCCGCCTGCGCACTCGCCCGCTATCTCGACCACCTGTACCCCGATGCCCGGCAGGTGGCCGTCGAGGTCGACGGCGAACTCGCCCGCCTGGTGCGTGAGTGGTTCGACCTCCCCCGTGCCCCCCGGCTGCGGATCCGGGTCGGCGACGCGCGTGAGGTGGTGACCTCCCTGCAACCGGGCACGCGTGAGGTGATCGTGCGCGACGCTTTTGCCGGGGACCGCACGCCGGCCCATCTGACGACCCGCGAGTTCACCGCCGCCGTCCGCGATGTGCTCGTGCCGGGCGGGCTGTATCTCGCGAACTGCGGGGACAGCCGCGATCTGGCGGGCGCTCGCGCCGAGGCCGCAACCGTGGCGCCGGTCTTCGAGCACCTGCTGCTCATCGCCGACGCCGCGATGTTCAAGGGGCGCCGCACCGGAAACATCGTCATCGTCGGCAGCGACGCCCCGCTCGACGCGTCGGCGACACTGGTCCGCACCCTGCTCAGCGATCCGCTACCAGCACAGATCCTCTCGGGCGCCAAGGCGCGCGACTTCGCACGCGGTCCGGGACTGACGGACGCCGACGTCGCGTCGACCGGGGCGTGAGCGGTCGCCGGTCCCGCGTCCGGTCGATGTACGAACCCGCTCGACAGTCGTTAGGGTGGTTTCGACCGCCGGCTGAGGATCTGACGATCGAAGAACCGAGGATGACGTGACCGATCCATCGTCGAGAGCGGGCACCACGCTGGGCCCGTACCGCATCGACAGACTGCTGGGTCGCGGCGGCATGGGTGAGGTGTACGAGGCGTACGACACCGTCCGGGAACGTCGTGTCGCCCTGAAGCTGCTTCCGCCACATCTGGTCCACGACAACGACTTCCGCGAACGATTCGAACGCGAGTCGAAGACTGCGGCCAAACTGTCCGATCCGCACGTCATCCCGATCCACGACTGGGGCGAGAAGGACGGCGTCCTGTTCATCGACATGCGCCTCGTCGACGGTCAGGACCTGCGCAAGGTCCTCGACTCCGGTCCTCTGGCACCTACCCGGGCGGTCCACATCCTGGGTCAGGTCGCGGCGGCGCTCGACGCGGCGCATCGCGACGGTCTGGTCCATCGCGACATCAAACCCGACAACATCCTCGTCGACGCCGACGATTTCGCCTACCTCGTCGACTTCGGTATCGCGCAGGGCACCACCGACAGCCGGCTGACTCAGGTCGGGACCGCGCTGGGGACGCTGGCGTACATGGCGCCGGAACGGTTCGGCGACGACCCGGCGGGCCCGGCATCGGACAACTACTCCCTGGCCTGTGTGCTGTACGAATGCGTCACCGGCCAAACCCCGTTCCCGGCGAAGACCGACCAGGGACTGATGACCGCGCACATCACCAAGCCGCCACCGCAGACCGGCGGACCGCTCGACCCGGTGATCGCACGCGGCCTCGCCAAGGACCCCGCGCAACGCTACCCGTCCGCACGCGAACTCATCCGTGCGGCGTCGGACGCCATGTCGGGCGGCGCAGCCGCGTCGGCGGTTCGAGCGCAGACACCTCCGGCCGATCAGGCGCCGCCCACGGTCGTCCCGCAGCCGCTCCCGCCCCCGGGCATGACTCCGCCGACCTACGCGCCACGGCCACCGCAGCAGACGCCGGCGGCACAGCCGACCCCGGGCAGCCCGATGTCCGCCGACCCGACGATGGTCCGCGGCCCGAGTTCGGGTCCGACCGTATCCGGCCCGCCGCACGCCCCCGGTTCGGGCGGTGGATACGGTTCTCCCCCGGGACATTCCGGCCCGCAAGGGTTCTCGGAGCCCCAGCCGTACTCGGGACCTCAGTCGCATTCCGGCCCGCAGTCCTATTCCGGGCCACAGTCGTATCCCGGCCCTCAGTCATACTCAGGGCCACAGTCGTATTCTGGGCCCCAGTCGTATTCGGGGCCCCAGTCGTATTCGGGGCCCAACCAGTGGGGTATCCCCCCGACTCCGCCTCCACGCAAGTCGCACACCGGACGCAACCTGGCGGTCGCCATCGGCGTCGGTGTGGTGGTGATCGCTCTCGCGGTCACCGGCATCGTCGTCGCGCTGTCGGGCGGTGGCGAGGATCCGCCGGGCCCCGACACCTCGACCCAGGCCATGCCCGCGGGCACGGTCGCCTGTGACTATCCGACGCGGCCGGTGGTCGGCGGCATCACCCAGCCGCCGCCCGCGTCGACCCAGCCCAACACCGGCACCGTGGACGCGACGATCCCGATCGCCGCGCAGGGCACCATCAGCATGACCCTCAACCGGGCCGAGGCGCCGTGCAACGTCGGTGCCATGGTCTCGCTGATCAAGTCCGGCTTCTACGACGGCAGCAAGTGCCACCGTGCGTCGGCCAAATATCTGATCTGTGGGTCGTCGGGCGGCAAGGAGGGCACCAATCCCGGCTGGACCAGTCCTGATGAACTGCCCGAGGATCTGCCGTCGGCGGGCACGGATGACGACGGCGTCCCGCAGGTGACATATCCGCGCGGTACCGTCGGCATCCTCGATCTGCCCGACGACGAGGGCGCCACCGGGTCGACGACGTTCTTCATGCTCGCCGGCGACACCGATCTCCCGCTGACCTACTCGATCGTCGGCACCATGGACCCCGCCGGCCTTGCCGTATTGGACAGGATCGTCGCGGGCGGGTTCACGCCCGCCAAGCCCGGCGCGCAGTCAGGACCACCGAACCAGAATCTGCTCATCCAGAAGGCGACCGTCGGCGAGTAGCCGCGCTGCTCGCCGCTTGTGCGGCGGAGTCGGCAATAGGTATCGCCTGGCGAAACCTATTGCTGACTGAAACCCTCCTGAGCTCGCCACATCTCCGCTCCGGGTCAGATCACGTAGTTCATCCGGTTGAGGATCGCGTTGCCCAGTGCCTCGTCGCCGTCGATCTCCACCGCGCCCGGATCGGCGTCCCGCCGGCCACCGGCGCACCGGGCCAGGTTCGCCGCGTCGATCCGGAGCCGCACATCGGCGGAGGCGTCGCCGCCCTCGAACTCCTCGACCGCCGCCGCCCGGTCGCCGACGAAGATCCGGACCGTCCGAGCCGACAGGCCGGTGATGTCGAAGAGAACCTTGCTGCCCTTGGGCGCGTCGGCTCGCTTGCCGACGACGAACGGCAGTGACGCACCGATCTCGTCGAGCGCCCACGACGCGGGGACGGGGTCGGTGACGGCCGAACCGTCGGTGCCGTCGCGCAGGTCGATCTCGTGGACCCAGCAGTCGAAGATGCGGATTCGCATGAAGCGCCCGTAGGTGTCGGCTCCGGCCGGGGTCATCGAGGGAGCCTCGAACTGCTCCTGTGTC
Source organism: Gordonia sp. YY1 (assembly GCF_009872315.1). Taxonomy (NCBI): domain Bacteria; kingdom Bacillati; phylum Actinomycetota; class Actinomycetes; order Mycobacteriales; family Gordoniaceae; genus Gordonia; species Gordonia sp. YY1. The sequence continues at coordinate 24,492 of NZ_WXYI01000002.1, read as the reverse complement.
ATCGCCTGCAGCGCCGCGGTACGAACCCCGACGATCTCCTCGAGCGCCGCGAGAACCTCGGCGCGCGACTTGGGGCGGTAGTGGTCGACCCACTTCTCGTTGAGTTCGCCGATCGGGTTGCGCACGTGGTCGAGCGCACTCACCGTGCGGGTGGCCTCGACGTCTCGGCCGTCGAGCATGCTCTCGGTGCCGATGATGTGCGCGACGATGTCGGCGTTGGTCCATCCGTGCAACACCGAAGCAGCCGACCACTGTTCATCGGTGAGTCCGCCGGCCACGTCGGCGATCGCGGCCCACTGGGCGATCAGACCCGCGGTGACCTCGTCGAGCGGCAGGATGGTCGTGGCCATGTCGTCCTCCTTGCGGTCGTGCGCCCGGCGGGAACACCGGACCGGCACAACCCTAGCCGGGCAGTCGCGCTCAGCGGCCACATTGACCACCGCGCCGAACCGTTCCGAAATCCACGCTCCGACAAACAAGGACAGAACCTGTCCGCATCCTGAGGCAGGATGTCTGCATGTTGGAAACCTCGGCCCGGTTACTCGCTCTGCTGTCGCTGCTGCAGACGCGGCGGGAATGGTCGGGGAAGGAACTCGCGGAACGCCTCGACATCACGACCCGCACCGTGCGTCGCGACATCGACAAGCTCCGCGAGCTCGGCTATCCGGTCGACGCGAATGTCGGTGCACGCGGCGGGTATCGCCTCGGCGCGGGTGCGGAGATGCCGCCCCTGCTCCTCGACGATCAGGAGGTGCTCGCCGTCGCCCTGGGGCTCGACGCGGTGACCACGGGAGCGGTCGCCGACATGGCCGAGGCGTCCGCCGGGGCACTCGCCAAACTGCGCCAGGTCATGCCCTCGCGCCTCCAGCACCGCCTCGACGCGCTGCGCATCGAGGCAGTTCCCAGGGAGGCGCCATCGAGCGCTGTCCCAGCCGATCGCCTCACCGAGATCGCGACGGCCTGTCATCGCCACGAGCGCCTGCGTTTCGACTACCGACGCAACGACGGCGAGGAGAGCCGACGCGAGGTCGAGCCATATCGTCTGGTGCGCAACGGGAATCGCTGGTACCTCGTGGGCTTCGACCTCGCTCGCGCCGACTGGCGTTCGTTCCGCGTCGATCGCATGGACCCGAAGATCCCCACCGGACCGCGATTCACACCGCGCGAGCCGCCCGAGGGCGGCGCGGCGGCCTTCGTCGCCCGCGGTCTCGGCGCACTCCAGCAACGGGCGACGGCCCGGGTACGCATCCACCTGCCGCTGGACGAGGTCGCACCGATGATCCACCAATCGTGGGGCACTCTGGAGTCGGGCGACGAACACACCTGCGAGGTGACCGTCTACAGCACTTCGCTGACGTCGATCGCGCGCTGGATGTACGCCTTCGGGGCCGACTTCACCGTCATCGAACCCGCCGAACTGCGCGTCGAACTCGGCGCCGTCGCGGACTATCACGACCAGGTCGCCGAACGCTATCGGCGCGCGATGACCGCCCGGCCCTAGCTGCGCTGACCTGCTCGTCCGCCCGGATCGCCGATTCTTCTCTACGGTCGAAGGCATGAGGCTACTCATCACGGGGGCGACCGGGTACGTGGGCTCCCGACTCGTATGCGCATTGCTCAGGCAGGGCCACGAGGTGGTGGTCACGTCCAGGGACACCCGCAAGCTCGACCGGTTCGGCTGGTCGTCGGACGTCACCAAGGTCGCCATGGACGTCGACGATCCGATCTCGGTGAAGAGGGCGATGTCCGACGCCGGCCACATCGACGCGATCTACTACCTGGTCCATGCCATCGGGACGGACGACTTCGCCAGCGGCGATCGGGACGCGGCACGCAACGTCGCCGAGGCGGCACGCGATGCCGACGTCGCCCGGATCATCTACCTGGGTGGCTTCGTGCCGGGGGGCGGCGACCTCTCGTCGCATCTGCAGAGCCGCGCCGACGTCGCCGAGGGGCTGGTCGTCGAAGGCGGCCCGGAACTCGTCTGGTTGCGTGCGGCGGTGATCATCGGCGCCGGGTCGACGTCGTTCGAGATCATCCGCTACATGGCCGACCGCCTCCCGGTGATCCCCGAGCCCGACTGGATCACCAACGAGATGGACCCGATCTCCATCCGCGACGCCATTCACTACCTCGTCGCGGCATGTGAATCATCGCTTCCGCCAGGCGAATACGATATATCCGGCCCCGACCACGCCCGCTATATCTCGATCCTGCACGAGTACATCTCCGCGGTCCGCTTCCCGCGGCTGCGGCTTCCGGTCTTCGGCGTCAGTACCCGCGTCGCGGGCCGGCTGGGTGGCATGTTCGTGCCGGTTCCGGCGTCGCTGACCGAGGAACTGGTGACGTCGCTCAACCATCCGATGACGGCGTCGGAGCATCGCATCCGCGAACTGGTGCCACCACCCGAGGGCGGTCTGACGCCGATGCGCGATGCCGTGCGGGCATCTGTGGAGTCCCCATATCCCCGTTCCGTCTGCGATCTGAACGACCTGCACCACCTGGCCGACACCGACCCGGCGTGGGCCGGCGGCGATTGGTTGCGTGTCAAACGCACTATCGGTGAGACGATCGGTGGCACGCTGCGGGTGTCGGCGAAGATCGCCGGAGCTTTTCTGTCGAGCCGTCCCTGAATGATTCGTGTCCGTAGACGACCGACCTAGGTGGTGATGAGTGCTGGTGACTGCACTGGCGCGCGACCTCTACAACTCGATAGCCACGGATCGGGATCCCGATCCGGGTTCCCACTACGTCCGACGCCGCTGGATCGTCGGCGTCTTCCTCGTCATCGGGGCCGTCATGCTCGGCGTCTCGATGCGCGTGGAGCCCGGCGACACCGCGTTCTACCCGCTGACGGCCGGAATGGCCGTGGTGTGGATCGCCGGGGCATTCACCTCCGGCAAACTGCGACTCGGTGCCTACAGCCCGACGGCGTCCCGGCCCCCTGATCGTCTCGGCGCCGTGGGACTGGGCGTCGTCGTCGGCCTCGCGGTCGGTGCCGCGTTCGTCGTCGGCGGTCTCATCGCCCGGATGATCCCCGGCGTCAGCGACCTGGCGAACCAGGTGCTCGCCTTCGCCGACTACGGCAGCCTCGCCGTCGTCACCGCGATCACCATGATCAACGGACTCGCCGAGGAGCTGTTCTTCCGCGGGGCGGTCTACTCGGCAGCCCGCCCCCACAACCCGGTGCTGGTGTCGACGGTCATCTACGTGCTCGTCACCATGGCGAGCGGCAATGTGATGCTCGGCTTCGCCGGTGCCGTCCTGGGCACCGTCTGCGCCATCCTCCGACGCAGCACCGCAGGTGTCCTCGCGCCCGCGATCACGCACGTCATCTGGGGCGCCGTCATGGTCCTCGCACTCCCGCCGGTCTTCGCCTGACGAGTCGACCCGCTGCGCGACCGGTGGACCTCGGCGTCGACGTGCAGACCTCGATCGACGTCTGCATGTCGAGGTGAGGTTCGCCGGTCGCGGCTCCGCAGTTTGGGCGTTCGGCGTCGACCCGCTAGATTCGTTCTCGCAAGTGCCGCCGCGGAGGCGGTGCACGCGCGTATAGCTCAGCGGTAGAGCTCTGGTCTTACACACCAGCGGTCAGGGGTTCGAATCCCTTTGCGCGCACCGAGATCTATAGCTCCAACCCGCGCTGAGCGCGGCTCGGAGCTATAGAACGGATCAGCCGATCGAGCCGAGAGCCTTGTCCCAGACGTCGTTCTCGCGCACCTCGCCCGGCCCGACCATGTCGGCGTAGACGATGACACCCTCGCGGTCGACGAGGAACGTGCCACGATTCGCGTAGCCGCGTTCCTCGTTGAACACGCCGTAGGCCTTCGCCACCTCACCGTGCGGCCAGAAGTCGGACAGCAGCGGGAACAAGAAGCCCTGCGCCGCCGACCACACCTTGTGCGTCGGCGAGGGTCCCACCGAGACCGTCACCGTGGTCACGTCGTCGTTCTCGAAACGCGGCTGCTGGTCGCGGATGTAGCCCAGCTCGCCCTGGCAGGTGCCGGTGAATGCGAGCGGGAAGAAGACCACGAGAACGTTGCGCTCGGCACGCAACGCGCTCAGGGACACGAGCTGGTTGTTCTGATCCCGCAGTTCGAAATCAGGTGCCCGATCACCGACGCTCAGCGGCGCGGTGGGCAGAGCATCGCTCATGCTTTCTTGCCCGAGCGTGCCTTGGGCTGGACGAGTCGGGCGGCCGACCAATCCCCCAGGCTGATCGCCGATGTCTGGGTGAGACCCGCAGTGGGGGCCGCCTCGGCGATCTCGCTCGGATCCACATATCCGGGTTTCCCGGTCTTGGGCGAGAACACCCACACGTATCCGTCTTCGGCCAGCGGTCCGATGGCGTCCATCAGCGCGTCGACGAGGTCTCCGTCGCCTTCACGCCACCAGAGGACCACGACGTCGACGACGTCGTCGGCATCCTCATCGACCATCTCGGCATCGATCGCGTCCTCGATGTCGGCCCGGAGCTCGTCGTCCGTGTCATCGTCCCAACCGACTTCCTGCACGACCAAGCCTGCCTTCAAGCCCAGTTTTTGGGCGTTGCTGCCCGTACCGTCTGTGGCGGCTACCACCGCGCGTGACCTCCTGAGGGTGATGGGACGTTGTTCTCGTCGCCGGTCTGTACGTCTCTTTTCGCCAACTCGCCTGTCAGCATAGGCAACAGCCTAGAGCCTCACATTGCAAGCCGACCGACGTCACTCGATTTCGGGCGTTTCTTTTCAGACGACGGTTGCACGATCGCACGAACCCCCGACACCGGGCGACGGCGCATCAGCGACCGGGACTCGTCGGAGCCGGGCCGGCGGGAACCGAGGTCCGGGGCGTGGCCGAGGAGGCCGCCGGGACGGGCGTGTATTCCCCGCAGACCTCGAGAAGGCGCGCCTTGTCGCGCGTCCACTGCCCCGACACCGGGTTGAGTTCGGTGCGCAGTTCCTTGCGGATCGCGTTCTCGAGACGCGTCGTCGCATCCAGGAACGTCCGCGCCGGCGACGCGATCTCCGGCGGTGAGGTGTCGGTGATCTTCGGCCGGATCTGGTCGGCACCCGCGATGAGGCTCGCCCGCGCCTTGTCGGCGAGGTCCCCGACCTCCGGATACGAATGCGTCGTGTTGAGCCGCTTGATGAAGGTGTTGTAGCCGCGCAGCATCACGACCATCGACGACATCGACTCCCGACAGAGTTCGACGCCCTCGGCACGTACCTGCGCAGCCGCCGAGGCCGACACCTCCGACCGGTAGACCGCCACCTCGCCGGGCGCCGGCACACCGGCACCTCCGACCGTGGACGTGCACGCCGACAGCATGATTCCCCCGAATGCCATGCCGATGGTCGCGCTCACCCGGACACCCCGATGTCCGCCGCGGCCGGGCCCGGCCTCCCCTGTGCCCAGCATCGCCATCCCCCTACTCATCGGTAACGCTGCAAGGACGCTACAGCACCTTCGCGATCGCGACAGCCTACACAGATCCAGCGGTGCCAAGCCCCCTCACATGGGGCACGATGAGGGGTGACACCGCACAACAAAAGGAGTTGCAGTGTCGTACGCCATGCAGTCGGACCACCACCCCGAGTCCGGCCTGTCAGAGGGAGTAGGCATCACCGTGACCGACCAGATGGACCAGGCGACGCAGGACACGATTCCCAGCGAGCACGCCGGCCAAGCCGACTCGAGCTCCAATGGACGTGCTGCCGGACGAAGCGGACACCGGGTCCGCGTCATCCGCGAAGGAGTCGCGTCCTATCTGCCCGACATCGACCCCGACGAGACCACCGAGTGGCTCGATTCGTTCGACGCCCTTCTCGACGCCGCGGGGCCCGGACGCGCCCGTTACCTGATGCTGCGGCTCCTCGAACGCGCCGGCGAGAAGCGGGTGTCGATCCCCGCGCTCACCTCCACCGACTACGTGAACACCATCCCCACCGAGGCAGAACCCTGGTTCCCCGGTGACGAGGAGGTCGAGCGCCGCTTCCGTCAGATGATCCGCTGGAACGCCGCGATCATGGTGCATCGCGCCCAGCGCCCGGGAGTCGGTGTGGGCGGCCACATCTCGACGTACGCGTCGTCGGCGTCGCTCTACGAGGTCGGCTTCAACCACTTCTTCCGCGGCAAGAACCACTCCGGCGGCGGCGACCACATCTTCATCCAGGGCCACGCCTCCCCCGGCATCTATGCACGCGCCTACCTCGAGGGCCGCATCGACGAGGCCCGCATGGACGGCTTCCGCCAGGAACACAGCCACGCGGGTGAGGGCGGCGGTCTGCCGTCGTATCCGCACCCGCGCCTGATGCCGGACTTCTGGGAGTTCCCGACCGTCTCGATGGGTCTCGGCCCGATGAACGCGATCTACCAGGCGCGCTTCAACCACTACCTGCACGACCGCGGCATCAAGGACACCTCCGACCAGCATGTGTGGGCGTTCCTCGGCGATGGCGAGATGGACGAGCCGGAATCGCGCGGCTTCGCCAGCTTCGCGGCCACCGAGGGTCTCGACAATCTGACCTTCGTCGTCAACTGCAATCTGCAGCGACTCGACGGCCCGGTGCGCGGCAACGGCAAGATCATCCAGGAGCTGGAGTCGTTCTTCCGCGGCGCCGGCTGGAACGTCATCAAGGTCATCTGGGGCCGCGAGTGGGATGCGTTGCTGCACGCCGACCGTGACGGCGCGCTGGTCAACCTGATGAACACCACGCCCGACGGCGACTACCAGACCTACAAGGCCAACGACGGCGCCTTCGTCCGCGAACACTTCTTCAACCGCGACCCGCGGACCAAGGAGCTCGTCAAGGACCTCTCCGACGCCGAGATCTGGAACCTCAAGCGCGGCGGCCACGACTACCGAAAGATCCACGCCGCCTACGCCTCGGCGATGACGCACAAGGGCCAGCCGACGGTCATCCTGGCCCACACGATCAAGGGCTACACGCTCGGCAAGCACTTCGAGGGACGCAATGCGACCCACCAGATGAAGAAGCTGACGCTCGACGACCTCAAGGCGTTCCGCGACAGCACGCGCATCCCGATCAGCGACGAGCAGCTCGAGAAGGATCCGTATCTGCCGCCGTACTACCATCCCGGCGAGGATTCTCCGGAGCTCCAGTACATGCTGGACCGCCGCAAGACCCTCGGCGGGTTCCTGCCGAGCCGTCGCACGAAGTCCAAGGTGCTCAAGGCCGACACCTCCTCGGCCCTCAAGGCCACCGCGAAGGGTTCGGGCAAGCAGCAGGTCGCGACCACCATGGCGCTGGTCCGTGTCTTCAAGGAACTGTTGCGCGACAAGGAAATCGGCAAGCGCATCGTGCCGATCATCCCCGACGAGGCCCGCACCTTCGGCATGGACTCGTGGTTCCCGACCCTGAAGATCTACAACCGTAACGGCCAGCTGTACACCTCGGTCGACGCCGAACTGATGCTCGCCTACAAGGAGAGCTCCGAGGGGCAGATCCTGCACGAAGGCATCAACGAGGCCGGTTCGACGGCCAGCTTCGCCGCGGTCGGCACGTCGTACGCCACCCACGACGAACCGATGATCCCGCTGTACATCTTCTATTCGATGTTCGGTTTCCAGCGCACCGGCGACAGCTTCTGGGCGGCCGGCGACCAGATGGCGCGCGGTTTCATCATCGGCGCCACCGCGGGCCGCACGACGCTCACCGGTGAGGGCCTGCAGCACGCCGACGGCCACTCGCCGTTGCTCGCCGCGACCAACCCGGCCGTGATCGCCTACGACCCCGCGTTCGCCTACGAACTCGGCCACATCGTGGACGACGGTCTCACGCGCATGTACGGCGAGGACCCGGAGAACGTCTTCTACTACATCACCGTCTACAACGAGCCGATCAGCCAGCCGGCGAAGCCGGAGGGCCTCGACGCCACGGGCATCGTCAAGGGCGGATATCTGTTCCAGAAGGCTCCCGAGAACAAGAAGTACCCGGCCAACATCCTGGTCTCCGGCGTCACGATGCCCGACGCGCTGCGTGCGTCCGAACTGCTCGCCGAGGAGTGGAACGTCGGCGCGAACGTCTACTCGGTGACATCGTGGAGTGAGCTGGCCCGCGACGGCATCCGCGCCGACCGGGAGGCACTGCGCGATCCCGGCACCGAGCCCGCGCCCGCCTACCTGACCGAACTGATGGCCGACGCGGCCGGACCGTTCGTCGGCGTCAGCGACTACATGCGCGGCGTCCAGGAGCAGGTCCGTGCGTACCTGCCCGGTACGTACCTGACGCTCGGCACCGACGGGTTCGGCTTCTCCGACACCCGCCCGGCCGCGCGGCGTTTCTTCAACGTCGACGCCGAGTCGATCGTGGTCGCGGTCCTCGTCGCGCTCGCCCGCGACGGCCACCTCGACATGTCGGTGGCCAAGCAGGCCGCGGACAAGTACAAGATCGACGACGTGGCCGCCGCTCCCGAGCAGACCAGCGATCCGGGCGTGGCCTGACCCGGAAACCGGGCCGCCGCCGTTCGAGGGGAACCGGCGATCCCGGCATGGCCTGAACAGGGACTAGATTGAGGTCGTGTCCGACGCGCGAGTGAATCAGCCCACAACACCGCCGGCTGACGTGTTCGGTGCGCGGGGTGCCCATGTGCCGGCCCCCGCCACCGTGCACGACGCGCTGCCCGACACGCTGCTCCGGCGGGTCAAGCAGTACAGCGGCCGCCTCGCCACCGAGGCGGTCCACTCGATGCAGGACCAGCTGCCCTATTTCGGCGACCTCGACGCCGCGCAGCGCGCGAGTGTGCAGCTGGTCGTGCAGACCGCGGTCGTGAACTTCGTCGAGTGGATCCAGGATCCCGAGGGCAACGTGAAGTTCACGGTCCAAGCGTTCCAGGTGGTACCGCAGGACCTCGCCCGCCGCATCACCCTGCTGCAGACCGTCGAGATGGTCCGCGTGGCGATGGAGTTCTTCGAGAAGTGGCTGCCGCTGCTCGCCCGGAACGACGCCCAGCTCCGTGCACTCACCGAGTCGGTCCTGCGCTACGGACGGGAGATCGGTTTCGCCGCAGCGGCGATCTACGCCTCGGCCGCCGAGTCGCGTGGCGCCTGGGACTCCCGACTCGAGGCCCTGGTCGTCGACGCGGTGGTTCGCGGCGACACCGGACCGCAGCTCCTCTCTCGGGCGGCCGCCCTGAATTGGGATTCGGACGCCCCGGCGACGGTGATCGTGGGCACTCCGCCGCCCGAACAGAACGTCTCGGTGCCACTGGCCATCCACAACACGGCACGGCAGTTCGACCGGTCGGCGCTGTCGGTGGTCCAGGGCTCGGTGCTGGTCGCGATCGTGAGCGGACCGGCACGGCCGACGGAGAAGTTCGTCTCGGCTCTCCTCACGCACTTCGCCGACGGCCCGGTGGTCATCGGGCCGACCATGCCGAACCTCGGCAGCGCCCACACCAGTGCCGCCGAGGCGATGGCCGCGATCGAGGCGGTGGTGGGCTGGCCGAGTGCACCGCGACCGGTCCACAGTCTCGAACTGTTACCCGAACGTGCACTCAAGGGTGACGAGTCAGCGGTGACCGCTCTGGTCGAATCGGTGGTCCGTCCGCTGTCGGCGGGAGGCTCCACTCTGACGACGACGCTCGAGGCCTATCTCGACTCCGGCGGATCGGTCGAATCCTGCGCGCGCGTTCTGTACATACATCCAAATACGGTCCGGTACCGGCTGAAGAAGATTGCGGAAATCACACGGCGCGACCCGACGAACCCCCGCGACGCGTATGTACTACGGATCGCGACGACCGTCGGTCGTTTGACACACTTACGGCACAAAACGGAGTCTTCTGCCCCATAGGCCACACGAGTAACATGTCCGATTCGCCATTTATGCTGATAGGAGCCTTAAGAACACGTTTCGGTAACGAATCTCAGCCTGATGACGAAGCAGGTGGCACTTCGGTGAAGTTTGTGGGAACCCTACAAAACCCTGCGACAAGGTTCATGCTTCTCTACACCCACATAGGGCGGGGAAAGGGTGTTCTCTGGTCACGTGCTTTCGTTGCTTGCTCCCGGCCAGGGTTCCCAGACACCCGGCATGCTCACGCCGTGGCTCGACCTGCCCGGTACCCGTGATCAGATCGCCACGTGGTCCAAGCTCACTCAACTGGACTTGGAACGACTCGGTACCACCGCCACCGCGGAAGAGATCACCGACACCGCGGTGACCCAGCCGCTGGTCGTGGTCGCCGCCCTGCTCGCCTTCGACGAGGCCCGCAAGAACGGCGAGCTGCCCGCGGACGCGGTCGTCGCCGGCCACTCGGTCGGCGAGCTCGCCGCCGCCGCCATCACCGGTGTGATCTCGGCCGACGAGGCCGTCACCCTCGCCGCGATCCGCGGTGCCGAGATGGCCAAGGCCTGCGCTCTCGTACCGACCACCATGGCCGCCGTTCTCGGTGGCGACGAAGCCGCCGTGCTCGCCCGCCTCGAGGAACTCGAACTCGTCCCGGCCAACCGCAACGCGGTCGGCCAGATCGTCGCGGCCGGAGCCGTCGACAAGATCGACGAGCTCATCGCGTCCCCGCCGGAGAAGGCCCGTATCCGCAAGCTCGCGGTCGCCGGCGCCTTCCACACCCACTTCATGGCTCCGGCGCAGGACGCCGTCGCCGCGGCGGCCGCGAAGATCACCCCGTCCGACCCGAATCGCACGTTGCTGTCGAACTCCGACGGGCAGCCTGTAACGAATGGCTCCGAAGCACTGACAAAACTGGTGGGCCAGGTGACCAGGCCGGTCCGCTGGGATCTCTGCTCGGCGTACCTGCGTGAGAACTCGGCCACCGCCGTCGTGGAACTGCCGCCGGCGGGCACGCTCGTGGGGATCGCCAAGCGCGAGCTGAAGGGCACCCCATCGCTGGCGCTCAAGGAGCCCGGCGACATCGCGAAGATCACTGAACTTGGATAGCGGTCGCGGTTAGTCCGCGACCCCCGGAAGATCGGCCCCGACGCCGATCTGTCCAAGCGCGCGGACTCTCTCGGGTCCGTCCTGCGCTCCGGAAACTCATCTACCCGATACACGGAAAGGGAACCACACAGTGGCTGCCACCCAGGAACAACTCATTGCCGGCATCGCCGAGATCATCGAGGAAGTCACCGGCATCGAGCCGTCCGAGGTGACCCTCGAGAAGTCGTTCGTCGACGACCTCGACATCGATTCGCTGTCCATGGTCGAGATCGCCGTCCAGACCGAGGACAAGTACGGCGTGAAGATCCCCGACGAGGACCTGGCCGGTCTGCGCACCGTCGGCGACGCCGTCTCGTACATCCAGAAGCTCGAGAGCGAGAACCCCGAGGCTGCGGCTGCCATCAAGGCTCAGGTCGAGGCAGACCAGAACTGATGAGCTCCCCCTCCCTCCGCGACTACTCGACGCTGGGTGGGAACTTCCCGAGCGTGGTCGTCACCTCCATGGTGGCGACCACCTCGCTCGGCGAAGATCTCGACTCGACGTGGAAAGCACTGCTGGCGGGTGAGTCGGGCATCCGCGTCCTGACCGACGACTTCATCACCAGGTACAACCTGCCGGTTCGTATCGGCGGTCGTCTGCTGAAGGATCCGACCGACGAGGTCACCCGAGTCGAGGCCCGCCGGATGGCCTATGTCGAGCGCATCGCCCACGTGCTGAGCAAGCGTCTCTGGACGCAGGCCGGCGAACCCGAGGTCGACCCCGACCGTCTCGCCGTGGTCGTCGGCACCGGTCAGGGTGGCGGCGACGCGATGGTCGACGCCGTCAAGGCCATGGAAAGCACGGGCAACTACCGCAAGGTGTCCCCGCTCGCCGTGTCGATGGCCATGCCCAACGGTCCGGCCGCCGTCGTCGGTCTGAACGTCGGCGCCCGCGCAGGCGTCATCACCCCGGTCTCGGCGTGCTCGTCGGGGGCCGAGGCGATCGCACACGCGTGGCGCCACATCGTCATGGGTGACGCCGACATGGTCGTCACCGGTGGCGTCGAGGGACGCATCGACGCGGTGCCGATCGCGGCATTCTCGATGATGCGTGCCATGAGCACCCGCAACGAGGACCCCGCAGCCGCCTCTCGTCCGTTCGACAAGGACCGCGACGGCTTCGTCTTCGGCGAAGGTGCCGCGATGCTCATCCTCGAACGCGAGGAGCACGCTCGGGCCCGCGGTGCGCACATCCACGCGCGTCTCCTCGGCTCCGGCATCACCTCCGACGGATTCCACCTGGTGGCCCCGGATCCCAGCGGTCAGGGCAATGCCCGCGCGATGACTCGCGCCCTGCAGACCGCCGGTCTCCAGAAGTCCGACATCACCCACATCAACGCGCATGCGACGTCGACCCCGATCGGCGACACCGCCGAGTCCGCGGGCATCATCGCCGCCATCGGTCAGCATGCCGCGGTGTACGCACCGAAGTCCGCTCTCGGACACTCGATCGGTGCCGTCGGTGCTCTCGAGTCGGTCCTCACCATCAAGAGCGTCGAGGAAGGCGTCATCCCGCCGACCCTCAACCTCGAGAACCAAGACCCGGAATGCGACATCGACGTCGTCCACGGTGAGCCGCGCTACGGACAGATCGACTACGCGATCAACAACTCGTTCGGTTTCGGTGGGCACAACGTGGCGCTCGCCTTCGGTCACTACTGAGTCCTCGGCCTCCTCGCCGATCTCGGCAGCGCCCGAGACGAACCACGCCCGACACCCCTGGAGGAGACTGCGATGACGACCTTGGCTCCCATGCCCGGCCGCGAAGAAGCCGCCGATCCCCGCGACCCCCTGTTGCGGCTGACGAACTTCTTCGACGAAGGCACCATGTCGTTGCTGCACCCTCGCGACAAGTCCGGTGTCCAGGCCGCGGTCGGCCTGGTCAACGGCGTTCGCACGGTCTCCTACTGCACCGATGGCACCGTCATGGGCGGTGCCATGGGTGTCGTCGGATGTGCTCACATCGTCAACGCCATCGACACCGCCATCTCCGAGCAGGCGCCGGTCATCGGTATCTGGCACTCGGGTGGCGCACGCCTCGCCGAGGGGGTCGAGGCGTTGCACGCGGTGGGTCAGGTCTTCGAGGCCATGGTCCGGGCCTCCGGGTACATCCCGCAGATCTCGGTGGTCGTCGGCTTCGCGGCCGGCGGCGCGGCGTACGGACCCGCCCTCACCGACATCGTGATCATGGCTCCGGCCGGTCGCGTCTTCGTCACCGGACCCGATGTCGTCCGCAGCGTCACCGGCGAGGACGTCGACATGGAGTCGCTCGGCGGTCCCACCACACACGGCAAGAAGTCCGGTGTCTGCCACATCGTGGCCGATTCCGAGCCCGACGCCCTGTGGCGCGCACGCCGTCTCGTCTCGACCTTCACCCAGCAGGGCCACTTCAACCGTGAGCTGGCCGCCGCCGGCGACACCGACCTCAAGGCCCTGCTGCCCGAATCCGCCCGTCGCGCCTATGACGTCCACCCGGTCGTCGAGAAGCTGCTCGACACGGCGCTGGCCGCCGACGGCGAGACCGAGATCTCGAGTTTCGAAGAGTTGCAGGCGAAGTGGGCGCCGAACATCGTCGTCGGATTCGGTCGGCTGTCGGGCCGCAGCGTCGGCGTCATCGCCAACAACCCGCTGCGCATGGGTGGGTGTCTGAACTCGGAGAGCGCCGAGAAGGCCTCCCGGTTCGTCCGCCTCTGCGACGCCTTCGGTATCCCCCTCATCGTCCTCACCGATGTCCCCGGTTACCTGCCGGGTGTCGGCCAGGAATGGAACGGTGTCGTCCGCCGCGGCGCGAAGCTGCTCCACGCCTTCGCCGAGTGCTCGGTTCCCCGCGTCACGCTCGTGACCCGAAAGATCTACGGCGGCGCCTACATCGCGATGAACTCGCGTGCGCTCGGTGCCACCGCGGTGTTCGCCTGGCCCGGTTCCGAGGTCGCCGTCATGGGTGCCAAGGCCGCCGTGGGCATCCTGCACAAGAAGGCACTCGCCGCCGCACCCGACGATGAGCGTGACGCCCTCCACGATCGCCTGGCCGCCGAGCACGAGGCCATCGCCGGTGGCGTGGGACGGGCCCAGTCGATCGGCGTCGTGGACGAGATCATCGACCCGGCCCGCACGCGCAGCATCATCGCCGAGGCACTCGCGGCTGCACCCGCCCGACGCGGTCGGCACAAGAACATCCCGCTGTGACCGCCTGACGGACCCACACGTCGACAGACATACGAAGAACGCCACCGGTTCTCACCGGTGGCGTTTCTCGTGTGTCCCTGAGATCGCGGGATGTACTCACCGCGCTCCCTGGGAAGTTCACGCTCCCTGAGTAGCCCCAGAGCTTGCGGAGGGCGCTCCTCAGCCGACCCGCTGCTGCAGCCAGGTGACCTCGGCCCCGGCACCGCCCATGCGGTACTGCTCGAGGGCGTCGTCCCAGGCCGTGCCGAGGGCGGCTTCGAGTTCGCCGGCGAGTCCGGCACGGTCGGGCTGCGATTCGATCAGCGAGCGCAGTTGGTTCTCGCCGACGATGACGTCGCCGTTGGCGCTGGTCGATCCGCGCCAGAGCCCGAGACCCGGCACGTAGCTGTAGCGTTCGCCGTCGACACCCTCGCTCGGGTTCTCGGTGACCTCGAACCGCAGCGCCGACCACTCGCGCAGAGCGGTCACCAAACGTGCCGCTGTCCCGACCGGCCCCGCCCAGTCGACAGTCGCACGCTGCATACCCGGCTCGGCGTCCTGTGCCGACCATTTCAGGTTCGCGCGTGCATTCAGGGTCGACGACAGAGCCCACTCCACATGCGGGCACAGCGCCACCGGCGCCGAGTGGATGTAGACCACTCCCGTTGTCATGTCCGCAAACTGGTTCAGATTGCGCACCTTTTCACCTCCGTTGTCGACGAGGAACGTCTTCCCCAACACACCTCGCGACTCCGGATATCACACTCGTGGGATTTATTGTGCCTCAAGATGCACGTGTTGCGCTAGTTTCTCGTGCGAGAAAACTTCATTTCTGTGACGAAAGTTCACTGACGACTCGATCGTTGAACTCACTCCACAACGGCTTCGCCCACGGTCCGAACGACCGGTCGGTGAGGACGACGCAGGCGGCCTGCAGGTCGGGGTCGACCCAGAGAAAAGTCCCAGCCTGGCCGAAGTGCCCGAAAGTCCGCGGCGAGTTGCCCGCCCCGGTCCAGTGCGGAGACTTCTTCGACCGGATCTCGAAGCCCAGGCCCCAGTCGTTGGGACGATGCCTCCCGTATCCCGGCACGAACCCGTCGAGTCCCGGGAACTGCACCGATGTCGCATCGGCGAGCGTCTCGGGGGCGAGGATCTGCGGTGCGAGGAGCTCCTGCGCGAAACGGGCCAGATCTGCGGTGCTGGATCGTGCACCGTGGCCGGCCGGTCCGTGGAGCTCGGTCGATTCGAGTCCGAGAGGCGCGCTGACGGCGTCGGCGAGGTACTCCGGAAACGCGATGCCCGCCGCCTGTTCGACGGTCTCGGCCAGGATCTCGAACCCCGCACTCGAATAGATGCGCTTCTCCGCGACCCCCGCCTCGATGTCCCGCGAGTCGAAGGCGAGTCCCGATGCGTGGGCCAGGAGATGCGCGACAGTGGCACCGGGCGGACCGGCGGGGTCGTCGAGTTCGACGGCCCCCTCCTCGACGGCCACCAGAACCGCCTCCGCGACGAGGAGTTTGGTGACCGAGGCGAGCTCATAGTCGCGAGCGGGGTCGCCGAATTCCTCGGCGACCCCGTCACGGGTGATGATCGCCGCCGACACATTGTCGACGGGCCATTCCGTCAGAGATTCAAGGACCGACACATCGGGTCACGTTACCCGTGGACGCGTGCCGGCCGGTGGGCACAGGGCTCACCAATCCTCTTCGGTGTAGCGGATGACACCGCGAATGTTGCGGCCTTCCAGCATGTCCTGGTAGCCCTCGTTGATCTGGTCCAGGCGGTACTGGCGGGTGATCATGTCGGCGATGTTGAGCTTGCCGATCTTGTACATCGAGAGCAGCTGCGGGATGTCGAGCTTGGGATTGGCGCCGCCGAAGATGGAGCCCTGCAGGTTCTTCTGCAGCAGCGTCAGCATGGCGAGGTTCAGGGTCACGTCGCTCTCGAGCATGTTGCCCATACCGGTCAGCACACAGGTGCCGCCCTTGCCGGTGATCCCCATCCACAGATCGACATCCTTGCCGTGGACCTCACCGACGGTGACGATCACCTTCTGGCACATACCGCCGTGGGTGGTCTCCGCGATGGCCATGGCGGCCTCTTCGACCGATGCGAATGCCGCGGTGGCCCCGAACTTCAACGCCTGCTCACGCTTCCACTCCACCGGATCGATGGCGAACACGTTGCGGGCACCCGAGATGACCGCCCCCTGCAGGGCTGCCGTACCGACGCCGCCGACGCCCACGATGGCCACGTCCTCGCCGGGGCGGACGTCACCGCTGCGGGTCGACGAGCCGTAGCCGGTGGGGACGCCGCAGCCGCACAGAGCGGCGACCTCGAACGGGATGTCCTTGTCGATCTTCACCGCCGACGCCTCGTGCACCACCATATAGGGCGCGAAGGTGCCCAGCAAGGTCATCGGGTAGACGTTCTCGCCGGCTGCCGTCTGGATGCGGAAGGTGTTGTCCGACACGGCTTCGCCCTGCAGCAGCATGGCGCCGAAGTCGCACAGGTTGGCCATGCCCGACTGGCACGACGGACACTTGCCACACGACGGGATGAACGACAGCACGACGTGGTCGCCGACCTCGAAATCGGTGACACCCTCGCCGACCTCGGCGACGACGCCGGCACCCTCGTGCCCACCCAGGATCGGGAAACCCGCCATGGGGATGCCACCGGTCACCAGATGGTGATCGGAGTGGCACATGCCTGCTGCTTCCATCTTGATCTTGATCTCGTGCGCCTTGGGGTCACCGATCTCGATCTCCTCGATCGCCCACGGCTTGTTGTTCTCGCGCAGCAGCGCACCTTTGGTCTTCACTGATCTCCTCCGTTCGACCCGGCAACGTCTCGCCCCGGGAGGTCTACCCGCGTCGTTGCCGACGCTTGTGACTGTAGTCACTCAACCACAAAATTGGAACGTGTCCTAGTCCGTGTTCCATCGACTCCCTACGCCGTTCGACGGACCGTCGAGACGCTGGAAACACGGCGACCTGGGCGCTTGGGAACACGCGCCCAGGTCGGAGTGTGTGCGCCGATCAGCGCGGGCCCGGACGGGCCGAAGAAACGATCGAAGCGGTCAGTTCGCCAGACCGGCGTCCTTGGACCCGTAGGTCTGACGCAGGGTCGGCTTGACGACCTTGCCACCGGCGTTGCGCGGCAGTTCCTCGACGATGACCAGGTCCTTGGGGTGCTTGAAGCGGGCCAGGTTCTCGTTCAGGTACGGCTCGAGGTCGGCGAGGGTCAGATCCTCGACGCCTGCGGCGGGGACGACGACCGCGACCGGCACCTCGCCCCACTTCTCGTGCGCGCGACCGATGATCGCCGCCTCGCTGATGCTCGGGTGACCGAACAGCACGTTTTCGACCTCGGCGCAGTAGATGTTCTCGCCACCCGAGATGATCATGTCCTTGGCGCGGTCGACGACGTAGAGGAACCCCTCCTCATCCTGACGCACGAGGTCGCCGGAGTGGAACCAGCCACCGGCGAAGGCGTCGGCGGTCCCCTGCTCGTTCTGCCAGTAGCCCTTCATCATGTTGGGTCCGCGGTAGACGATCTCGCCGACCTCACCCTGGGCGACGTCGTTGCCCTCCGGGTCGATGACGCGGGCGGTCACCGCGGGCACGACCTTGCCGATCGAGCCGATCTTGCGCAGGGCGTCCTTGCCTTCGAGTACGCAGGTGATCGGCGACATCTCGGTCTGACCGAAGACCGCGACGTTCAGCGCGTCCGGGAAGGTCTCGTTCATCGCGCGCAGCACGGTGTCCGAGGCCGGGGCCGCGCCCCAGCTGATCACGCGCAGCTTCAGGTCGCGCGGCTTGGCCTGCTGGGCGGCGCACACGGCCTGCCACTGAGCCGGCACCAGGAAGATCGAGGTGGTGCCCTCTCGCTCGATGGTGTCGAGCATGTCGTTCGGGTCGAACGCTCCGAGTGGGTGGATGACCGACAGTGCCCCCATGTAGAACAGCGGCGTCATGGCACCAAGCCCGGCGATGTGGAACATCGGCGCGACGCACGAGCCGATGTCGTCGGACCGGGTGTGCAGCGCCTGCATGCAGGTGGCTGCCTGCGCCTGCAGGTTGGTGTGGGTGAGCATGGCGCCCTTGGGCTTTCCGGTGGTGCCCGAGGTGTACATGATCAGCGCGACGGTCTCTTCGGGGACGTCGATCTCCGGCAGATCCGAGGAGTCCTCGGCGACGAGCGCCTCGTAATCGAGGTGGTTGTCCTTGTCGGATCCCCCCACGACGACGATGTGGTCGATCGCATTGGTCGAGGCCGCGACGGCATCGACGAGCGGGGCGAGCAGGGTGTCGGTGACGACGACCTTGGCGCCGCTGTCGTTGACCAGGAAGGCGATCTCGGCGGGGCTCATGCGGATGTTCACCGGCACCGGGATGGCGCCGATCAGGTTGGCACCCAACGTCGCTTCGACATACTCGGTGCGGTTGAGCAGGACGATGAGGATCCGGTCACCGAACCCGACGCCGCGACGGGTCAGCGCCGCGGCGAAGGCGCGGGTCCGTTCGTCGAGCTCCTTCCAGGTGGTGACCTTCCCGAGGAACTTCAGGGCCGGGCCGTCGGGGTTCATGAAGGCGTGGCGCTTGACCTGGTTGATCCAGTGGTTGCGGCGCGAGCGCAGCGGTTCGGTGGCGAGGTCGGTGACGGTGTCGACGGTCGCGGTCATACGATCGGTCTCCTTGTTGTCTTTCATCGTGTCGAGCGATGGGTGAAAACGTGTGTGGTGGTGAGTGTTCGGCGTGGGCCGAGGTTCACTTCTGGGCGCCCGCGAAGGCGGCGATGGCGGCCTGGAACTCCGGCGACTGCAGCAGTTCGGTCTGGCCTTCGAGTTCCCGCTCGATGGCCGCTTCGAAGCCGGACATCGTGTGTGCGTCGAGGGCCGACTTCGTCAGGCGCAGCGCGGAGCGGCTCTTGCCGGCCAGCTTCGCGGCGACCTTGTCGACAGCTTCGTCGAGTGCGGCGCGATCGTCGTAGACCCCGTTGATCAGGCCCGCGGCGAGAGCCTCCGGCGCGCGGAGCTTCTCACCGAGGAGGGCGAGCTCATTGGCGCGGACCCGGCCCACGGCCGAGGTGAACAGCATCGACGCGCCACCGTCGGGCATCAGACCGATGTTGATGAAGGCGAGCAGGAAGTACGACCGCTGGGTCGTGTAGATGAGGTCGGCGGCCAGAGCCAGCGAGGCGCCGATTCCCGCGGCCGGTCCGTCGACGGAGGCGATGACCGGGACCTGGACCGACCGCACCGCGCGCACGAGCTCGGAACCGGCGGAGATGATCCCGCGGGCCTGGTCGGGGTCGAGCCCCGACGACCCGTTGGCGGTCGACTGCGAGTTGATGGAGACGACATCGGCCCCGGCGCTGAAGCTTCCGCCCGCACCGTCGATCACGATGACCCGGACGTCGTCACTCGACGACCACTGCTCCATCGCAGCCCTGATGCCGAGGTTCGCCTCGGTGTCGAGAGCGTTCATCTTCCCCGGACGGAAATCGTCAGCCGCGCAACCCCGCGGTCGTCGACCGAGGTCACGATTGCGCTCTGGCTGGTCTCGTCGCTCACTGTTCTCCCCACTGGTGACCGGACAAATAGACACAGGTGATCCCATCTGTGCCATCGCCTAGATTTTTACCACAGTGCGACGCAGATCACGAGAATCTTGGTTAACTTATTCTCGCGTTCCAACGATTCTTCCTGGTGTTTTTGGTCGAGGCACCGGAATGTGTCTCGTGAACGTCGTATCCGGCTAGAGTGGGTCGCCATGACCGTGCGCCCGGGGACGCCGCCTTCCGAGACGTCCCAGACCGATGCTCCGGGCACCCGACGCCGCCGCCCCGCCGACCGGAGACGACTCATCGTCGACGCGTCGGCCAAGGCATTCAGTGACGGCGGCTATCACGCGGTCCGTCTCGAGGACATCGCCGACGCGGTCGGGATCTCCGCGCCCGCGCTGTACAGGCACTTCCCGAACAAGTACGCACTGTTCGCCGAGACGACCGCCGTACTCGCGCAGTCGCTGCGGTCCGCACTCGACGCGGTGGAGACCGGTGGCGACGACGAGCTGCGCTCCCTTCTCGTGGCGATCACGGCCGCCTCGTTCGAGAACCGTCGCAAGGGTGGCCTCTACCGGTGGGAGTCCCGGTATCTCGAGCCGGACGATCGCGCCATCGTCCGGGATGTCGTCGTCCATCAGCACCGGCGCGTCCGAGCGGCTGCGCGACGTCTTCGTCCCGGGCTCGGTGATGCTGACGCGAATCTGATCGCCGCCGCGATGACCAGCGTCGCCGCCAGTCCGACCACCCACCGCGCCTCGCTGCCCGCACGCGAGGTCACCAGCCTCATTCCCGACGCCGCGATGAGCCTCCTCGACGTCGACCTCCCCGATCCGGTGGAACCGGTGGCCTCCGGCGTTCACGGCCTCGCGCCGGCCGCGAAACGCGAGATCATCCTGACCGAGGCGATCAACCTCTTCGCGGCCCGCGGATTCCGCGACGTGACCATCGAAGACATCGCCCATGCCGCCGACCTACCGGCATCCGGCGTGTACCGCCACTTCCCGAGCAAGGTCGCCATCCTCGAGGCCGCGTTCTGGCGGGCGACCGATCGCGTCACCAGCGCCATCTCCGACGCCCTGGCCAACTCGACGACACCACGCGAGGCAATCGTCGGCATGGTTCACAGATACGTCCGGTTGACTTGCAGCACAACCGATCTGATCAGCGTCTACGAGACCGAGATCGGCCACGCCACCCCGGAGGCGCGGAACGCGCTCCGCAACCAGCAGCGCATCACCGTGGAAGAGTGGGCGACCTGGGTGAGCCGCGAACGCGAAAACCTCTCGATCACCCACGCCCGCTTCCTGGTGCACGCCGCGCTCAACGTCGTCACCGACCTGACGCGATTGAGACCACAACCCTCCCCTGAGCGCATCGAGGCGCTGTCGACGCGAATTCTGTTGGGCGAGAATGACTGAGTCGAAGCCCCGCTCTTGAGCCGACACCTAGCGACGCGAGGCGTCGCGTCGAAACCCCGTTCGCCACCCCCTGCCGGTTGAGCCGACACCGAGCGACGCGAGGCGTCGCGTCGAAACCCCGTTCGCCACCCCCTGCCGGTTGAGCCGACACCGAGCGACGCGAGGCGTCGCGTCGAAACCATCCCTACAGCACCGCGAAGTCGTCCATCAGCCAGCGATCGTCGTTCTGGACCAACGTCACCTTCACCCGCGACTGGTACGGGAATCCCTCGGGGAACTGTTTCGCGGTCTGCGGCGACTTGACGGTCTGGTCGAGAGTGACGAGCACGACGGCCTTTCCCTCGTCGAGGGACATGATGCCGGCGTTGTCGGCTTTCGCGGTCGACACCGCTTCTGCCTCGGTGGAGCCGCGTCGGGCGTCCTGCGAGGACTGGATGTAGGTCTGGGTGAACGCGGGGGTCGAGATCTCCCGGATTCGACGGTCGAGGTCGGAATAGTCGGCCGAGTTGTAGGTCGTGATCTCGGTGGCGTACTTGCGGGCGGTGTCGAGGATCGTCGTGTCGATCGTACTGACCGCGGTGTCGGCCCGGCGGTCGGCGTCGACGTAGGCGACGGCCAGGACCGCGGTCGACGCCGTGAGCACCACGGCGACGGCCGTCAACGCGACGACCGCCCACGTCTTCTTGCCGAGACGGGTCGCCCAGCCCGTCCAGCGATTGTTCTTGCCGGTGGCGGCTTTCCGGTCGAGCTTGCGGGGTGTGCGGTCCTCAGCGGACTCCCCCGTGGCCCCTGCTTCCGTGCTGTCCGGCTCGGTCTCGCCCTCGACGACGGCGTCGTCTCCTTCCCCACGACGCCCCGCCTTGCGTGCGGCCTTTGCCGCCCTGGCCTCCGCCTCGGCCCGGAACTTCTCCCGGTTCGTGCGGTTGGCCTGCAGGAACTGCTCGCCGTCGAGCGGGGTCACGCCATCTTCGACGTCGGTCGTCGCCGGGGTGGCGTCGGGTGCGTCGGAGGTCTGACGAGGCTTCGGCATGGGTTCAATGTAGCGATGCCGCGTCGGGCACTGTGTCCCGCGTCATATGACCGGCAGATCTCCGAGGCTGCCGAGGTCCAGTGACACCCACTGCTCAGGGTCGAGGTACAGCTTGGTCTGCGGGCCGTGCTCCTTCTCCGCCATCTCGATGTACGGTTCGACGGCCTGAGGCGGGAGGTACCGAGAGGCCATCTCGCGCAGGTCGTCTCGGGTTCCGGCGACCATGTCGACGGCGTTGCCGGACACCGATACGTACTTCAGGCGCGGCGACACCTCGTCGACCATGAGGGTGAACCTCCCCGCTGACCGGATGAGATTCAGCTTCCGCGACTCGGTGCCGGTGAGCACCCACGGTCTTCCGCCGGGTGTGTAGTGGTACCAGATCGGCACCGTCAGCGGCGCCCTCCCCGGTTCGGCTTCCACAGACAGCGCCGCGACATGCGGTTCTGCCAGAAACGCTTCTCGTTCGCTCTTGGTGAGTGCCATGTCCCGACGGTAAACCCGACCTCCGACACTCGTGCCGGATTCGCGCGGCACCGTTTCCGGCCGGTCTGCAGATGTCGCGGAACGTGACGTCGACGGTCACGATCCGCGACATCTACGTCGGACTACTTCCAGGGAGCGAGGACCTCGGCTGCACGTTCGGCGAGCACCTTCTGGAACAGCGGCCCGAAGCTCACGCGTCCGACGCCGAGCGCGGCGAGTGCCGCCTTGTTGTTCTTGGTCGGGTGCCCGATGGCGTTGACCGGAAGCGGCAGTTCGTCGGCAAGCCGCTTCTGCGTGGCGTCGTCGTGGAAGCCGACCGGATAGAGCGCGTCGGCTCCGGCCTCCGCGCAGAGCTTCATCCGCGCGATGGCGCGGTCGACGCGGTCGGATTCGTCGCCGACCTGCTTGAGGAACAGGTCGGTGCGGGCGTTGATGACGACGTGGACGTCGGTGGCGT
This sequence comes from Gordonia sp. YY1, assembly GCF_009872315.1. NCBI lineage: Bacteria > Bacillati > Actinomycetota > Actinomycetes > Mycobacteriales > Gordoniaceae > Gordonia > Gordonia sp. YY1. The sequence continues at coordinate 1,425 of NZ_WXYI01000002.1, read as the reverse complement.
CCGACGCGGCGCGCAGAGCACCCACGAAGTCGGCGTGCTCCTGGGCCTCGCGAAGTCGGCCGTCCTCGCTGTGCACGGTGTCCTCGATGTTGAGGCCGACGGCCCCGGCGTCGATGAGGCCGTCGATCAGCGTCTTGGGGTCCTCGCCGTAGCCGGATTCGATGTCGACGGAGATCGGGACGTCGACCGCTGCGGTGATCTGTTTGATCCGAGTCGTCAGCTCGTAGAAGGTGATTCCCTCGTTGTCGGGTTTGCCGATCGAATCGGACACCGGGTGGCTGCCGACGGTGAATGCGGTGAACCCGGCGGACACCGCCAGGTTCGCCGACCATGCGTCCCACACGGTCGGCAGGATCACCGGGTCCCCGGGCTTGTGGAGTTGGAGTAGAGTCGCGGCCTTGTCGGCTAGTTCCGTCATGACCCCTACAACTACCCCGCTCGCAGCAGACATTCCGGGGCTTGGCGAAAAACTACTTCCGCCAGAACAAATGGTGGGTGACTCCGCTGGGACTCGGGATCACCTCGTGCTCGAAGCGGTCCGCCAGGTCCTCCGGCGACTCCCACAGGCGCAGACCCTTTCCGTACGTGACAGGCGCGACCGAGACGTGCAGCGTGTCGATGAGGTCGGCGTCGAGGAACTCCCGCACCGTGCTCACGCCACCGCCGATCCGGACGTCTTTGCCGTCGGCTGCCGCTTTCGCCGTCTCGGCTGCCTCCGCCGGTGTGGCATCGAGGAAATGGAAAGTGGTCTCACCCAGGGTGAACGACGGTCGGAGGTGGTGAGTCAGGACGAACACCGGGGTGTGGAACGGCGGTTCGTCGCCCCACCACCCCTGCCAGTCGTGGTCGGTCCACGGGCCGCGCTGATGCCCGAACTTGTTGCGGCCCATGATCTCCGCGCCGATGTTGTGGGTGAAGTCCCGGGTGAAGTAGTCGTCGAGCCCGCGCGCGCCGCCGGGATCGGTGCGGTTGGGCCAGCTGGCAGTGGCTCCGGCCCACGACATCAGTTCCCAGGGCTCGACGGTGTCACCGAAGGGCCTCTCGAAGGTCTGATTCTCACCTGCACCGATCCCGTCCTGCGAGACCGCGAAATTCTGCACTCTGAGTAGCTGCGGCATGTTTGTCGTTTCCTGTCGTCGTCCGGCATGAGCAATCTATGCAGGACAGACTCACCACCGCAGCGGAACTCATCGGTGGGACGGCAGGTCGGTCCAGCCCCGGCAAATCCACCGCTTTTCGACATTTCCACCCCGACGCCGGAATTTCTCAACCTGTCTGAGACAGGGGCTGGTTGGTTGTTCTTCTGTGGTTGATCCCGACGGTGGTCGGGATTTCCGGGGCCCGGGGTGGGCGCCGGAAGCGTTGCGGGTGGGCCAGGTATTTGCGGTTGAGCAGTGTTTGGCGGTGCTGCCGCTGCTGGGTGGC
>NZ_WXYI01000019.1:0-88955 GCF_009872315.1 Gordonia sp. YY1 | reverse complement strand
ACGCCCGCCCCTACAACAGCGAGACCGAACGCGTGGCCGCCTTCGACGAGTTCCTGCGCATCTACAATCACGAACGCGGCCACACCGCACTCAGAGGCGACTCACCCGCCGACCGCGTACCCAACCTGGCGGGTCAGTACAGCTAGCCCTGCTCCCTACTTGAGGATCGCGTCGACCGTCTTCTTCAGTGCCGACGGCTGCGACGGACGACGCGGGGCCTTCTCCTTGAGACGCAACATCTCTTCGCCGATCTCCTGAAGGTCCTTGCGCCCGAGCGCCTCCCGCACCTTGGGGAACCACTCGTCCTCTTCCTCTTCGATGTGGTGTTCCACGTTCTCGATGAGCACGGTGGTCTTGGCGTCGAACCGCTCGGAGTCCGGTTTCAACGCGGCCAGCTCGACGACGAGCACGTCGGCGACGTGGTGCTCCTCGTAGGACTCCAGGATGTCGTCCTCGAGATCGGGGACACGCTTACGGATCTCGGGGTACATGCATTCGTTCTCGATGTAGGTGTGCACGGTCAGGGCCTCGATGATCTGGTCGACGATCTTGCCCTTGGTCTTGGTGGCGTTCGGACCCTGGGACTTGAAGTCGCGGAACAGCTTGCGGATCTCCTTGTGGTCGTCTTTCAAGATGACGATGGCATCAGTGGACATGCGGGACTCCTGGATGTGGGCTGGACATCGGTGCCTCGGTATTCCGCATTCCGCGGGAGATGAAACATGCGGTGTGGGCCGGGATTCGGTGGGTCCCTAGCCCCACCCGTTGGCGTGCAGCCAGGCGTCGTCGATGCCGAAGTGGTGGGCGATCTCGTGCATGACGGTGACCGCGACCTCGCGCACCACCTCGTCGCGGGAGCTGCACATCGCCAGGATCGGGTCCCGGTAGATGGTGATCGTGTCCGGCAGGAACCCGCCGTATTCGTGATCGCGCAGGGTCAGCGCGACGCCCTGGTAGAGCCCGAGGATGCCGGGTTCCTCCGGGTTGTGCGGCTCGACGAGGATCACCACGTTGTTCATCGCGCCGGTGAGCTCCGACGGGATGGTGTCCAGTGCGTCGGAGACCAGCCCGTCGAACTCGTCGTCGGACATGGGAACGGCCATGCGTCAGCCCGCCGGGGCGGGGGCTTCGTCGGGGTTCGGCGCGATGCCCGGGGGAAGCGGCACCGGCGTGGGCAGCGCGCGGCCGGGCGGGGCCGCGGGCGGCGGGACGGGCGCCTTCCCGTTGATCAGCAGTGCGCCGCCCTTGGCGTCGCCGACGAGGGTCGCGAATCCGCCCCGCTTGTCGGGGAGACCGAGGTAGCAGACCACTTTGCGGCTCCCGGCCAGCCAGCTCGGCTCGCTGAGGACCGACCACTGCACGTTCAGCGTGGTCGCGTCGAGGGCGGGCGCGCCGCCGACGAAACGTTCCGCCTGCTTCGGGCAGATCGACGAGAGGTAGTTGTTCTGGGCGCCGGTCGCCGGCCACGGCTTGTTCGACATCCGGTCGCCGAAGCGGATCGCGAGGTCGACGATGCCGGTCGTCTGGAAGGCGTGCGGTTCGGCGCAGTTCACCGGGAAACCGGTGGGGGTGCGGTTCTCGGGGTCGATGCCGATGCAGGTTCCCTCGGGCCAAACGTAGGACTGGTTCTGGTCGGCGACGCGCCCGGAGAACTGCGCGGGCTGACCGTCGGCGCCGTTCTCCTGGATTCCGCATCGCAACTGGCGGGCGCCCTTGTCCCACTGGGCCTGCGACGGGTACATCATGCCGACCGAGAAGCGTCCCTGCGGATCCAGCCGACCCTCGAGGTACTGATCGACGGCGACCGGGCACTGTTCGTCGCGGATGGCGGCGAAGCGCTCGGGTCCCGGCCACAGTGCGTCCTCACCGAACTCGACGCCGGGGATGAGGGAGGTGTCGATGCCGCCGGCCACCTCGAAGCGGTGCTTCTGTGCACAGTCGACCGCTGTCGGCTGACCGGGGTTCCCCGCCGGCCAATCGAGGCAGTCCCCGGCGACCGACCGGGTGAAAGCGTTCTGGACGAGTCGTTCGCCCTCACCGATGTCGCTGCCGCCGACGCTGCCGGAGTCGTCGAAGACACCCATCGCGAAGGCGATACCGCCCGCGGCGAGTGCGCCGACGACGATCGCGGCGAGAACCACGAAGACGGGGTTGCGCGGGGCGCGTCGGGCGGGTCGTCCGGCGACCGGCTCGTCGTGCCGTTCGACCGGGTCGACGGCGGTGAAGTCGTCGTCGGTGAGGTCGCGGGCGTCGGGGCCGGGCTTGTCGCGGCCAGGGTCGGGCTCGTTCATCGGGATCCATCATGCCTGGTCGATCCGACCAGGCGCACCCGCATCAGCCGATGCGGGGACGGGGGTCACGCGACGGACGCTGCCTACACTCGCGGGAGTGTCCGCCGATTCCCCTCAGTCCGCGCCCGGCCCGGGTCCGTCACCCGACCCGGAGGTCGTCGAACTGGCCACCCGGCTGTTCGACATGGCCCGTTCCGGCGACGCTGCCACGCTGGGCGGCTACGTCGACGCCGGCGTACCGGTGAACCTGCGCAAACAGTCCGGCGACTCGCTGCTCATGCTCGCGGCCTATCACGGGCATGCGTCGGCGGTCTCGGCTCTGCTGTCCCGCGGCGCCGATCCCGACCTCGCCAACGACCGGGGACAGACCCCACTGGCCGGGGCGGTGTTCAAGGGATTCGACGACGTGGTCCGGGTGCTCGTCGACGCCGGGGCCGATCCACAGGCCGGCACCCCCTCGGCGGCCGATGCCGCCGCGATGTTCGGCCGGGACGATCTGCGGGCGCTCTGGAGCTGACGGCCCGGCCCCGGCGGGCGTCTCGTCGATAGCGTGATCGGATTCGCATCGCACGCTCAAGTAGGGTTTGAAGGCGTGATCGACCTGAAGATTGTTCGTGACGACCCGGATCTGGTCCGTACTTCGCAGCGCACGCGCGGCGAGGACCCCGGCCTGGTGGATGCTCTGCTCGATGCCGATGCGGCCCGTCGTGCGGCCATCGTCGACGCCGACACGTTGCGATCCGAGCAGAAGGCTCTCGGCAAACAGGTCGGCAAGGCGCAGGGCGACGAGAAGCAGGCGCTGCTCGCCAAGGGCAAGGAGCTCGCCGAGCAGGTGAAGGCCGCGGTTGCGCGCCAGTCCGCGGCCGACGAGGCCGCCGCCGAGGCCCATCGTGCGATCTCCAACATCGTCGCCCCGGAGGCACCCGCCGGCGGCGAGGACGATTACGTGGTCCTCGAGCACGTGGGTAAACCCCGCGAGATCGAGAACCCGAAGGATCACCTCGAACTGGGCGAGTCACTCGGCCTGCTCGACATGGAGCGCGGCGCCAAGGTGTCGGGCTCGCGGTTCTACTTCCTCACCGGGCAGGGCGCCTTCCTGCAGTTGGGCCTGCTCAACATGGCCGCGCAGAAGGCGGCGGCCAACGGCTTCACGCTTATGGTCCCGCCCGTTCTGGTGCGTCCCGAGGTCATGGAGGGGACCGGCTTCCTCGGCTCGCACGCCGACGAGGTCTACCACCTCGACAAGGACGACGACCTGTACCTCGTCGGGACCTCGGAGGTGCCGCTCGCCGGCTACCACATGGACGAGATCCTCGACCTGTCCGACGGCCCGAAGCGGTACGCCGGCTGGTCGACGTGCTTCCGCCGGGAGGCCGGCAGCTACGGCAAGGACACCCGCGGAATCATCCGCGTGCACCAGTTCGACAAGGTCGAGGGCTTCATCTACTGCAAGCCCGAGGACGCCGAGGCCGAGCACCGGCGGCTGCTGGGCTGGGAGAAGGACATGCTGGCCGCGATCGACGTGCCGTACCGCGTCATCGATGTCGCCGGTGGCGACCTCGGGTCGTCGGCGTCGCGCAAGTTCGACTGTGAGGCATGGGTTCCCACGCAGAACACCTACCGGGAACTCACCTCGACGTCGAACTGCACCACCTTCCAGGCCCGCCGTCTCTCGATTCGCTACCGCGACGAGAACGGGAAGCCGCAGATCGCGGCGACGCTCAACGGCACGCTGGCCACCACGCGCTGGCTGGTGGCCATCCTGGAGAACCACCAGCAGCCCGATGGTTCGGTGAAGCTGCCCGCCGAGCTCGCGAAATACGTCGGTACCGACGTCCTCACCCCTCGCTGATCTGAGCCTGCGCCGTGACCAGCGGAATCGTCATCGCGGTGATCGGTGCGCTGGCGTTCGCCGCGGCCGCGGTTCTCCAGGCGCTCGGCGCCGAACAGGTCGCGCAGCGCGCCGCCATCCGGGAGGAACGTCGACGGTCCGCGGCGGCGCACCCGTCGTTGAAGTCCACCGCGCTGACGATGCTCACGGTCCCGTTCCTGATCGGATTCGTCTTCGACATCATCGGGTTCATCGCGACGATCGCGTCCGCCCGGCTGATCCCGCTGTTCCTGTCGCAGACGATCATCTCGGCGCGCCTGGTCGCCACTGCGCTCCTCGCCATGGTGGTGCTGAAAGTCGGCCTGACGCTGCGTGACTGGATCGCCGGTGCGGTCGTCGTGGCGTCGCTGATCCTGCTCGCGGCGTCGGCCGGTCGCGAGGGTGTGGAGCACACCGCGTGGATGCATTGGGCGGTCCTCGTCTCCGGTCCGGCGCTCTTCCTGATCGGTCTGATCGTGATGCGGCGCTTGAAGACCCACATCGCCACGGTCACCGGACTCATCGCCGGTGCGGTGTTCGGCGTGATGGCGGTGGCGTCCCGAATCCTCGACGGCCTCGACCCCCTCGACCTCACCGTGCTGTTCACCGACCCCGCCCTGTACGGGTTGCTGCTCAGCGGGATCGGCGGCTTCTACCTGTTCACCGTGGCGCTACAGACCGGCTCGGTGAACGGCGCCGCCGCGGCGCTCGTCGTCGGCCAGACGGTGCTGCCGGGTGCGGTCGGCATCGCCTTCCTCGGCGACGTCACGCGCGCGGGTTGGGGCCCGGCCGCGATCGTCGCCTTCGTCGCCGCCGTCGGCGGGGGAGTGGTACTCGCGTCGTCGGGAGCGGTGACGGCGGTCGAAACGGCCGACGCCACGAACGCGCCGCGGGGATACGGGCATCCGCCGCGGGTGGAGCACCGGGACTGACGGAATCGTGGCAGTGGAGCTGCGGGCGACGCGCCGGCAGCATTGTTCGGGACGTGAAGTGTTCAGCTGACGTTCGCCCGTCTGCCATTGTCTGGTCGGGCACGGCGCAATTAGCCTGACCTTCATGAGTGAGATCGCTCGGTCGCTCGGACCCGACGCCCTGGTGGCGTCCGGGGTTCGGCTGCTCACCCCGCCTGTTCGCGGGTTCTACGCTTTGCTCTTGCGAGCAGGCGTCCTCGTCATCGACGACTGACGCCGCACGTCCGGTCCGGCCGTCAGCCGTTCGACGGCTTCTTCGGTGCACCCTTCTTGGTCGGCGTCTTCTTGGCGGTTGTTTTTCTGGCAGCCGTTTTCTTGGCGGCCGTCTTCTTCGCCGGTGCCTTGGAGGCCCCCGCCCTGGTTGCCGTCTTGGTGGTCCCTGTCTTCTTGGGGGCGCTCTTCCGCGGGGCCGCTTTCCTGGCCGGCGCTTTCGCGGTGGCAGCCGGCGCGGCAGGCAGCGCATGCTGCTCGGTCGCCTCTTCGAAAGCTTCCTCGACAGCCTCGTCGACGACTTCGCGCACATGGTGCTCTGCCTTTTCTGCACGATGCTCGAGCTGACCGGTGGTGACCGCGTGGCCGATGCCGAGGGCAACGGCGACCGGCCAGTCGATGATCTCGACGGCGGCGAGCAGGCCGAGTGCGCCATAGAAGGCGAGCTTCTCCGGCGGCGGAACACCCACCCGTCCGACCACCGGAAGCTGAATCGAGAAGCTTTCGGCTTCTTCGACGAGCTTTGACACGTCGCGATGGGAATCCACGAAGGACTTCACCGATGTCAACATTTCCGACTCCAATCGGCTGTGCTCCATTGCTTGCCCAAGGGCTCTTCGGTTAGGCTTCCCTACATGACTGAGATCGCCCGGTCGTTTGACACCGACAGCCTCATCTCGACCGGTGTCCGGGTTCTGACCCCGCCCATCCGCGGGCTCTATGCCCTGCTGGTGCGTGCCGGTGTCCTCGTCATCGACGCCTGAACCCTGCTCATCGACGCCGCCTTCGGCGGCCGCTGACCCGAACGTCCCTCGGTACCACTCGCCGAGCTTCACGGTCACGGTCGGTGCAACCCTGGACACCGCCATCGCGGCGCCGGCGCCCACCGCTGCCTGACCCCATCCGATCGGCCCCAGCGGTCTACATCCGAACAACTGGCTCACACCCGGGGTGCTGATCACTCCGACCAGCACCGCGAAGGTTCCGATGCTGGTGGCGACGACCAGCGGCCCGTGCGATTCGGAGACGATCTCGGCGACCTGTGTCAGCACCAGACCGGCCAATCCCACTGTCGCCGCGCGCCTCTGCGTCCCGATCGGGCGAGCCAGAAGCCAGGCCAGGGTGGCACCTGTGACCGTCGAAACGCAGTGCGTGTAGGTCGCTCGCCACAGCGCGGCTTCGTCGAAGTCGGCCAGACCGCCGGCCACCTGGGGGCTCACGGCCAGGGCCGCGGCCGGGAAGGCGTCGGTGAGCATGTTGACAAGCAGGATCTGACGCGCGGACATCGCCGGACGTCCGGTCACCGCGCTGGTGATGAGGGAGAAGGTGACCTCGCCGAGATTGTGGCCGACCAGCATCGACACCGCGGCGTGCACGCGACGCCACAGCTGGTGCCCTTCGTCGATCGCAGTGATGAGCGCACCGATCTGGCCGTCGAGCAGCAGCACGTCCGCCGCCGTGCTCGCCGGGTCACTGCCGGTTGCGATCAGGCCGACGCCCACGGTCGCGGCACGGATGGCCGCGGCGTCGTTGGCGCCGTCGCCGACCATCGCACTCACCAGGTCGGCGGCCTCCAGCGCTTCCACCACCTGCACCTTGTGCTCGGGGGCCATGCGCGCGAAGACCTGGAAACGCTGCACGGCGTCGATACGTGCATCTGCGGTGAGCGAATCCCACACCGGCCCGGTCATCACGTCGTCGAGCGTCACCGGCAGGCCGAGATCTCGCGCAGCCACCGCGGCGGTGAGCGGGTGATCCCCGGTGATCAGCCGGACGCCGATGCCGCGCCGGCGGAGCTCTGCGAGCAGTGGGCGTGCGCTGGGGCGCGGCGTGTCGGCGATCCCCGATCGCTCCGACCGGGATCAGGTCCCGGTCGCACAACGCCTCCAGCGCCGACTGGTCGTCGCGAGCGGCGGCGGCCTGCTCCGACGTCAGCTCACGCCCGGCCACCGCCAGCACCCGTAGGCCCGATGCGGCCATCTCCTCGATGAGTTCATCGAGTCCGTCGTCCACCACGGTCAGACGAGCGCTGAGGATCTCGGGAGCGCCCTTGATGGACAGCGTCGTACCGACCAGAGCGGCCGCGTAGGGGCGATCCGACTGGAACGGCAGGTGCGCGTCGGCGTCGTCCAGTGTCATCCCACGTTCCTGAGCGGCGACGTGTATCGCCTCGTCCGTGGCGTGCTCCACCTTCCCGACGGTGGCCTTGACGGTCCGGGCCGCCGCGGCCAGCACGTCGTCGTCGGCGACACCGCTCACGCCACGGTGCGCGACGACCCTCAGGTGGTTCTCCGAGAGGGTGCCGGTCTTGTCGAAGCAGACGATGTCCAACCGCGCAAAGGCTTCCACGGCGCGGGGATTGCGGACCAGCACGTCGTCGCTGGTCAGTTGTCTCGCAGTGGCGAGCTGGGCGAGCGTCACGACCAGGGGCAGGCCTTCAGGGACCGCGGCCGCCGCGATCGCTACGCCCGTGCCCGCGGACTGGCGCAGCGGGGTTCCCCGCAGCAGGCTCAACACGCCGACGGCGACGCCGCCGGCGATGCTCCACGGCAGTGCCCTCCCGGTGATGTGCGCGAGCTGGGCCTGGAGACCGACCTTGCGGGCCTTTCGGGCGGTCATCGCCGACGCCCGGTTCATCTGGGTGCCGGCGCCGACCGTGGTGACCACGGCCACGGCGCGACCGGCGACCATGGTCGTCCCGGCGTGCAACATGCCGGTCCGGTCGGCCAGCGGCGCACCCGGCGTCGGATCGGTGGCCTTGCTGACGGGTAGTGATTCGCCGGTGAGCGCCGACTCGTCCACCTCGGCCCCATCGGCGACGATGATCCGCGCGTCGGCCGGGATGACCTTGCCCGGACCCACCCTGATGAGGTCGCCGGGCTGCAGGTCCCCGGCCGGCACCCGCTCGACGTCGGCGTCGTCTGTGGCTCCGGTCACGCGATGGGCCAGCGGTTCCTGAGCGGCCAGCAGACCGCCGAGGACCTTCTCGGCGTGCAGGGATTGTTGGGTGGAGGTCGCCGTGTTCACCAGCAGCACACTCGCGACGAGGACGGCGTCGAACGGGGATCCCAGCAGCGCGGTGGCCAGGGCGCCGGTGGCCAGAATGGGGGTGATCGGTTCGTCGAGATCCTCCCGGAAGGCTTCGAAGTACTCTCCGACGATGCGCCACGTGGCTGCCAGCGGGCCGGTCACCGGGGCCAGGAACCCGGGGAAGCGGCGCTCGTCGGTGCCGGCGGTCTTCGTCGTCCGCGGCTCCGGTCGGGGCAGCAGCGCACGCACTTCCTCGACGGGGAGCGCGTGCCAGTCGTGACCCGGCTCGGGGTGCGGGAGTGGGTCATCGAAGACACCGTCGGCGAGGCGGTACCCCGACCACAGCGCGCCCACCGCGGTCATGTTCACCGAGGTCGGACCGTTGCCGACGACCTCGGGCAACAGCATGACGGCACCGATCACCGACGCGCTCGCCGACAGTTCGATGCCCTTGGTCGCCGACTTCTTGGCTGCGGGGACGGCGTGCAGGATTCGCCACACGGCGCGCAGGTCCGGCACCAGTAGATCCGCACCCCACGGCGGGATCGAATTGTCCTGCCACACACCGACAACCACCTCCGCAGGCAGCGTTGCCGATTCGGTCGAACCGGTGACGAGGAGCACCTGCCGGCCGTCGGCGTGCAATTGTGTGAGCGCCCTCGCCAGCTCCCGGTCGATCCCGTCGTCGGTGGGCAACAGGTCATCGAACCCCTGACCGAGGGAGCGCAGGCCGTCGTGGTCGAGCGAGATCACGCGTATCCCGACGCGCCGCGACTCGGTGACCACCGCCGACGCGAACGGGTCGCGCAGGGCGCTGATGAGGGCCTCGCCGTCACCACCTGCGCCGGGAATGTCCGACAGCTTGTGCCATCCGGGCGCGAGCAAGCCCTCGTGCAGGGCCTCCCGGGCCGCCGACCATGCCGTAGAGCGCACCTCCGGCGGCACCCCTTCGATGCGCGTCACCGTGAGCTCGTCGGTGAACAGCACGCGCGGATCGATGAGGACCGTGGTGACCGCCTCGAGGGAGCGCAGCGCATCCGGGCGCATCACCACGGTGCGGTGGTGGAGCATCAGGCCGCGACCGAGGGCGACGCCGAACGACTCCCGGATGCTGCGGACGGGTTTGGGGACCAGGGCGAGTGCCGCCGAACCGGCGGTCGCGGTCTTCCCGGAGGCGATGCCGGAGATCGCGGCGGCTCCGATCCCCGCGAGAGTCGAGCGGTCGGCGTAGGAATCGGCGGCACCGACCGACCGGTGGGCCGCTCTCGGGCTGACACCCACGAGCCCCGCGGACTTGCACGCCTGCCGGGTCAACTCGGGCTCGAAACGCTCCCAGTTGCGTCGGGCGTTGATCGTCTCGGCCACGAGCAACGCCTGCACGGCACTGTCGGCAAGCAGCGCGCCGGGCGACACGGTCAGCACACTCATGCCGGCGCTGAGAGCGGAGAAGAACACCTGCGCGGCGTCGGGTCCGAGGCGCGCTTCGACGCGGCGTCGGATCGAGGGGGAGTTCTGCGCCATCGACACCGGTGCGGCCAACGCAGACGTGACCCCGGTGACCCGCAAGGCGGCCGCCCCGGTTGCGAGGATCAGCCCCGTCCCGGCCGCGTAGGCGCTCAGCAGTCGCGCAGCAAGGGCAGTGTCGTCGCCGGGCAGGCTCGCCGACGGTCGCCGGGGGGCGTCCGGGGATGCGGCAACCCGACTCTCGGCCTGTTCGACGACCTCGACGAGTTCCTCGACGGTCGGTCCGTTCGACTCGACCGTCACCACGACCCGGGACAGGGCTTCGTTCAGGACCGCGTCCCGGACGCCGGGCGTGTTCAGCAGATCGGCCACGATGGTGGTGCCGATCGTGTGGGCTGCGGAGCCATCGAGACCCCGCACCTCGATCCACCGGTTGTCGCCGTGCGAACTGCTTCGACGCACCGGGGGACCAGCGAAGGATTCGGCGACCAAACCTGCGGCCGTGCGCGCCAGGCCCGCGACGCCGCGCGTGGTCCCGACCGCGGCCTCACCGCTGATCAGTGCGGCGGCGCCGATCGCGAAGTGGGTTATCTGCAGCGGGATGTGGAACAGACCCATCTATCGTGTCCCCGTCTTTCGCCGGTCGTGCCGCGGCGACCTCGCCCGCACCTCGCGGATCTGCGGGAAACGGCCGGCCACAGCGGCCGGGGGCTGGACATCGGCATCGGTCAAAGTCTACGTCTGGTCGCGCGACGCCGCGGTGACTACTGTTCGATCATGCTGATCGGTATTCTCGCCGCGGTGTTCGCCGCGCTGGCCTACGGCACGGCGTCGGTGCTGCAGGCCCGAGGCGCGCAGAGCGTCGACGACACCGGTGCCGGGCCGGGTGAGGCGCCGTCCCTGCGGTCGACCATCGCCGCCATGCTGACCGTGGCGTTCATCGCGGGAATGGCGTTGGACGGCATCGGCTTCCTCGGCAACCTCGTGGCCGCGCGGATGATCCCGCTGTTCCTTGCGCAGCCGATCGTCAGCGCCAACCTCGTCGTGACGGTGGTGCTGGCCACCATTGTGTTGAAAGCGCGACTGTCCCAGCGTGATTGGACCGCGATCGGTGTCGTCGTGGTGGCGCTCGTCCTGCTCGGGTTCGCTGCCGGTGACGAGGGACGCAAACACGAATGGTGGCTGCACTGGGCGGTTCTCGTCGCGGCCGTCGTCATCCTCGGGCTCGGCGCCGCGATCCTGCCGCGAATGCAGAGCCGGGTCGCGGTGCTGGCGGGTCTCTCCGGCGGCGTCCTGTTCGGCGTGCTCGCAGTCGCGGTCCGAGTGCTCGACGGTCTCGACCCCTTCGACCTCGGCGAACTCTTCACCGACCCGGCACTGTACGCGATCATCCTCAGCGGTCCAGGTGGTTTCTACATGTTCACCGTGGCCCTGCAGAAGGGTGCGGTGAGCGCGGCGTCGGCCTCCCTGGTGGTCGGCGAGACGGTGGTGCCGGGTGTGGTCGGCATCGTGGTCCTCGACGACACCGTCCGTGCCGGCTGGGGACCGGTCGCGGTGATCGCCTTCATCGCCGCAGTCGTCGGCGCGGTCGTGGTGGCGATGTCGCCGGTGGTGGAAGAGGTGGAGCGGGCAGGAGAGAACGCCCCCGTGGCTTGAAAACCGTCTCGCGAGCAATCCGTGCCCACCTTGCTCGGATCCCACCGCGAGCGAGGCAAACCGGGCATGATCACTGCTCATGCGCCAGATCTCGCGACCCCTCACCACGCTGATCGCCGTGATCGGGGTCGCGGCCTCCCTGTGTGTTCTCACGCCTACGGCGTCGCCGACCCCGCTCCCGGCGCCCGTCGCGGCACCGGCGCTGCTGCCGACGCAAGACCCGTTCTACGAGCCTCCACGCGACTACGAGAAGCGTGCCCCGGGCGCCATCCTGCGCACGCGTCAGGTCGGATTGGGATGGCGCGGAACTGATGTGCCGATCACCGCGACTCAGATCCTGTACCGGAGTACCAACAACTCCGGTCATCCGACTTCGACGGTGACCACGGTGATCTCACCGCCCGTCGTAGGCCCGGGCGCGCCGCGTCGGATGGTGTCGTACCACTCCTTCTACGACGCGTTGGGCGCGCAGTGCGATCCGTCGTACACGCTGCGGGGCGGCAACATGTCCGAGCGGCCCATCGATCTGGCCCTGATCACCGGACTGATGGCGGCCGGCTACACGGTCGCGGTCCCCGACTATGAGGGTCGCGGGTTGCGATGGACGATCGCGAGGGAATCCGGCTATGCCGCCCTGGACGGGCTCCGTGCCGCGCTCAGGCAGCTCCGTGCACCAGCCCGCACCCCGATCGCCTTGTACGGATACTCGGGCGGGTCGGTACCCACCGGCTTCGGCGCCGAACTGGCGCCCACCTATTCGCCGGAACTCAACATCGTCGGCGCGGCGGCGGGCGGGATTCCGGTGGATCCCGCACACAACCTCGGCTACGTCAACGGCAAACCCGAATGGACGGGAGTCATCCCCGCTTTGATGGCGGTCTATGCCGAGACCTACGACATCGACCTCGCGAGCTATCTGTCCCCGAAGGGCGAGCGAATCCTGCGCCAGGTCGCGGGGGAGTGCATCGAACAGTTCGCCGACGAATATCCGGGACTCACCGACCACCAACTCCTCAAACCATCGGTGGGTGGCGTGCTCGACGTACCCGGTGTGCGGCAGGCGATCTCGGAGAACGTGATGGGAACACTCGGCACCCCGCGGGTTCCGATGATGCTCGGCGTCGGCAATTCCGACGGCATCGGCGACGGTGTGATGATCGCCGCCGACGTCGCCGGTCTCGCCGAGAGCTACCGCAGTCGAGGTGTGCCGACGACCTTCACCGAATACCGCGGGCAGACGCACACGGCGGCATTCATCCCGTGGAGTGTCGAGGCCCTGACCTTCTTGAACGGCCGTTTGGCCGGACGTTAGGCGTCCGCGGACGGATTCTTGTTGGTGCCGCCGTCGGACACCTCGAAGTTCTTCCACTCGCCGTTGTCGTGGACCTGCATGACGGTGCCGAGGCTGTCATCGGGCGCGGCGACGGTCTTGAACCAGTCGTAGGCACTGGTTGCGTCATCGAAACCCTTTTCCTCGATGACTGTTTCGTCGGAATCCACCACGCGGTACTGAGCCATGATCTTCTCTCCTCATTGTCGGGTTCGACTTCGGCGGTTGTGCCGAAGCATCCTGGGCCGAGCGCAGGGTCGTGCTAGCCGAGCACCTCGAGCAGCGTCCGGCAGGCCTCCTCGCAGCGCCGGCACGCGTCCGCGCAGATCCTGCAGTGCTGGTGCATGTCCGCGTGCCGGTCACATTCCTCGGCACAGACACGGCATGCGGTTGCGCACGCTTCCAACGTCTCCCGCACCACCGCGACGTTGGCATCGGTGCGTCGGAGGAGCACCCGTTCGGTGATCGAACACAGGTCGGCGCAGTCCAGATCCGATCGGATGCACTCGACGAGCTGGTCGACGCCACTCTCGCCGAGACATGCGTCCGCACATGAGGTGCAGGCCTGCGTGCACTCCGCACATGCCTCGATGCAGGCCGCGAGCGCAGCATTGTCGATGTCGTCGCGTACAGGATGGGACTCGAGTATCTCGGTCACGGTGGTCACTGGACTTCTTCCTGTCGATTGCAGATGGAAATCGCGTACCCGGCGTCCATCGGAATGAAACCGCCGCCGTTGGGTACCCGTCAAGACGTGACCAGCGACGAGGTAACCAGCAGAATCAGTGATCCCTGGGGGCCGCGGACCCCCTACGGTCCTGGCGAGGACTGGCCCACCCGGGTCGACGAGCACCTCGCCGACGGGGTCTCCACGGAGACCGTCGACCGGTGGGTTCGAACGGCGTCGGTGCTGCACTCCAATGGTGACGGCCTCGACATCGCGGTGGCCGACGACCGCATCGTCGGTGTTCGCGGCCGGGCCGACGACCGCGTGAACCACGGACGCGTCGACATCAAGGACCTGTACGGGTGGCAGGCGAATTCGTCCCGCGACCGGTTGACCCGACCGCGCATCCGGGAGAACGGCGTCCTGGTCGAATGTTCGTGGGACGCGGCGATGGAACGGATCGTGAGCCGTTCCCGTGAATTGCTGGCGGAGCGGGGGCCGTCGTCCATCGGCTTCTACACCTCCGGACAGCTCTTCCTCGAGGAGTACTACACGCTCGGTGTGATCGCCCACGGCGCGATCGGGACCAACCACCTCGACGGCAACACCCGGTTGTGCACGGCGACCGCGGCGGAAGCCCTGAAGGAATCCTTCGCCAGCGACGGCCAGCCGGGCAGCTACGCCGACATCGATCACGCCGACGTCATCGCCCTGTTCGGACACAACATCGCGGAGACCCAGACGGTCACCTGGATGCGCATCCTCGACCGCCTTGCCGGCCCGAACCCGCCTCGAATCGTCTGTGTGGACCCTCGTCCGACACCGGTCGCGCGGCACGCCGCCGTCCACCTGGCGCCGCTGCCCGGCACCAATGTCGCGCTGATGAACGGGCTGCTCCGCGAGATCATCACCAACGGGTGGATCGATGAGGACTACATCGATTCGCACACAGTGGGTTTCGACGAACTCCGGCAGCGGGTCGAGCAGTACACGCCGGAGGTCGTCGCCGACATCTGTGGGATCCCGGCCGACGACCTTCGGCACGCGGCTCGCGTTCTCGGGACCGCCGAGAGGCTCATGTCGACGGTGCTGCAAGGCTTCTACCAGTCACATCAGGCAACCGCGGCCTCGGTCCAGGTCAACAACCTGCACCTCATCCGCGGGATGCTCGGACGCCCGGGGTGTGGTCTGCTGCAGATGAACGGGCAACCGACAGCGGAGAACACGCGCGAATGCGGGGCCGACGGAGATCTCGCAGGCTTTCGCAACTGGTCGAACGACGATCACATCGCCGAGCTGGCGGAGCTGTGGAACATCGACAAGAACCAGATCCCGCACTACGGCCCGCCCACTCACGCGATGCAGATCTTCCGTTACGCCGAACAGGGAACCGTCCGCATGCTGTGGATATCGGCGACCAATCCTGCTGTCTCCCTGCCGGAACTGCCGCGGGTGCGATCAATCCTGGCACAGGAGCGTCTGTTCGTAGTGGCGCAGGACATGTTCGCCAACGAGACCACCGAACTCGCCGACGTCGTGTTGCCCGCCGCGGGCTGGGGCGAGAAGACGGGTACGTTCACCAATGCCGATCGCACGGTGCATCTGTCGGAGAAGGCGATCGACCCGCCCGGCGAGGCCCGGGCCGATCTCGACATCTTCCTCGACTATTCCCGGCGGATGGACTTCCGCGACCGCGACGGGAACTCGTTGCCCCAGTGGGGAGATGCCGAAAGCGCTTTCGACGCGTGGCGTCGGTGCAGTGCGGGGCGGCCGTGTGACTACAGCGGCCTGTCGTATGAGATGCTCCGTGAGCGCAGCGGAGTCCAGTGGCCATGCAACGAAGACGCCCCCGAGGGGACAGAGCGCCTCTACGCGAACGGAAAGTTCTGGAGCGCACCAGATTATTGCGAGGCCTACGGCAAGGACCTGGTGACCGGCACGCCACTCGAACCCACCGAGTATCGTGCGCTCAATCCCGATGCGCGCGCGATCATCAAAGCAGCTCAGTACATTCCACCGCATGAACAACCGAGCGACGACTATCCGTTCGCACTGATCACCGGGCGGACCGTCTACCACTTCCACACCCGCACCAAGACCGGACGTGCGAGCGAACTCAACGACGCCGCGCCGGACGTGTGGGTGGAACTCTCGGTACACGATGCCGCCGAGCGCGAGATCGGCGACGGAGATCTCGTCGAGATCTCGAGCCCCCGAAGCGCGATCACCGCCACGGTGCGCATCACCGACATTCGTCCGGGCGTTCTGTTCGTGCCGTTCCATTACGGCTACTGGGACATCGATGGCCATGCCGGCGCCGATGCGGACACCGCGCACGAACGTGCCGCCAATGAATTGACCCTGACCGACTGGGACCCGGCGTCCAAACAGCCCATCTTCAAGACCGGCGCGGCGAAGCTGACGCGGGTATCGCGTGACAAGGAGAATGGCCGATGACGAAACTCGGACTCGTACTTCGCGAACTGCACCGGGCCGAACGAGCATTGGCCGTCGACCTCGACACACTCGCGCACCGCCACGCCGCCGATCACGAGGTCCATCACGTCGCCCAGGACCTCGCGCGCTGGTCGCGCGAACACCTCGTGCGGATCTCCGACGCGGCATCCGCGCTGGGCGTCGACCTGGACCCGGAGCCGCGGACCACCGCGCGGACGGGCTCCGCACAGGAGAAGATCAGCGACCTGCTCGGTCGGCGACCGGAACCCGGGATGCTCCTCCTCGTCGACCTACGCCGACTCCATCAGACGACGGCCGGCGTGTCGATCGATTGGGTCATGCTCGGACAGAGTGCGCAGGCGCTGAAAAACCACGATCTGTTGGAGATGGTGTCCGACTGTCACCCGGACACCCTGCGTCAGCTCCGGTGGAGCAACCACATGATCAAGATCCTCGCGCCGCAGATCGTGGCGAGCTGATCGAGCCGAACGATCGGCGACCGTCAATAGTCCTCGGCGTCGTCGGTGTAGCGGTCGCCCCGCAACCGACGCAAATGAATGCGCCTGCGTAGACGAATAACCGGGCGCACCAGGAACTGGATGCTTCCGACGAGGAAGAACCAGGTGGCCGCGAGTGTCGTGTCCTCCCAGAAGAAGAGGATGCTGCCGATGACGAACCAGATCGCGATGAGCGCGTCGTTGGCGATGCTCGCCGTTTCCCAGCGTTGTCGTACGACCAATTCCTCGCGGCCGATGGTGACCGTCAGATCGTTGTGGGTCATGGAACTCCCGCCTGTACGTCGGTGCGACCACTGTGCAGCGTTGCCTCGACGTCCGATCGGTAAACATGTCCCGCGGTCCCGTCCGGGACGGTTCAGTTCCCCAGACGCTCCGCGCGCAGTTCGTGACCCTTCGACGTCAGGCATCGCCCCGACGTGAGGTCCCACTGCCAGCCGTGGAGGTTGCAGGTGAGCTTCTCTCCCTCGATGACACCGAACTTGCCGAGGTCGGCCTTCAGGTGTGGGCAGCGACGCTGAATCTCCCAGCCGTCCTTGACGATCGACGCCGAGTCGTCGTGGGCCTCGGCGAACCAGCCGTCGGCGTAGGCGATGCGCTCGTCGGTCAGGCACTTGAAGAAGGTGTAGAGGAACTCGTTGTAGCCGCCGATGCGCCACGTGGTGAAGCGCGTGGACAGGAAGATGGTGTTCACCCAGTCCGGCTCGTTGTCGCGGAGGACGGTGCGCACGAGTTCGGTGGCGATGCGGAAGCCGTAGCGGTACTTGCCTTCTCCCTCTTTCGGCTCCCGCACGATGCGGTTGGGGAAGTCGAGCACGACGGTCTCGGTGGCGTCGTTCGCGGGACCGCCGCCCGGGGTCATCACCAGCCCGACGGGATAGCCGATGCCATCGCAGATGAGATCCGACTGGGCCATGATCGGCTCGAAGAGCTCGCGCAGTGCGCCGATCAGCGGCTCGCCCTCGGCCGGCGCCCAGGTGGCCTTGTCCGCGGCGATGACCGGCGCGAACTTCTCCTTCATCCGCTCGAGGTAGGCCCTCTTGTTCTCACCGAAGACGTCGGCGGGTGCATAGGGGTGGGTGACCTCGTTCAGCGTCGAACCGCTGAAGTCGGCAACCGAACCCGACACCATCATCAGGCCGCGGTGCTTCTCGCCGTCGTCGGTGCCGTGGATGCGCATCTGCTCCAGGAAGGTCTCCTGGTCCGGGAAGATCGAGGTGTCGTCTGCGGTTTCGCCCGAGCCGAAGTCGTTGAGATGGAACAGTTCTTCGTCGAGGAACATCGGCGGACCGGCGGACGGCACGACCCAGGTCGCGCCGACCTGCTCGATGTAGGAACGTGCACGGTCCATTCCGCGCTGACGTTTCTGAGATGCGAAGTTGGCCTTGGACTTCCGTGGGATGTCGTAGACCATCGGGTACCAGATGGCGCCCGAGTACTGGAGCAGGTGGACGTCGACGTGACCGAAGGCCTCGTCGATGACGTCGAGGTCGATCGGGCGGGCGTCGTTCATGTTGAAGCAGACGGTCTCGCCGTCGGAGACGACCAACCCGCTGTCGCCGATCGGCCCGTCGGCCGGGGCGCGCAGCGCGATGATCATCACGTCGAGCGAGCCCTTGTCGCCCGTCACCGTCGTCTTCACCGAGTCGGTGGTCTCGACGAACTTGGTGAAGCCGAGCTTCTCGAGTTCACGGCGCAGGTCCGGCACCGGGTAGTCGGGGAGCAGGACGGTCGCGTCCTTGTTGACGTTCTCGCGTAGGTTGCGCTCGTCGAAGTGGTCGCGGTGCAGATGAGAGACGTAGAGGTAGTCGCAGTCGCCGAGCGTCTTCCAGTCGAGCTCGGAGTTGTCGGGGAACGGCACCCATGAGGCGAAGTAGGTCGGGTTGACCCACGGGTCGCAGAGGATCGATCCGGCGGTGGTCTGGATGTGGAAACCGGCATGACCGATGCTGGTGATCTGCACGTAGGGGCCTCTCCTGGTGTGCGCGGGGCTGCCGCGGCGAGCACTTCAGGCCTCCAGGGTATCGAGCCGCCTTTTCCCGTGGCGTGGGCCATGAGTCCCGACGAGGCGCCCGCGTGACGGGTCTCACCACCTCCCGAGCCGGTTCAGGCGCCGCGGGCGAGGACCGGCAGCTTCGACGCGGCGAAGAGGGAGCGGACCAGCCTGCTGTCGTCGCGGGGCATGATCCCGGCACGCTGGACGGCGTCGATGAAGTCGTAGAGCGTCTCGCCCTCTTCCATCAGACCGTCGGCGTTGAAGTGGTACCGGTCCACCGCGGGTGCCTGGATGAACCGTCCGTCGCCGTAGATGGTCGGCGCCGACTCGTCGTAGGGATACATCCGCAACCCGCCGCTGAAGTGGCCGCTGCCGGTGTACCGGATGACCGTGCGCACGGTTCCGTCCGGCTGGACGTCGACGTAGACCTGGTCGGGGAGGGGGTCGTAGCGCCAGTCGGGGATGGCGTCGAAGAAGGCGAAGTTGTAGGTCACGAAGTCGTCGATGCCGACGATCGTGCGCCCGAAGGTCGTGACGTCGGTGTATCGGAGATCGGGTGCGTAGAGCTCGTCGTTCACGCTCATGTCGCGTACCAGGAAGCTCCACCAGTACTTCTTGGCCCACGTCATGATCCATGACAGGTCGGTGCCGTGGACGTCGCTCAGGTGGACGAGTTTCTTGTCGAAGGCGTCGAACCACTCGATGGTCGACCGCTGCAGCTCCTGTTCGGAGATGGCCCGGATCGGGACGCCGCGGTTGGCGTCGAGGTATTCGGGTGCGGGCTTGGCGAGGCGTGGTCGGGCCAGCGCTTCCTGGAATGCTTGTTCATCGAACATGAATCGCATGATTCATGTTGAATCAGGTGATGTCAATGGAGACCACGCCGCGGGATGCGACGATGTTCAGATGAGTTCGGGGAAGCGGTGGCGCGGGCAGACGCTCGAGGACCGGTCCACCGACCGGCGCGAGCAGATGCTGGCCGTCGCCGAGACCCTGCTGGGAAACGGTGGCACCGGCGCCGTGACGATGCGGGCGGTCGTGCGCGAGGCCAACCTGAGTCCGCGGTACTTCTACGAGAGTTTCGAGTCGACCGAGCAGCTGGTCACCGCGGTGTACGACCGCGTCACCGAACAGCTCCTCGCCCAGATCGCCGGCATCGAGCGGCCCGCCGACCTCCGGGGGAGCGTGCGCGCGCTGCTGGAGGTCTTCCGCGAGTTCTTCCAGGACAACCCGGGCCGGGCCCGCATCCTGTTGCGCGAACCGCTCGCCGACGACGTCCTCCGCGCACATCGCGCGGCCACCGTTCCCGGATTCGTCGAAACCGTCCTGGGCATGGTCGCCGACGAGAACTCGCTCGCCCCCGAACGCGTCGCGGTGATCTCCTCGGCGCTCACCGGTGCCCTCGTGGCCCTCTACCTCGACCACATCGACGGCCGGCTCGCCCTGACGCCCGCACAGCTCTCCGACGCCGCCGTCGACCTGGTGTTCGCCGTCACCCGGATCGGTGCGACCGACGCCTGACCTGTACCGGGAGCGCGATCGCTAAGCTTTGCGGCATGGAACCCGTCTACGACGCCGTGATCACCACCGCGCGCCTGCTCTGGCTCGCCGAAGGTCTCAAGTTCAAGGTGTCGGGCGTCGAGCACGTCCCGGCCGAAGGGCCCGGCGTCGTCGCGATCAACCACACCGGCTACCTCGACTTCACCTACGCCGGCATCCCGGCACACCTGCAGGGTCGTCGCAAGGTGCGGTTCATGGCGAAGAAGGAGGTCTTCGACAACAAGATCTCCGGCCCGATCATGCGCTCGCTCAAGCACATTCCCGTCGACCGGACCGCGGGTGCGGACAGCTACCGGGCGGCGGTCGACTATCTCAAGCGCGGCGAACTGGTCGGCGTCTACCCGGAGGCGACGATCAGCCGCAGCTTCGAGCTCAAGGCGTTCAAGTCGGGTGCCGCGCGGATGGCACTCGAATCCGGTGCACCGATCATCCCGACCGTCATCTGGGGCGCCCAGCGCGTGTGGACCAAGGGGCATCCGAAGAGGCTCGGCCGCACCGGTTACCCGATCTCGATCGGGGTCTGCGAACCGCTCGAGCCCACCGGAGACCCCGACGCCCTCACCGCGAAGCTGCACGAGGTCATGAGTGCCAAGCTGCTCGAACTGCAGGACGCCTACGGCGAACACCCCAAGGGGGAGTTCTGGGTGCCCGCACGCCTCGGCGGGTCGGCGCCCACCCTCGAGGAGGCCAACCGCATGGACGCCGAGGAACAGGCCGAACGGGCCGCGAAGCGCGCTCAGCGCGACAACCCCTGACCGTTAACCTTGCAGGCATGAGCAGCGGGGCGCGTCGACACCGGGAGCCGGTCTACCGGACCCTGGAGATCATCGCGAACACGCTCGTCCGCGCCCAGGGTCTCGACCTGCATTTCACCGGGGTCCAGAACATCCCGGAGACCGGCGGTGCCGTGCTGTGCGTCAACCACACCGGGTACGTCGACTTCATCCCCGCCGCGCTCGGCGTCCAGCGTGCGGGCCGGCGCACGCGGTTCCTCATCAAGTCCGAGGTCATGGACGTCGCGATCATGCGATTCCTGGTCAACCACACGATGACGGTTCCGGTGGACCGATCCCGCGGTGCCGACGCCTACCGTGCGGCGCTCGGGCGCCTGCGTGACGGCCACATCGTCGCGGTCTACCCCGAGGCGACGATCAGCCGCAGCTTCGAGCTCAAGGAGTTCAAGAGCGGGGCGGTGCGGATGGCCGCCGAGGCCGGCGTCCCGGTCGTCCCGGCGATCGTGTGGGGCGCCCACCGGCAGTGGACCAAGGGCGGTGCGCGGAACATGGGTCGCAGCCGGCTACCGGTGCACGTTCGGTACGGTTTGCCGTTCACCGTCGACGCCGCCGGGGAGCCCGAACGCGAAACGTTGCGGTTGCGCGACACGATGGACTCCATGCTCCTCGAGGTCCAGGACGCCTACGGCCCGCATCCGGCGGGTGAGTTCTGGGTGCCGTCACGGCTCGGAGGCTCGGCCCCGACGCCGCAGGAGGCCGCCGTCATCGAAGCAGACGAAGCGCTTCTCAAGGCCGAGGCCCGCGCCCGCAAGGCCGCCCGACGACAACGCGAGACCGCACAACCCCGAGACAGAGGAAACAGATGACATTCGGTCCACCCACCCTGATCGCCAGCGACGTGGACGGAACGCTCATCGACGACGAGAACCGGGTGTCGTCGCGGACCGTGTCCGTGTTGTCGGCGGCCCGCGCGGCCGGTGTCGAGTTCGTGCTGGCGACCGGACGTCCGCCCCGGTGGATCGCCGAGATCACCGACCAGTTCGCCGGAACAGATGCGTTCGTCCGATATGCGGTGTGCGCCAACGGCGCCATCATCTACGACGCCGAGCACGACCGGGTGCTGTGGTCGGCCAATCTCGAACCAGACGTCCTGGGAAAGCTGGGGGAGATCGCCTACCAGCAGATCCCGGGATGCGGGATCGCCGCCGAACGTGCCGGCCGATCCGCGCACGACGCCGCGACGGCCCCGTTCGTCGCGAGTGCCGGCTACGAACACGCCTGGCTCAACCCGGACCACGTCGAGGTCGGCGACGACGAGGTCTTCAGCCAATCTGCGGTGAAGTTGCTCGTACGCAAACCGGATATGCCGAGCGGCGAGATGGCCGAACGGCTGCAGCCGTTCGTCGGCGACCTCGCCCAGGTCACGTTCTCCACCGACAACGGCCTCGTCGAACTGTCGGTGCCCGGTACGCACAAGGCGTCCGGACTCGCGCGCCTCTGTGAGGCCACCGGTCTGCCGGACAACGGACTGATCGCCTTCGGCGACATGCCCAATGACGTCGAGATGCTCAGCTGGGCGAGTCATGGTGTCGCCATGGGACACAGCCACCAGGCCGCGCTCGACGCCGCCGACGAGGTCACCGTCGGCAACAACGACGACGGCGTCGCCAGGGTCCTCGAACGCTGGTTCGCCTGAATCGTTCGGTTCGCGCTGGTCAGGCTGCCGGTGGTGCCGCCTCGGGGGCGGGTGCGGGTGCCTGTTCGGGGGCCGGTGCGGGTGCCTGATCGGGGGCGGGCGCGGGTGCCTGATCGGGTGCTCCCGGTTCGGCGGGCGGCGTCGACTCCGGTGCCGGTGCGGCAGCACCACCGGCGAGCGCACGGACCTGGGCGAGTGCCGCGTACCCGTGCACGCCGGGGCAGCTGGTGCTGTTGTAGTCGCGGTGGCCGGAGATCATCGGCAGGCTGGACTGTGTTCCGGCCGCGAACTTGGTGCCGGCGAATCCCTCTGACATCAGGGTCGCGGTGCCGGCGGGGTTGAGACCGGCTTTGCCGAGGCGCCAGCGCAGGAAGCGTCCGGCCGCGGCGACCGCCGCGGCGGTCGGCGGTACCTCCTCGAGATTGCCGATGAACGACAAGCCGACCGTGTCCTTGTTGAACCCCCCGGTGTGAGTGCCCTGCACGTTGCGGTCCAGTCCGCCGAACGCACCCTCGAAGATCTGTCCGTACTTGTCGACGAGCACGTTGTAGCCGATGTCGCACCAGTTGAGGCTCTGTGCGTGATACGCGTAGATGCCGCGCACGATCTCGATCGACTGCGCCGGGGTGTAGTCGTTGCTGCCGGCGGTGTGGTGCACGATCGCGCCCTTCAGCTGCGGGGAGTACACCGGCTGCGAGCAGCGGATGCCCTCGTCGGCGCCCCACTGGGGACGCGCGACCACCTGCGGTCCGCCGGTCAGCGGGGAGAGCAGCGACGAACCCAGGGACAGCAGACCCTCCGGGCTGATCAGGGTCGCCTTCAGAGTGTTGAGAGCGGTCTCGGCCAGCTTCGTCACGACTTCGCTCGCCGAGCCGACGGCCAGCTGGGCCAGGTCGCCGCCCTGTGTCTCGGCGGCCGGAATTGCGAGACCGTCCTTGGACGCGGCGACCTGTACCTCACGCGCGTCGCCGACCCACACCGGTTCGGTGCCCGCCGGCTTGTCCGCGGTCGGTACACCGCCCTTCGAGATCTGCTCCAGGACCGTCCACGGGCTCCAGGTCCCGTCGGGTTGCCGCGCACGCAGCTTCAGGTCGACGTCGACGGGGCGGTCCCAGGTGAAGGCGACCATCTTGATGGGGTCCTCGCGCACGATGTGCGTCACCGCAGCGCCGACCTCGCGCCCGTCCCGCATGGTCGTGACCGCTGGCGGGGTGGTGCTCGTCGGGGCGGGGCCGGGGACCGACCTCGTCTTCGTCCGTGAGGGTGAGTCGGGGGAGGTGGTCGTCGCCTCCGGTGTCCTCGACCCGGAAGCGCTCGGTGCCGACGACTCGCCCGCGGTGGGCACGAGTCCCTTGGGCAGCGGGACCGTGAGGTCCGGCACGGGGAAGGCGTCGGGGTCGATCGGCGGGAGCTTCACGCCTGCGGCTCCGAGACCCGAGGACGCGACGTCGACGATTGCGGCCGGCAGTTCACGCAGCGGCACCTGCTCGATCTCGGTGTTCGCGATCTTCTGCTTGTTGTCCACGAGTCGGGTGTCACCGGCCGGTGGGCCGGCATTGCTCGCGATCACCGCGAACGGGCTCGCGACGACCGCCGCGGCGATGGCCGCGAGAGCGATCGAGTGCTTCGGTCGGGGGTAGCGCACAGGGGATCTCCTCGCCCGGGTGTCCGGTCATCGGTGCGACGTGCGCAGCCTCGTGCGCCGGGCGGCGTCGAGGCGTGCTCGGTGTCGGCCGCCATCGTGGTGCGGATCGGAGCTCGGCGACACAACACACGCCGACGGCGGGGCACTCGTGACATTCTTGTTACCTCTGAGGCTGGTGTTACTGGTGATATGCATGAGGTCACGATCGCGGTCACAACCCGTGATCCGGTTGTGATCAGCTCGGCTTGGTGAACGCGAAGGAGGTTCACTAGTGTCACTTATGTCCCAATCGTCACATCAGTCACGGAAGTGCGGGAGTTGCGGTTTCGCTGGAACTCCCGGGGCTGTTGTCGTCGCGACCGAAGGATGTGTTCTGCAGTGAACAAAGCCCGATCCAGACGGCTCCTGCCGGGAAGGCCGGCGACCGGTTCCCGGCCCGCACGGACCCACGGAAAGTTGCTGACCTGGGCGGCGGCCGGGCTCGCGCCCGCACTGCTGGCCGGTGGACTCGTGGCTGCGGGTTCAACGGAATCGACCCCCGGGGTCGAACTCTCGGTCGGGTCGACGGTGACGCTGATCGGACATGGTCATGGCCACGGCCGCGGAATGGGGCAATGGGGTGCGTACGGCTACGCCCGTAAGGGCTGGTCGGCACAGCAGATCCTGCGCCACTTCTACGGTGGAACCACCGCGGGGAAGGTGGACAGGCCCGAGATCAACGTGACCCTCACGGGTCAGAACTCGGTGAATGTGCATGCGGACGCCGGAATGCGCGTCGGAGGTCAGACGGTGGCTCCCGGACAGGCGGTCAGCCTGTCCGGGGGCACCGCCACCATCCGCAGCGGCTGCGGCGGTGACACGATCCGCTCCGTTCCGGCATCGTTCGTCGAACCGCTGAGCATGCTGCCGAACCGGCCCGCGGCCGAGTTCCTCAAGTTCTGTGGTTCCGAGAAGGCTTACCGGGGCGCACTCGGCCTCGAAGGTGGACGTGTGGTCAACCGCATCCACATCGACGACTACGTCAAGGGCGTCATCCCGCGGGAGAGTCTGCCCGCCTGGGCCGACTCCGGAGGCGCCGCGGCTCTGCAGGCGCAGGCCGTCGCCGCGCGGACCTATGCGCTCGCCGCGATCGCCGGCGGCAAGAAGATCGACGACACCCAGAACTCCCAGGTCTACGGCGGCGTGGCCGGCGAGGACCGCCGGACCAATGTCGCGGCCGACGCGACCGCCGGCCAGATCCTGTTGCAGAACGGTCAGCCTGCATTCACCGAGTTCTCCGCCTCGACGGGTGGCTTCTCGGCCGGCGGCCGGTTCCCGGCCGTGCCCGACGAGGGCGACACGGTCTCGCCCAACCACAGTTGGACCGCCACCGTGTCGGCCGGCAGCATCGGCGCCGCCTTCGGCGTCGGGGCTCTCCGGAGCTTCGAGGTGGTCGAGGCCAACGGACTCGGAGCCGAACACGGCCGCGCGCTCAAGGTGCGCGCGGTGGGTTCCGGCGGGACCGCCGAGGTCACCGGCGAAGAGGCGCGCACCAAGCTGAAACTGAAGTCGTCCTGGTTCACGGTGCAGGGGCAGCCGACGCCACGCATCGTCAAGCCGCCGACCGGGCCTTCCGGGCCATCGCAGGGACTCGACTTCGGCAGCTTCGGCCAGTTCGTCGAGCAGATCGTCCCCGGAACGTCACAGTTCCTCGAGCTCGCCACCTCGGCGATGGACGGCAAGCTGACCGATCTGGGCGGGATCACCGGACCGCTGGGACAGGCGATCGGACTCCCGACCCTGACCCCCGACGCCGCGGGCGTCACGCAGATCTTCGAGAAGGGCATGATGTTCTTCACGCCCGCGACGGGACCACGCGTCCTCGCCGGCAAGGGTCTCGAGCGATTCCAGGAACGCGGCGGCATCCCGGTGCTGGGATTCCCGGCGGAAGACGAACTGCGCTAGGAGGTCTCCGGACCCGCCACGACGATCTGGGCCGCCACGTCGACCAGTTTGGTGTTGGTGTCCTGAGACAGGCGGGCGAGTAGTGCGAAGGCCTCGTTCGCGTCGAGCTTGTAGCGCTCCATGATCATGCCCTTGGCCTGACCGATGATGTCGCGCGAGCTGAGTGCTGCTCGAAGCTGCTGCTTCTCCTGGACGGCGCCGAACGCGGTGGCGGCGTGAGCGGCGAACAGCTCGCCGAGGAGTCGTGCTTCGGACGTGAACGCATGAGGTCGGGTGCTGTGCAGGTTCAGCGCGCCGAAGTCGTCACCGTCCATGTAGAGGAAGAAGCACGCCATCGAGCGGATTCCGATGTCGGCGGCAGCGGCGGCGAACCGCGGCCAACGCTCGTCGGTGTGCAAGTCGTCGATCCACACGGTCACGTCGTCGATCGCGGCGCGGATGCACGGACCCTCGCCGAGCCGGCGCTGCAGATCGCCGGCTTCACCGCCCAGGTCGCCCACGATGACGGGTGTCTCGATCACGCCCCCGGACACCAGCGTGACCGACGCGTATTCGGCGCCGGGTATCGCATCGACTGCATACTTGGTCATCGCACGCACCGCAGTCTCGGTGTCGTCACTCTGTTTACGCATCTCGCCGGCGATGCGCGTCATCTGCGCTCCGAAATCCGCCAACTCGGTCACTCCTGCCTCCTATTGAGACCGCGTTCCATGCGTCTCAGCCGGACCGACAGCTGAGCGAAGGAAAGAAAACACCCATTGTCGAGGTATTCATTATGCCGGATCGTATAACTCCGTGGAATCGACGAGTCCTTCTCGTTGCGCAACCGACCGTTCAGGTGACAAACGAAGAACGTCGAGTCGGAAGTCGGTGTCCGAGTAGGACGTCGAGGCGATCAGCGGCGATCTGGCGAGGGCTGCATGGACGTCGTCGCCGGACTGCGGATACTCCTCGACGGGCCACCGCCAGTGAACGGCGATCACTTCGCCGTCCGGGGTGAGTGCGGCGGGCAGCCGGGCGATCAGCCCGGCGAGTGCGGCGTCGTCCAGGTAGTAGAGCACTTCGCTGAGGACGATGAGGTCGAAGCGCTGCGACGGCCAGTCACCCGCGATGTCGCCGACCTGGACGTCGACATGTGGATGGCGGGCGAGCCGACGTCTCGCGAGGTCGACGGCCCGTGGGCTCACGTCCGTGCACACCAGGCGGCCGCAACGAGCGGCCAGACCCTCGCTGAGCACCCCGATCGAGCAACCCGGCTCGAAAACCGACCGGTATCGGGGCCTCGTGAGTGCGGCGAGGGTCAGCGCGTACTTGCGCCGCTCATACCACCGCGAGGTGAAACCCCAGGGGTCGTCGCTCGACGCGTACATGTCGTGGAAGTAGCTGTCGGGTAGCCGGCCCCGACCGGATCCGCTGCTCGTGGGATCGTCCGGCCGGCTCATGCGAAGACGAACTCCCGATCGCGCAGCAGCCGGGCCAGGACGTGTGGACCGAGCACGACGGCGTCCTCAGGTGCATCCGAGAGCGGAGACGTCTGGGTGACGAACGCCTCGACCGCCGAGCGTTTGCGGTTCAGCGTGTCCTCGTCGAGGTCGAAGGTGCGCACCCGGTGCCATGGGATGGCCGGGTCCCCGGGATCGGCCCAGTGCCACATCCAGATCGGATACATCCACACCGGCACGCCCACTCGGTCGCCGACCCGCTGTGCGCATCGGCCGACGGTCTCGTGGTCGGGATGACCGTCGTGCGCCCATACGGCCAGCAGGCCGGTGGTGGCCGACGGCGTCTCGGTGAGCACCCGTGTCACGATCGCCTCGACCTCCTCCTCGTGCTCGGCGAGGGTGCCGTCGGGGAGACCGCACCATCGCGACGGGCGCAGACCCAGGCGAGAGGTCGCCGTGTCCAATTCGGCACGTCTTCGGTCGGCGAGTTGCGCCGGGGTGAGCGTCGGGGACCCCGGATGCGACCCCGCGCCGTCCGACAGGCACACCGTGACCACCTCGATCCCGTGCTCCGCGGCCGCCGACATCAGCGCGCCCACCCCCAGCACCTCGTCATCGGGATGCGCGGACAGCACCACCAGACGCTCGACCGTCAGTTCGACGTCCGGCCACCGCCCGCGGCGATCGAACCACCGTTGCCACTCCGCCTCCGGGGTCCCCGTCTCCGCGACCGGCGTTGCCGCGAAACGCCCCGACATGCTCTCGACCCCGTTCGTGAAATCGTCGCTCATGATCTCTCCCTCAGAAATCCTGCCCGGGACCCGGGATCCGGTCGTCGACGAGGGACCCGAGAACCGCGAGGTCGGCGTCGGCGTGTGATTGCCGGATGTAGACGGTGAGGTCGGCTACCGCCCGCGCGTGATCCGGGTCGGCGACCAGCGGCCCGGGCCCGAGTGCACGACCGACCCGGTCGACGACCGCGGTGGCGATCTGCTCGATTGTCCACCGCAGACCGAAGGCGTGCCGCTGCGACGGCCCGGTCGGGTCGGCGTCGATCAGGCGAGCAGCAGCCTCGATCGCGGCCCACCCGGTGGCGAGCTGTGCATCCACCGCACCGGCGTGCATCCGCAGCAGGGGGTCGTCGTTGCGGGTCAGTGCGCGGTACAGAGGACGCGCGACGCGGCGCGCGCCACCGAACCAGCACGCCGCGACACCCATCCCGCCATGCCAGAATCCGGGACGGTCGAGATAGGCGCCGACCTCGCCCACCGGTGTGGCGGGCACCGCGTGAAAGGTGACGGTCCCGGTGTCGGTGGCGCGCATACCGGTGCTGTGCCAGACGGAGAGGTCGGCGGATACGCCGGGTTGCCGCAGGTCGACGGCGAACAGGCGGTTGCCGTCCACGGTCGCGGCGGTGACGAGCGCGTGGGTGCACGAACCCGCGCCGGAGCACCACTCCTTGACCCCGTCGAGCTCGAATCCGTCGCCCACCCGCCGTGCGTCGACCCGGGTGCCGGGTGGTTGAGCGGCCCAGACGCCCCAGAACTCGCCGGGTCGGACCGCGCCGCCGACGATCTCGCCGAGGATGGCGTCCGCGTCGGCGTGCGCCTCGACGAGACGTCCGGTGCTGATGTCCTCGGAGCACAAGAGGGTGAGAGCGGCGAAACGCTCGAGCGTCGCGCCCGCGCCGGGTCGCGGCAGTGCGAACCCGGGGGAGTCGACGATCGTGCGTGCGGCGTCGGTACTCATCTGCTCCCACCGGGAGTCCGGTCGGCGAGTTGGCGCAAGTAGGACGCGAAACCGTCGACGGTCCGGCCGCTTCGCCGCGTCGACGTGAGCACTGGGGCCTCCGCGCCCCACACGATGTGTGCCGCGGTTTCCTGGAGTCGACGGACCAGGTCGACGTCTTCGTGCGCGTCCAGATCCCGGAATCCGCCGGCGGCGGCGTAGGCGCTCGCACGCACCCCCAGGTTCGCCCCGTGCACGTGCTGGTGCCCGGGCCGGGCGTCGTAGCTGCGGGCGAACGTCGTCGCGGTTCCCGGCGGCCATCCGTCGAAGCCGTCCGGCGTGATGATGCCGACGAAAGCGTCGGCACCCGACCCGGCGGCCTGCACGTGGGTGCGCAGCCAATCGGGCGGCACCACCGAGTCGGCATCGGTCGTCGCGAACCAGGTGGTGTCGGCAGGCGTGGGTGCAGCTGCCCCGAAGCCCTCCCGTCGCGCGGTGCCCACGCACCTCGCGGCGACGTGCAGGGTCGTCACGTGGTCGGGCACGATCTCGGCGGAGTCGTCGTCACAGGAGTCGAGCACGACGATCACCTGCACCGATACTCGAACTCCCGCGACCGCGGCGTCGAGTGCGGTGAGGCAAGAGGGGAGGAGTGCCCGCTCGTTGTGGGCGGGGACCACCACCACGATGTCGGTGATGTCGGGCACCGCGGCACGAGGCGGTGCGCCGATCAGAGGTGCCGATATCTCAGGCGATGACGTCACAGGGGCCCCGAACTACTGAAGAAGTACAGAGGAACGGGCCCGATGGCTGCAGACCGACGGTCGAAGATTACCCGGCGACGGAACGCCGTCCCCCGTGGCTCGGCGAATCCTCAGGGTGGGTCCGTTACCCTGAGGACCCGTGGCAACCAGTAGCAGATATGACCTGATCGTCGTCGGCTCCGGATTCTTCGGTCTCACCGTCGCCGAGCGGGCGGCCACCCAGCTGGGCAAACGAGTCCTCGTGCTCGAACGGCGTAACCACATCGGTGGCAACGCCTACTCCGAGGCCGAGCCGACGACCGGTATCGAGGTCCACAAGTACGGTGCGCACCTGTTCCACACCTCCAACGACCGGGTGTGGGAGTACGTGAACCAGTTCACCGACTTCACCAACTATCAGCACCGCGTCTTCGCGCTGCACAACGGTCAGGCCTACCAGTTCCCGATGGGGCTCGGCCTCATCAGCCAGTTCTTCGGCCGCTACTTCTCGCCCGACGAGGCGCGCAAGCTCATCGCCGAGCAGGCCGGCGAGATCGACACCGCCGACGCCAAGAACCTCGAGGAGAAGGCGATCAGCCTCATCGGGCGGCCGCTCTACGAGGCGTTCATCAAGCACTACACCGCCAAGCAGTGGCAGACCGATCCGACCGAGCTGCCTGCGGGCAACATCACCCGACTCCCGGTGCGGTACACCTTCGACAACCGGTACTTCAACGACAAGTACGAGGGCCTGCCGGTCGACGGGTACACCGCGTGGCTGGAGAACATGGCCGCCGACGAGCGCATCGAGGTGCGCCTGTCGACCGACTGGTTCGCCGTCCGCGACGAACTGCGCGCGCAGAATCCCGATGCGCCGGTCGTCTACACCGGGCCGCTGGACCGCTACTTCGAGTACTCCGCCGGCCGACTCGGTTGGCGCACACTCGATTTCGAAACCGAGGTGCTCGACACCGGCGACTTCCAGGGGACCCCGGTGATGAACTACAACGACGCCGACGTGCCGTACACCCGGATCCACGAATTCCGTCATTTCCATCCCGAACGGGACTCGTACCCCACGGACAAGACGGTCATCATGCGCGAGTTCAGCCGCTTCGCGAAGGATGACGACGAGCCGTACTACCCGATCAACACCGCCGAGGACCGGGCGATGCTGTCCGCCTACCGCGAGCTCGCCCGCACCGAGACCGCCGCCGCCAACGTCCTGTTCGGCGGTCGTCTCGGCACCTACCAGTACCTCGACATGCACATGGCGATCGCCAGCGCGCTCACCATGTTCGACAACACCCTGGCGCCGCATCTGCGAGACGGTGCGCCGCTGGTGGCCGACCCCGCAGGAGCCGAATAGATGACGGTGACCCCCGTGAATCAGTCCGAGATCCCCGAGGCGGGCACCGGGCCGTCGAAGGCGAAATCCCTTCTGCAGCGCGTCATCTTCCCGCGCCCGGGTGAGCCGCTCGACGTGCGGTCGCTGTACCTGCTCGAGTCGGACTCCAATCACCGGCGTGCGCACGCGCCGAGCCGGACATCGGTGCTGCTCGGCGGCGAATCCGAGGTCAGCTTCGAGACCTACTTCAACGCCTTCGCGGCCGCCTACTGGCGACGCTGGAGCATCCTGGACTCGGTGGTGCTGCGCGTGGAGGTGGTCGGCACCGCTCGCGTCGACCTCTACCGCTCCAAGATCGACGGTTCGCGCATCGGCATCGGTGGCGACCTGATCGCCACCGACGAGAACGGCCGCGGTGTGGCCGAGTTCGAGCTCGACCTCGGTCCCTTCGAGGACGGTGGCTGGATCTGGTTCGACATCACCACCGACACCGACACCGAGATCGTCTCCGCCGGTTGGTTTTCGCCGATCGATGCGCCGATCTCGGACGCCGACACCAAGCGCGTGACCGTCGGCATCCCGACCTTCAACCGTCCCACCGACGCGGTGAATGCGTTGGCCGCCTTGACCTCCGACCCGATGGTCGACGAGGTCATCGACGCGGTCATGATGCCCGACCAGGGCACCAAGAAGGTGGTCGACGAGCCCGGATATTCCGAGGCCGCAGCGGCTCTCGGGGATCGTCTCCACATCTTCGACCAGGGCAACCTGGGCGGTTCCGGCGGCTACGCGCGCATCATGTACGAGGCGCTGCGACTCACCGATTCGCCGTACATCCTCTACATGGACGACGACATCGCCATCGAGCCGGACTCGATCCTGCGCGCGCTCGCGATGTCACGATTCGCCAAGTCCCCCATGCTCGTCGGCGGGCAGATGCTCAACCTGCAGGACCGCAGTCATCTGCACTGCATGGGTGAGGTGATCCGCCGCGACACCTTCATGTGGACCGCGGCGCCGTTCGTCGAGTACGACCACAACTTCTCCGAACACCCGCTGCGTGACCGCAAGAACTCGAAGAACCTGCATCGCCGGATCGATGTCGAGGGCAACGGCTGGTGGATGTGCATGATCCCCCGGGAGTGCGCCGAGACCGTCGGCCTGCCGATGCCGCTGTTCATCAAGTGGGACGACTGGGAGTTCGCGCTCCGCGCGGCTCGGGCCGGCTATCCGACGGCCACCATCCCGGGCATCGCGATCTGGCACATGGCGTGGAGCGACAAGGACGACGCCATCGACTGGCAGGCGTATTTCCACCTGCGCAACCGTCTCGTCGTCGCGTCGATCCACCATGACGGACCCATCAAGGGCATCCTGCGCTCGATGACCAAAGCGACCGCGAAACATCTTCTGTGCCTTGAGTATTCGACCGTCGCCATCCAGAACGAGGCGATCCGCGACTTCCTCGCCGGTCCCGAGCACATCCGCAGCCTGCTGCCGACCGCGCTGCCCAAGGTGGCGGCGATGCGCAAGGAGTACCCGGACGCGGTGGTGTTGCCGTCGGCGACCGAGCTGCCGCGGACGTCCGGCGAGGCGACGCATCTGGGTACGGCGATCCCGCTGAACCCGATCAGCAAGGTCAAGGCGCTGACCGCCGCGGTGGTCAACAACGCCCGGCCCGCCGACCCCCGGCATCATGAGGTACCGCAGGCGAACTACCCGCCGATCGAGGCGCGCTGGTTCTCGCTCGGACGCGTCGACGGTGTCACCGTCACCACGGCCGACGGCCGGGGAGTGGTGTACCGGCAGCGTGATCGCGAGAAGATGATCGCTCTCGCACGTGAGCATTTCGCGCTGATCAAGGAGCTTCAGGAGAAGTTCGGCGACATGAAACAGCAGTACCGTGCCGCACATCGTGAGTTGACCAGTAAGGAGAGCTGGGCGGTTGTCTTCGGAATCGAGTAGTCCCGAGGTGGAGGTCGACGAGTCGATGAAGCTCCCGGCCGACCACGCCCCCAGACCCCTCGCGGGTGAAGAGAAGGTCCTCGTCGCCATCCAGTCGGGCATCGGTTCCCGGCCGGGTGTGCGGTCGGCGGCGCGTGGTCTGTCGCACTTCGGCGAGCACGCGCTGGGATGGCTGGCCATCTCCGGGGCCGGCTGGACGCTGGCGCGTGCCCGCGGCGACGTGCGCTCCCAGCAGCTGTGGATCGAAGCCGGTGTGGGTGCCTTCGGCGCGCATGCGGCGTCGGTGATCATCAAGCGCATCGTGCGCCGGCCGCGGCCGGCACATCCCGCGATCGACATCGGGGTGTCCACGCCGAGCAAGCTGAGCTTCCCGTCGTCGCACGCCACCTCGACCACCGCGGCCGCGATCCTCATCGGCCGGGCGGCCGGCTGGGACGCCCGGGTGCTGCCCGCCGCGCTCGTGCCGCCGATGCTCCTGTCACGCCTGGTGCTCGGTGTTCACTACCCGACGGACGTCACCGCGGGCGCCGCGATCGGTGCCGCGAGCGCAGCGGCCGTCATCGCGGGCGATAAGGTGCTGCTCGAACCCACCCGGAATGCTCCGGCCTCAGGACGTGCCCGTCGCGCGGCGCGCGTCCTGACGCGGCTCGGCCTCACGGCCGCAGTGCCCGGCGGGCCGCTGCGACTCGCCGCGTCCCCCGTCATCGCGCGGGTGACACGACACAGGGAGAGTGCATGAGCGAGGAGCCGATCGAGCACGGGAAGGTCGCCGGGCCGCCGAAGAACCTGACCACCGGGCTGATCAAGGCGATCCGTCTGCGGCAGTGGGTGAAGAACGTCCTGGTGCTCGCCGCACCGCTGGCGGCGGGCAACATCACCGAGCTGTCGGTGCTGGCCGACGCCGGCATCGCCTTCATCGCGTTCTGTCTCGCCGCGTCGAGCATCTACCTGGTCAACGACGCCATGGATGTCGAGTCCGATCGCAATCACCCGACCAAGCGGTTCCGGCCGATCGCGGCCGGGGTGGTCCCGGTCCCGCTGGCCTACGCGCTCGCGTCGGTGCTGCTCGCCGGCTCGATCGGCGTCGCGTTCCTCGCGAACTGGCAGACCGCGGTCGTCATCGCGATCTACCTCGTCATCCAGCTCGGCTACTGCTTCGGTCTGAAGAACCAGGCAGTCATCGACATCTGCATCGTGTCGTCGGGCTTCCTGCTGCGCGCGATCGCCGGTGGCGTGGCCGCCGAGATCGAGCTCTCGCAGTGGTTCCTGCTGGTCATGGCCTTCGGTTCGCTGTTCATGGCCGCGGGTAAGCGGTACGCCGAACTGCAACTCGCCGAGCGCACCGGCGCCAAGATCCGCAAGGCGCTGCAGTACTACACCACGACCTACCTGCGCTTCGTCTGGACACTGTCGGCCACGGCCGTGGTCATCTTCTACGGGCTCTGGGCGTTCGACAAGGGCGGTGACAACGGCCACGACAGCAACGTCGCCTACGCGGTGTCGATGGTGCCGTTCACGGTCGCGATCCTGCGCTACGCCGTCGACGTCGACGGTGGCGCGGCGGGCGAACCCGAGGAGATCGCCCTCGGCGACCGTGTACTGCAGCTGCTGGCCGTGGCCTGGTTAGTATGCGTGGGTGTCGCGGTCTATGCAGTCAATTGACGGTCTGCAGTCCACTGACGGTGTCCGGTCGGAAGGCGGAACCGACGCCGTCGTAGATCCCCGCACCACGGATCGTCCGCAGTCGTCAGCGGGTCGCGCCCGGCGTCGTCTCGCCGCGGTCAGCTTCCTGATCGGCGCCGTCGCCGTCACGACGTTCTTCGCGATCGGCGCCTGGCAGCGCCGGTGGATCGCCGACGACGGCCTGATCGTGCTGCGTACCCTGCGCAACCTCTTCGCCGGCAACGGACCGGTGTTCAACGCGGGTGAGCGCGTGGAGGCCAACACCTCGACCGCGTGGACCTATCTGCTGTGGTTCTGGGCCTGGATCACCGACGGACAGCTCGAGTACGTCGCGCTCTGGGTGGCCCTGGTCTGCTCGGTCGCCGCCATCCCGATCGCCATGTACGGCAGCGCACGCCTTTACGGCAGGCGTCTGGGCGGTATCACCGGTGACGGCTGGACCCTGCTCCTCCCGTTCGGCGCCATCATCTACGTCGCCATCCCGCCGGCCCGCGACTTCGCGACGAGCGGCCTGGAGAACGGTCTCTGCATCTTCTGGGCCGCCGTGCTGTGGTGTCAGCTGGTGGCCTGGGTGAGGCGCGGTCCCCACGCCGGACCCCGCGCGGCGGCGGCGACGCTCGCCCTGGCCTTCACCGCCGGCCTGGCGCCGCTGGTCCGTCCCGAGCTCGCCGTGTTCGGCGGTCTCGTGCTGGTCCTGGTCTTCTTCGCGCCCCTGGGCTGGAAGATGCGCCTCGGCGTGGTCCTCGTCGCCGGTGCCCTACCGGTGGGCTACCAGATCTTCCGGATGGGCTACTACGCCCTGCTGGTCCCCAACCCCGCGGTGGCGAAGGACGCCAGCGGCGCCAAGTGGGAGCAGGGCCTCTCCTATCTGACCAACCTGTTCGGCCCCTACGCGCTGGTGCTGCCGGTCGTGATGGCCGTCGTCGCCGGGGTGATCCTGGTCGTCGGTGCCCGTCTGCGCGCGGACGCCAAGCGGAACGCGGACGCGGCCGACGAGACCCCGACCGACTCCCTGGAGGCGGTGACGTGGCGCTCGCGTCTGGCCGCGTTGTCGGCTCGACTGCAGTCGTCGACCGCGGTCGTGTCCGTCGTGGTGGTCGCCGGTCTC
This sequence comes from Gordonia sp. YY1, assembly GCF_009872315.1. Taxonomy (NCBI): domain Bacteria; kingdom Bacillati; phylum Actinomycetota; class Actinomycetes; order Mycobacteriales; family Gordoniaceae; genus Gordonia; species Gordonia sp. YY1. Next base: position 52,902 of record NZ_WXYI01000019.1, on the reverse strand, counting down.
ATCCTGATCGTCTACTGGATACGTCAGGGCGGCGACTTCATGCACGGTCGGGTGCTGCTCGTCCCGCTCTTCGTGACGCTGCTGCCGCTGATGGTCGTGCCGCTCACGGTCCCCGCGCACCTCGGTGCCGTGTTCGGGCGTCGTGCCTCACAGAAGTCCGTCATCGACGATGATCTGGAACCCGTCACCGTGTCCTCGGCCGAACGTCGTCGCACCCGCGCCGGTCTGGTCGGCGCGGTCGCGATGGCCGGACTGTGGGTCACGGTCCTCATCTGGGGGATCAGCACCCACGCCAACGTGCTGCCCAACGCCGGCATCGACATCGGGCGCAGCGGCATCGTCGACGAACGTCGCTTCTACGTGACGAACATGGGCAACGAGAACCCGGTGACCGCCGAGGACTACCTCGCCTACCCGCGCATGAGTGCGATGGTCGAGAAGATCGACAAGTACCACGAGGATGGCGGCGTCATCCTGCCGTCGTTCAACTACGACGAGTGGTACGTCGCGCAACTTCCCGCTGTCATGCCGCAGGGCGCCAAGCGTCAGGTGACCGTCTACTTCCTCAACCTCGGCATGACGAGCATGAACGCGCCGCTCGACGTCCGCGTCATCGATCAGATGGGGCTGGCGTACCCGCTCGCCGCCCACACCGAGCGACTCGAGGACGGCCGTATCGGGCACGACAAGATCCTGCCGAGCGAATGGGTCGTCGCCGAGGCCGGGGCGTACCCGCGCAAGCCGGTCCTGCCGGGATACCTCGACGAGGACCTCGTCCGCCAGGCGCAGGTGGCCCTCCAGTGCCCCGAGACCAAGGACCGGTTCGCCTCCTTCGAGGCGCCGTGGTCGTTCAGCCGCTTCAAGCACAACCTGAAGCAGGCGTTCACGTTCAACAGCTATCGGATTCAGCGCGAGCCGGAGTACGAGATCGCCCGGTGCGGTCTGGAGATGCCCCCGCCGGTCAATCCCGGATAGTCGGACATCCGGGTTCACGCGGGTGCGCGCGACCTTGGCACACGAACCCAGGCAAAAGCACAGAAAACACGTGTCCTGTGCTGAGGACTTGCCACCGAACATCTCGGATCGGTAACGTCCCGGGCCCAGGGGCCGATAGTTCGTTCGTGACCGAGGTGTCCGGGAGTGCTGCGACACCCTCGGTAACGGGGTTGTGATCGCAATCACATGGTTTGTCACGCCGGGGGGCATCGAATAGGCTCGCCGACGGCGAATCGCATGCGAGATCGGCTCGGTAACCATCGTCGCGCCGGCACTGCGCCGGCGACGAGAGATGTGAGACGCACTAGGACCGGACGGGACCGGCGGGATATGAGAATCCGCAGCTCGACCGGCTGAAGAGGGAGATTCTGTACATGCGTGAAGCTGCCACCCAGGCGAGCAGGCCAGCGCGCGGCCGGATCGGTAACCGGCTGATCGCCGCACTGGTCGCCGTGCTGACAGTTGTCGGGCTGACCGGAGTCGTCGCCGGACAGGCCAGCGCCCGCATCGGCGGGACGCAGGTCGGTAAGCAGGAGTTCTGGGTCAACGGCTGCGGGATGCCGAATGTGAAGGTCCGCGCGTGGAAGCGGCCCGGCAACTACAAGACCGTCATCATGCTCGACGGCATGCGCGCCCAGTACGACTACAGCGGCTGGGAGATCAACACCAACATCCAGGAGATGGTGAAGTCCGGCGTCAACGTCGTCGAACCCATCGGTGGTCCCGCCAGCTTCTACACGGACTGGGATGCGCCCAGCAATTTCAATGGTCAGCCCTACCGGTACCGCTGGAACTGCGTGATCAGCAACACTCTGGTCCGCGAGCTCGACCGGCGCGGTTACCGCGTCGGGCCGTCGAAGCGCTACGCGATCATGGGCCTGTCGATGGGTGGTAATGCCGCCCTCGTGATCGGCGCGCAGAACCGCCAGAACTTCGACCGCGCCGGCTCGCTGTCGGGCTACAACTTCCTGAGCGCACCCGGTATGCGCACCGCGCTGCGTCTGGCCATGTTCGACGTCGATCCCAAGCCGTGGAACATCGACGCGATGTGGGGCCCGCCGTGGAGCCTGCGTTGGTTCCAGAACGATCCCTTCTGGAACATCGGCAACATGCGTGGCATGAAGCTCTTCGTCGGATCCGGCAACGGGCTCTTCGGTCGGTACAACGCGCTGCCGAACGTCTTCGACGACCTGTTCAAGGGTTCGACGCTGGAGTTGCTGGCGTTCACCCAGTCGAAGGCCTTCGAGGCCGCCGCATTCGTCCAGGGCGTGCCGCTCATGACTTACTACGCCAACGGCACCCACGCCTGGGGTTACTGGCAGGACATGGTCTGGAACGCCAAGAACCGCGGATTCTTCCGCTGATCGGCACCGGTCCGGCCTGACACGGCCATCACGACGCCCCGTCCGGGAATCCCGGGCGGGGCGTCGTCGTGTCATGCAGAGCTCCACCTGCTTTCGGTATCAACTGTCACACAAATCTCACGAGTCACAGCGTGGCGTTCGGACACCGGGCATCAATCCCGTGTAAGAAACTCCTGAGGCGTTTGGTATTGATGATGCGTTGTGACTGACGGGGAATCGGTCAGGATGTGCGGACGCCGTTGTACTTGGGCGAAGGAGTTCTGGAGAGTGATGCGGCGAAACAGTGGTTCACGACCGTTCGGTGTCGGAGTGGCCTGGCGAACGGCGATGGCCGTCGTGGTGGCCATCGTGGCCGTGGTGACGCTTGTCGTCGGCCAGGGCCTCGCGGGCGCCGAGCCGGCTCCGGCTTCTCCGGCCGCACCTCCCACCTCGGCAGCGCCGGCACCCCCGGCCTCGCCGCGCGCGCCGGCGCCGGCTCCGGCTCCGGCGGCGGCCCCGGTCCCGCCCGGCAAGGTGACCAACACCTACTGGTACACCGATCGCCGGGTCGCCCTCTGGGTGTACTCGCCGTCGATGAACACCAACATCCAGGTGCAGATCCTCCTGGCCCGTGACTGGCACGCCAAGCCCAAGGAGAAGTTCCCCCAGCTGACGATGCTCGACGGTCTGCGTGCGCAGGACGACCAGAGCGGCTGGATCCTCAACACCAAGATCGTCGACTTCTACAAGGACAAGAACGTCAACGTGATCCTGCCGATCGGCGGTGAGTCGAGCTTCTACACCGACTGGAAGGAACCCGACCGCGGCAAGAACTACAAGTGGGAGACGTTCCTGATGCGGGAACTGCCGCCCGTCCTCGAGAACGACTGGCGATCCACGGACGTCCGCGGCATCGAGGGTCTGTCGATGGGTGGTTCGGCCGCGATGATGCTCGCCGCACGTAACCCCGGGTTCTACAAGTTCGCCGCATCGTTCTCCGGCATCCTGCAGTTCAGCTCCTTCGGTATGCCGCAGGCCATCCAGTTCGCGGTGCGCGACGGCGGCGGCTACGACTCGATGAAGATGTTCGGGCCGCCCTCGGATCCGGCCTGGAAGGAACACGACCCGTACGTGCTGGCCGAGAAGCTGCAGGGAACGAGCCTGTACGTCTCCTCGGGCAACGGCATGGTCGGCGAACACGACAAGCCGTCGGACATCCCGATGCTGGCGACCAACTACTCCGGCGTGGGCTTGGAGATGCTGAGCCGCGTCACATCTCAGCAGTTCGCAATCCAGTTGAACCGCAAGGGAATTCCGGGTCAGGCCGTCTACCGTCCGTCCGGGACGCACACCTGGCCGTACTGGGAGTTCGAGATGATGCAGGCATGGCCGCAGGCTGCGGCTGCCCTCGGCCTCTCGCGTGATGCGGTCGCCTGCCGCGTCGACGGTGCATTCCGCAAGCTCTGGGACGCCAACAAGGGCGATCTGGGTGGCTGCCTGACCCCGTCCTACGGTGTGCCCGGTGGCAAGGCCCAGGACTTCGCCAACGGCCGCATCTTCACCGGTCCGAAGGGTCCGAAGATCGTCACCGGCGCCATCGGCGGTGCCTATGTGGCCGCGGGCGGCCCCGGGGGCCGTCTCGGCAAGCCGCTGAGCAACGAGGAGCCGACCCGCGACGGCAAGGGTCGGGTCAACTACTTCGAGCACGGCCGCATCACCTGGACGGCCAAGGACGGCAGCAAGGTTCTGAAGTGATGGGTTCTGAGGTGATGGGTTCTGGAGTGATCGGGGCCTCAAGTGCGGGTCGAACCTCGACCGCACGTGTGCACCTGCTGAGACTTCGCTGAGGAATCGAGGGGTTCGTGCAGGTCGCGCCCGTGAGCGGGATCGTCGGGGTGTGCGGGGACGGTAGCCTGACGGGGCGTGCGATGCAGTGTCCGACTGCGTCGCGTCCGGCTGGATAGAAGGTTCGACAGGAAGTGGCGATGACAACGAAGTGTGCTCGGCTGGTGCTGGCCGTGACGGGCCTCGCTCTCGCGCTCGGCTCGGTCTCGGCCTGTTCGGACGACTCGACGGCCAGTGCACCGATCACCAACAACCCGGTCACCACCACGTCGCTGTACTCGGCCGCGGGATCGTCCGCGAGTGCGCCGGGTTCGGCATCGGCCGAGTCGCCCAGCAAGGCCGTGTCAGACGCGCCGTCGGGCACCTCGAAGCTGCCCGAGACCGGACCCAACCCGAGCACCAAGGTCCCGGACAGCTTCCCCGGTCCCAGCGGAGCGCCGCTCGACGACAAGGCGCGTGCCTACCTCGGTGCGCTCAAGGCGGCGAACGTGACCTTCATGGGGGACAACGACAACTCCGTCGCGCTCACCATGGCGAAGTACGTCTGCGGCGCCCGGCAGAAGGGCACCGATCCGGGCATGGTGAAGGCTTTCGTCACCGCCTCGGTCGGGCCGGGCACCAAAACCGTCGAAGAGGCGAACATCAAGGCGGACAAGGTGATCCGCGCGGCAGAACAGCACTACTGCTGACGTGATGGCCAAACGCACCGCGGGCCGCGCTCGGCAGAGCCCCGCCCGGCGGTTGGGTAAGTTCTCCCTGTTGCTGCTCGCGCTCGCGGTCATCGCGATCGTGCTCATCGTCCTGCTCGTCCTGGTCTGGCTGAAGCCGGGACCGACGCCGCCGATCGGTCCCGGGAAGCCGTCGACTCCGACGAAGGAACGTCCCGAGGCGCAGCCCGCGGACTGTCCCGATGTGCTGACGGTGGTGATCCCCGGAACCTGGGAGTCGAGCGCCGGAGACGACCCGTACACGCCGACGGCCAATCCGAATTCGCTGATGTTGCGAATCTCACGGGGGCTGTCCGAGCAGTTCGATTCGTCGCGGACCGAGATCTACACGGTGCCGTACACCGCGCAGTTCCGGAATCCGACGAATCTCGCCGACCGTCAGGCCGATTACAACGTCTCGCGCACCCAGGGCTACAAGCGTGCGGCCGGAAAGATCATCAACACCAACAAACGCTGCCCGCTCACGAACTACGTGCTGATGGGGTTCAGTCAGGGGGCGGTGATCGCGGGCGATCTCGCCAGCAACATCGGCAACGGCCGGGGTGTGCTCGCCGACGGTGACCAGGATCTCGTTCTCGGGGTCGGGCTCATCGCCGACGGGCGTCGCCAGCCCGGCAAGCAGAACGACGTGGATCCCAGCCCCGACGGTGTCGGTGCCGAGATCGCGCTCGGCGGCATGGGCAACATCGTCCCGGGCATCACGATGACCGGTCCACGCGACGGGGGATTCGGCGATCTCGAGGACCGTGTGGAGTCCATATGTGCGCCAGGTGATCTCATCTGCGATTCGCCGACGGTCCTCAATCCGCTCGCCGCCGTGTCGAAGTTGGCGAACGTCGCGAACAACCCGATCCACGCCATGTACGCCACGCCACGGCACTGGGAGAACGACGGTCAGACCGCGACACAGTGGATGTACTCGTGGGCCAAGGGCCTCATCGACGACGCCCCGCGTCCGAAGCACAGCTGACCCCTCGGTGTCCCGCAGTCCGTCAACTTGCTGTAACCCTGCTGCCGACACCACCGATTCGTTTTGCGGGGCCGTCACGCTGCATTAACGTGTTGGGCTGGCCCGGCGTTCGTCCGGGCGATCGACACAGGAGATGCCACACGGCGTCCCTCGACGGCCGGAACACGAGGAGAGGACAGCGATGACGCAACCCCCGAACGATGCGGGTGGCAGCTCCTCCGGTCTGCGTCCATTCCGATTCGGTGCGGGTGGTGAGGGCAACAAGGACGAGGGTGGTGCCCGCAAGTTCGTCAAGCTGGCCCAGACCGCCGAGGAATACGGCTACGACACGTTCGCGGTGCCGGATCACCTGGGCAACCAGGTCGGTCCGCTGGCCGCGCTCGGTGCGCTGACTCAGGCCACCAGCACCATCCGCCTGGCGACCTCGGTGCTGGCCAACGGCTGGCGTCACCCGGCGTTGCTGGCCAAGGAGGCCACCACGATCGACGTGCTGAGCAAGGGGCGACTCGAACTCGGCATCGGCGCAGGCTGGATGAAGGAAGAATTCGACAAGGCGGGGATCGAGTTCGAGTCCCCGGGTGTCCGTATCCGTCGGCTCGGCGAGGCACTCGTCATCCTCGACGGGCTGATGCGCGGCGAGACCGTCGACTTCGACGGCGAGTTCTACAAGATCAAGGGCCTCGAGGGCAGCCCGCGACCCCGTCAGGGACCGCGGCCGCCGATCGCGGTCGGCGGTGGCGGACCCAAGATGCTGGCGCTCGCCGCCAAGCACGCCGACATCATCTCCGTCGCCCCGGGCACCACGCCCGACGGCAAGATGAAGTTGTCGGACATGACCATCGAGAAGACGGCCGAGCGCGTCGACCGCATCCGCCAGGCCGCGGGTGACCGTTTCGACGACATCGAGCTGAACTGGACCATCGCCGTCACCGTGATCACCGACGATCGCGTGGCAACCGCCGGGATGGCGCTGAAGGCCCTGGAGCAGGGCTATCCGCCGAACATCGCGCACGACACCGAGTTCACCGTCGACGACGTGCTGTCCTCGCCGTACATCGCGATCGGCAGTTTCGAGGAGATCGCGGATCAGATCCGTGAGGTCCGCCGCCGCACGACCATGTCCTACGTCGGGGTCTTCCCGACCCAGATGGACGCCTTTGCGCCCGTTCTGGCCCAGTTGAAGGGGGAGTAGGATGACCGTCTGTCTCGCCGGTGAACCGCGAGGTGGTGGGTCGTCAACCCGCGGGTGTGCGTCACCGAGCCGACGTACGCTTTTTCAAAGCTGAGCATGACGATCACAATTTTTTCGTTGGGTAACTGGACGTGCGCTACCGTATCCCGCGGTCGGCACAGGACGTGGATGGCAGAAACGCCGGGTGTTGTCGCCGAAGGACGTCACCGGGGAACTGCACTCGCGTGGGGGGAGTCCACGAGGGGGCCACAGGAGTAATGAATGCTGAAGACTGAACTCGAAGACTTTCTCGACGAAACGGGCAACATCTCGTTCACCGAGGAAGCGACGCTTGTCGACTACGTCGAGCAGAACGTACGCGAGCAGGCCGATACGCTGGCCTACCGGTTCATCGACTACAGCCGTGAGCGTGACGGTGAAGCCCAGGACCTGACCTGGGCGCAGTTCGGCAAGCGCCTGCGCGCTGTCGCCGCACGCCTGCAGCAGGTGACGAAGCCCGGCGATCGTGTCGCGATCCTCGCGCCCCAGTCGCTCGAGTACGTGATCGGCTTCTTCTCCGCGCTGTACGCCAGCACCGTCGCGGTGCCGCTGTTCTCGCCCGACGAGCCCGGCCACACCGATCGTCTGCACGCCGTCCTCGACGACTGCAAGCCGACCGCGATCCTCACCTCCACCAAGTCCGCCGAGGCGGTCCGCGACTTCTTCGCGCCGCTGCCGGCCAAGGAGCGCCCGCGCGTCATCGCCGTCGACGCGGTGCCTGACTCGGTGGGGTCGAGCTGGGTCGCCCCGGTCGCGGGCCAGGACCACAACAAGGACACCGTCGCGTACCTGCAGTACACGTCCGGTTCGACCCGCGTCCCCGCAGGCGTGGAGATCACCTACCAGGCGGTCGCCGCGAACGTCCTGCAGATCTCCGACACCATCCAGATCGACCGCAACGCGCGTGGCGTCACCTGGCTGCCGATGTTCCACGACATGGGTCTGCTGACCGTGATCCTGCCCGCGCTCGGCGGCCGCTACATCACGATCATGAGCCCGCAGGCGTTCGTCCGCCGGCCCGGCCGCTGGATCAAGGAACTCGCCGCGGCCGCCGACGGCGCGGAGACCTACGCCGCGGCCCCGAACTTCGCCTTCGAGCACGCCGCCGCGCGCGGTCTGCCCAAGGAGGGCGAGACCCTCGACCTGTCGAACGTCATCGGCCTGATCAACGGCTCGGAGCCGGTCACGGTCAGCTCGATGAAGAAGTTCAACGAGGCCTTCGCGCCCCACGGCCTGCCGAAGACCGCCATCAAACCCTGCTACGGCATGGCCGAGGCCACCCTCTTCGTCTCCGCGACCCAGCGCGACAACGAGGCGAAGGTCATCTACGTCGACCGTGACGATCTCAACGCGGGCAAGCTCACCGTCGTCGACGAGGGTGCGCCGAACGCGGTCGCCCAGGTGTCGTGCGGTCAGGTCGCGGTGAGCCAATGGGCCACCATCGTCGACCCGGAGACGGCGACGGAGCAGCCCGACGGACACGTCGGCGAGATCTGGCTGCACGGGCTCAACATCGGTGCCGGCTACTGGAACAAGCCGAAGGAGACCGAGGAGACCTTCCACAACAAGCTCGTCTCGCCGCTGGCGGAGAACAGCCATGCCGAGGGTGCCCCGGCCGACGCCCTGTGGATGCGGACCGGCGACTACGGTGTCTGGCTCGACGGCGAGCTCTACATCACCGGCCGCGTCAAGGACCTGGTCATCGTCGACGGACGCAACCACTACCCGCAGGACCTCGAGTACAGCGCCCAGGAAGCCAGCACCGCGCTGCGTCCGGGCTTCGTCGCCGCCTTCTCGGTACCGGCGAACCAGCTGCCCGCCGTGGTCTTCGAGTTCGCCGGCAGCGGCCTCACTCCCGACCCCGACGACGCCTCCGAGCAGCTGGTCATCGTCGCCGAGCGCGGCCCGGGTCGCAAGGCCGATCCGCAGGAGGTCGCCGACACCGTGCGTGCCGCCATCGCGCAGCGTCACGGCGTCATGGCGCGCGACGTCCTGCTGGTTCCCGCCGGCTCGATCCCGCGCACCTCGTCGGGCAAGATCGCCCGCCGGGCCACCCGCGCCGCCTACATCGACGGCAGCCTGCGCGGCGGCTACAAGCAGACGGCGTTCCCGGACGCGGCGGAATAGCGCGCCGGGCACCCGTTCACGGCCGCGGTGTCGGTGATCGTCCACAACAGTCACCCGGCACCCGGTTTCGGGTGCCGACGAGAGCAGTAGTCTGGAAACGATGTCTGAACTGAACACCGACGAGTCGCGCAGCACCGATCTGCCCGACGATTCGTCCCTCGAAACCCCCGGTTCGGTAGACGGAGCGACCGCCGACGCGAGCACTGCACCCTCGACCGGTCAGGCCACCCCCGGAGAGACCGCCGGTGACCTCACCGTCGATGAACTGCGTGACTGGCTGCGCGACTGGGTGTCGCAGTCGACCGGTGTGCCGGTCGGCCAGATCGACGTCGACCGGCCGATGGAAGAGCTGGGACTGTCCTCGCGCGATGCGGTGGCGCTCGCCGCCGACGTCGAGGACAAGACCGGGGTCATCCTGACCGCGACGGTGGTCTACAACCATCCGACGATCGCATCCCTGGCCCAGCGCATCATCGAGGGCGATCCCGACGAGGGCCTCGACGACACCGCCGACACGTTCTGGCGGCGTGATCGCAGCGCGGACGACGACATCGCGGTCGTCGGCTTGTCGACCCGTTTCCCCAAGTCCGGCACCACCCCGGAGTCGACCTGGGAGGCGCTCATCGGTGGCGTCGACGGCATCTCCGACCTGCCGGAGGGCCGCTGGACCGAGTTCACCTCCGATCCGCGTTTCGCCGAGATCCTGGAGTCGTCGAACATCAAGGGCGGCTACCTCGACGACGTGCGGTCGTTCGACGCCGACTTCTTCCAGATGAGTCCGCGTGAGGTCGAGATGGTCGACCCGCAGCAGCGGCTCGCCCTGGAACTCACCTGGGAGGCGCTCGAGCACGCGCACATCCCGCCGAGCGACCTCAAGGGTGCGCCGGTGGGAGTGTTCATCGGTACGTCGACCAACGACTATCAGCTGCTGGCGACCCTCGGCCTCGGTGAGGGCGCCGAGGACACCGCGGCCTACGCGCTGACCGGTACCTCCACGGCCATCGTCGCCAACCGCGTCTCCTACTTCTACGACTTCCGTGGACCGTCGATCGCGATCGACACCGCGTGTTCGTCGTCGCTCGTGGCGATCCACCAGGCGGTCCGCAGCCTGCGTACCGGCGAGTCCGACGTCGCCCTCGCCGGTGGCGTGAACATGCTGATCACGCCTGCTGCGACCCTCGGTTTCGACCGGATCGGCGCGCAGGCCAAGGACGGCCACATCAAGGCCTTCTCCGCCGACGCCGACGGCATGATCCGCGCCGAGGGCGGCGGTCTCGTCGTGCTCAAGCGGATGGCCGACGCCCGCCGCGACGGCGACGAGGCCCTCGCGGTCATCGCCGGTTCGGCCGTCAACTCCGACGGTCGATCGAACGGTCTGCCGGCCCCGAATCCCGAGGCCCAGGTCGAGGTGCTGCGCTCGGCCTACACCGACGCGTCGATCGATCCGCGCTCGGTGGACTATGTCGAGGCCCACGGCACCGGCACCATTCTGGGTGACCCGATCGAGGCGGACGCTCTCGGGCGCGTCGTCGGACGCGGCCGCGCCGCCGACAAGCCGATGCTCCTCGGTTCGGTCAAGACCAACTACGGCCACATGGAGTCGGCGGCCGGGGCCGGCGCGATCGCCAAGGTCGTGCTCGCGCTGAAGCACGGGGTCATTCCGGGTTCGCGCAACTACAGCGGCCCCAACCCGTACATCCAGTTCGACGCCAACAACCTCAAGGTGATCCCGGAGTCCACCGAGTGGCCCCGCTACTCGGGCCACGCCGTCGCCGGCGTCTCCGGCTTCGGCTTCGGCGGCACCAACGCGCACGTCGTCGTCCGCGAGGTGCTGCCGAGCGACCTGCAGCCGGAGGCGGCTCCGGTCGATGCCTCGGCTTCCGAACTCCCGGCCACCGAATCGTTGCCCGGGAACTCTTCGCTGGTTGAGCCGTCTTCTCCGCTGGTTGAGCCTGTCGAAACCGAGGACGAGTACCTGACCGAGGCGGAACGGGCCATCCTCGCCGCTCAGGCGTCGAACACCGAGCCGGCGGTCGAGGAGACCGCCGTCGATCCGGCCGAGGGTTTCGCACCGTGCGCGGTCGAGGGTTCGGTTGTGCCGCTGGTGATCTCCGGCTTCCTCCCGTCGCGGCGTCGCAAGACCGCGGCCGACCTGCTCGAGTGGCTCGAGTCCGACGAGGGGCGGGCGACCCCGCTCGCCGACATCGGTCGTGCCCTCGCACACCGCAACCACGGCCGCTCTCGGTCCGTCGTGATGGCCCGCTCGCACGAGGATGCCATCACCGGTGTCCGGGCGATCGCCGACGGCAAGGGCAATCCCCTCGTGTACTCGGCGGATTCGCCGGACGCCGCCTCGGCGGTCTGGCTGCTGTCGGGTTTCGGGTCACAGCACCGCAAGATGGCCAAGCAGCTCTACACCGAGAACCCGGTCTTCGCGAAGTACGTCGACCGCGTCGACGGGTACATCCAGAACGAACTGGGTTACTCGATCGCCGAGATGTTCCTCGACGACGAGCAGACCTACGGCATCGAGACCAGCCAGGTCGGCATCTACACCATCCAGGTCGCGCTGGCCGACACTCTCCGCCACCATGGTGCGGAACCCGGTGTGCTGGTGCCGCATTCGATGGGTGAGGCGTCGGCCTCCTACATCAGCGGCGGACTGTCGCTGGAGGACGCGACCCGCGTCATCTGCCAGCGTTCGCGCCTGATGGGCGAGGGCGAGTCGATGCTGCAAGGCGACGACATCCGCCTGATGGCGCTGGTCGAGTACAGCGCCGAGGACATCAACGACGTCCTCGTCGACTACCCCGACCTCGAGATCTGTGTCTACGCGGCACCGACGCACACCGTCATCGGCGGCCCGGAGGCGCAGGTCGACGCGATCGTCGAACGCGCCGAGGGCGAAGGCAAGCTCGGACGCAAGCTGGCCACGAAGGGCGCGAGCCACACCTCGCAGATGGACCCGATCCTGGGCGAGCTCGCCTACGAGCTCACCGGTATCGAGCCGCAGCGCCTCACCACCGGTTTCTACAGCTCGGTCGACCGCGAGGTGTTCTACCGTGCGGGACACGGGCCGGTCCACACCATCGACTACTTCCTCAAGGGTCTGCGCCACAGCGTGTGGTTCAGTCAGGCCATCTCGAAGGCCGTGGAGAACGGTCACCGCACCTTCCTGGAGCTGTCGCCGAATCCGGCGGTCCTGATCTCCGTTGCGGCCGTGACCTTCTCGGCCGGCCTGCACGACGCCGAGCTCATCGAGACGCTGCGTCGCAAGGAGGACGAGAGCTTCGGCCTGGTCAACGCGCTGATGAAGCTGTACGTGCACGGCCACCCGGTCGACGTCGCGTCGCTGTTCGGCACCGGCGACTATGCGGCGGTCCCGCGAACCCGCTTCGAGCGCAAGGAGTTCTGGCTCAAGGCGCAGATCTCCTCGGGCGGCTCGGCCGGCTCCGTCCCGGGTTCGCATGTCGCGCTGCCCGACGGACGCCACGCGTGGGAGGTCAACGCCGCAGCCGTCACCGACCTGCGTGCGCTGGTGCACGCCGCCGCCGCTCAGGTGCTGACCAACGCCTCCGTCGGTGCGGCGGTCTCGCACGGCGAGATGCCCACGACCGGCACCGTCACCACCACGCTGAGCCCGCATCCGGGCGGCGCGTCGGTGAGCGTGCACGTCAAGGCGGACAAGAACTTCCGTCTGCTCTTCGAAGCCGTCGTGACCGGCGACCTCGACGAGGCCGCGGGTTCGGTGTCCACCGCGCCGGCGGCGTCCACGGAGTCCGGTCCGGCCGTCTTCGCCGACGACAAGGTGGTCGTCGAGGACGAGGTCGTCGACGACATCGGCAACAGGTGGAATCCGGATTCCGGTGAGAGCGTGGGGGATCGCCTCGCGATCATCGTCGGCGAGTCGATGGGTTACGACCCCGAGGACCTGCCGCGCGAGATCCCGCTGATCGAGCTGGGCCTCGATTCGCTGATGGCCGTGCGGATCAAGAACCGCGTCGAGTACGAGTTCGACATCCCGCAGCTGCAGCTGCAGGCGATGCGCCAGGCGAACCTGGCCGATGTCCAGAAGTTCGTCGAGTTCGCGGTCACCCATCGCGACCAGCTCGACGACCTCGCCGAGAACGCTTCCGGCGGAGGTGAACTCGACACCGCAGCGCTCAACGCCTACATCGACGAGCAGAACGCCAAGGACGAGGCCCCCGTGCCGGCCACCGAGGAGTCCCCGGAACCGAAGCAAGAGGTCGCCGAGGACGTCGCGGACGTGGAGGTCGCGGTCGCGACCTCACCCGGCACCAATCCCGAACCGGTGAAGGCGCCCACCGACATCACCTCGCAGAAGGCGGTCGCGGAGGCCGCCGGTTCGGATGTCCCGCCGCGCGATGCGGCCGAGCGGCTGACGTTCGGCACCTACGCGGTCGTGACCAAGAAGTCCGCCGGCGGCATCTTCAACAAGCTGCCGGTGCTGTCGGAGGAACTGGCCCAGCAGCTGACCGATCGTCTCAACGAGCGGACCGGTGGCGACATCGACGTCGAGGACATCCTCGACTCGGAGACCATCGAGGAGATGTCGAACTACGTTCGCGATCACCTCGATGCCGGGGCGTCGACCGACGGATTCCTGCGCTACCTGCGTCTGGTTCCCGAGGGCAAGAAGGTCTACGACCCGTCCGCGGGCGACCCGACCCCGATCCTGCTCTTCCACCCCGCGGGCGGCAACACCTCGGCCTACGAGGCACTGCTCAAGCGCCTGCCCGACGACCAGCCGGTCATCGGTTTCGACCGCGGTGTCGAGGGAACCATCGAAGACCGTGTGCGCGAGTACATCCCGCGTCTGCGTGAACTCCAGCCGCACGGCCCGTACGTGCTCGTGGGCTGGTCGTTCGGCGGTGCCCTCGCCTACGGCGTCGCCCAGGTTCTCCGGGAAGCCGGTGAGGACGTGGCCTTCGTCGGTCTCATCGACGTCGTGCGTCCGCGTGAGGACATGACCGAGACGCCGGAGACCAAGCGGGCCCGCCTGGAACGGTGGAAGGACTTCGCGATCCGCAACTACGACCTCGACCCGGATGTGCCGATCCCGATGGAGCGGCTCGTCGAGACCGACGACGAGGGACAGTTCGCGATCATCATGGAGATGATGTCGATGTCGGGCACCAAGATCCCCGGCGGCATCATCGAACACCAGCGGACCTCGTTCATCGAGAACCGGGTGCTCAGCAACATCGCGCCGGAACCCTACGACGGCAAGGTCGTGCTGTACCGCGCGGACAAGATGCATGCGGGTGCGATCGAGCTGGAACCGCAGTGGGCCGAGATCGACGAGGACGGCCGGTGGGGTGAGGTCGTCGACGACCTGGAGATCATCCACATCGGCGGCGACCACCTGTCGATCGTCGACGAGCCCTACATCGCCAAGATCGGCGCAGATCTGGCCACGCGTCTCGGCGAGCTTGGTAAGAAGTAGTTTCAACGAGACATCGTGGTCGCGTAGAAAGTGAAGGACCGTGACTGACACCACCGCAGGCAAGCTCGCCGACCTCCGGCAGAAACTGAAGGCTGCTCGCGAACCGGGAGGGGAGAAGGCACTCGCCAAGCGTGCCGCGAAGGGGATCTGCTCCCCACGCGAACGTCTGGCGATGCTGTTCGACCCGGGGACGTTCGTCGAGATCGGCGCGCTCGCCAAGATGCCGGGTGCCGCGGAGAGCGGCTACGGCGACGGTGTGGTCACCGGCCACGGCCTCGTTCACGGTCGCCCCGTCGCTGCGTTCTCGCACGACCAGAACGTCTTCGGCGGCACCGTCGGCGAGATTTTCGGCCGCAAGGTGGCCTCGCTGATGGAGTGGGCGGGCAAGATCGGCTGCCCGATGGTCGGCATCAACGACTCGGCCGGCGCCCGTATCCAGGACGCGGTCACCTCGCTCGCCTGGTACGCCGAGATGGGTCGCCGCAACGACCTGCTCTCCGGTCTCGCCCCGCAGATCTCGGTCATCCTCGGCAAGTGTGCGGGCGGTGCCGTGTACACCCCCGCCAACACCGACATCCTCGTCGCCGTCGAGGACAAGTCGTACATGTTCGTCACCGGCCCTGATGTGCTCAAGCAGGTCAACGGCGAGGAGATCTCCGCCGAGGACC
Organism: Gordonia sp. YY1; assembly: GCF_009872315.1. Lineage (NCBI taxonomy): Bacteria > Bacillati > Actinomycetota > Actinomycetes > Mycobacteriales > Gordoniaceae > Gordonia > Gordonia sp. YY1. The sequence goes on along the minus strand of NZ_WXYI01000019.1, from coordinate 37,527 downwards.
TGGGCAGCGCGCACAACCAGGCCCGCTGGGGCAACATCCACCACATCGCGCCCGACGAGAAGGGCGCCTTCGAGTGGGTCCGCGAGTACCTGCAGTACATGCCGTCGAGCGCGTATGAGGAACCGCCGGTGATCAATCCGGGCCTCGAGCCGGAGATCACCGAGTCGGACCTGTCGCTCAACGACTTCATGCCGGACAACGACAACGCCGGTTATGACATGAAGGACATCATCATCCGGCTGTTCGACGACGGTGCCTTCCACGAGGTGGGAGAACTGTTCGCGCCCAACATCATCACCGGGTACGCGCGCGTCGACGGCCGCTCGGTTGGCATCGTGGCCAACCAGCCGAGCGTCATGTCCGGTGTGCTGGACACCGATTCGTCGGAGAAGGCAACGCGTTTCGTCCGGATCTGCAACGCCTACAACATCCCGCTGGTCTTCCTGGTGGACACCCCGGGCATCCTCCCCGGCCTGGCCGAGGAGCAGAAGGGCACCATCCGGCGGTCCGGACGCTTCCTCTACGCCTACGTGGAGGCCGACGTACCCAAGGTCACCGTCGTGCTGCGCAAGGCCTACGGCGGCGCCTACGCGGTGATGGGCTCCAAGCACCTCGGTGCCGACATCAACTTCGCGTGGCCGACCGCCAAGATCGCCGTCATGGGCGCCGAATCGGCGGCCGCGGTGCTGACCCGTCGTCAGACCGAGGGACTCTCGGCCGCGGAGGCCGACAAGGTCCGCCGCGAGTTCATCGACTTCTACAACACGATGATGGCCACGCCCTACCTCGCGGCCGAACGCGGCTACGTCGACGCGGTCATCGAGCCCGCCGAGACCCGGCTGCAACTCCGGAAGGCCTTGGCGCAGTTGCGCGACAAGCAGGTCCTCAAGACCCCGCGCAAGCACTTACTGATGCCGATCTAGCGCAGGCCCACCCCTTTTCGGCAAACCCAGCACCTCTCGGGGTGCTGGGTTTGCCCATTTGTGGTGGATCTACGGACCCCTAGTTGCCGATCGCCCGCATCGGGCCCGGCGTCCAGAGCCCGTTGTGGGTCTCGGTGGACAGGGTCAGCTCGGCGTCGGTCTGCGGCAGGATCGGGGTGAGGGCCTGGAGCGAGCCCCAGTCCTTCGCCCAGTCGTTGCGCAGATACGACGGGTAGACGCGACCGCGCATCTCGTTCTCGATGATGCCCAGCGGACCACCGGCGTCGCCGGACATCCAGCGCTGCGAGTTCACCCGCTCGCCCTCACGGTCCGGGGAGATCCGCCAGGCCGGTGTCTCGAGGACGCCGTGCTTGACCTGAGCCGGCCGCTGGCACGGGAACGCGAGTCCGGCCTCCCAGTCGATGAGGACCGGATCCTCGCTGCCCACGAGCGAATCGAGCGTCTCCATCGACGAGACCCGCGGCGGCGTCACCGCGAGCCACTGATCGCGCAGCGGCGAGGTGTCCTCGGCGAGCACCCGGACGACCGTGGCGCCCGGAGGTGCCTGGTCCAGCGGGAAGCGCAGGTTGCGCCACTCGGGAGCGCCGCCGATGTCCAGCGGGACCATCTGGCCGGCGGGGGCGACCGTGCCGTCCGGCGCGACGCGGCCGAACTGCAGCCTGACCTTCTGGCCCGGCCGGACCACCGCGAGGTCGTCGATGTACTCGACGTAACCCGCGACGGACATGGTGATCAGCGGCTGGTCGTCGGAACGCTTCCCGGGCAGCTGATACCACTCGGAGGTGAGGCTGCCGGTTCCGGTGGGGGAGTTGTAGGTACCCAGCACCGGGGTCTTGGCCGGTGACAGTCCGAACGGCAGCTTCACCGTCGAACCGTTGACGCCCGCCTGAGCGGTGCGTCCGCCACTGGTGTCGCTCGACGCCGTGGTGTCGTCGGAGCTGCTGCTGCTGTCCTCGGTCGGATCGGACTGTGTGCGATCGACTTCGGCGGTCGACGTGCCGGCGGAGTCGTCGGACTCTGCCTCGGTGTCCTCGGAGAGGTCCGAGGCGACGCCGTTGGGATCGAAGCCCACCGCGCCGGCGCCCGTGAGTGCGGAACCGGGCGACGGGTTGTTCTGTCCGGCAACGCGTGCCGGAGCCAGTAGCCCGGCGGTCGGATCGCCCTCCACCAGCACGGCGTCGGCGAGCGCACACGGCTCACCCTTCAGGGCGTTCACGTTGGAACTGAGCCACGACCATGAATTGCGCTGCGTCCAGTCGGCTTTCGCGAACGAGACCAGGGTGAAGCCCAGCATGATGGTCGACACGACGATGATCGACGGGCTGCGCAGGCGCGCGAACAGCGACGTCGACGCACCCGCGCGGACGGTCTCGTCGACGTAGTCGTCGCGGAAGTGCTGCCACAGGCCCAGCAGCGTCAATGCGACGGCAACGGCGAGGATGCCGGTCCACAGCGGGATTCCCTTGACGTCGGGAACCGCGTCGCGCCAAGGGATTCCGTAGCTGCCGACGTACCACCACTGGTTGCGTCCGGAGAACGCCAGCGCGAGGACGTAGGCGCAGGCGGCGGCGAACAGCGTGCGGTTGCGGCGGCGCCGCATGATCGTCCGGTCCGCGCAGGCGGTGGCCACCGCGGCCAGCGCACCGCCGATTGCCGCATACACACCCATCTGGTGGGTCCACTTGGTCGGCAGGAACGCCATAAGGACCGCCGACCCGGCCACCATTGCGAGCAGGCGCCAGGTGGGCGCGGTGGCGATCCCGGGCAGCCGTCGGCGGTTGAGCAGCATGATCACCACGAGGATGAAGCAGGTGAACACGATCAGGACGCCGAATCGCCGCGCGATGCCGCCGTCGGCGGTCGGGTTCATCAGCATGTAGTAGCGCATCGGCTCTTCCCACCACTTGTTGGTGGGACCGACCTGGCCGTTGACCGACACCGCTTCCAGGATCGGTGCGAGCGGCTGGTCGGCGAAGATCTCGAACATCACTGCCAGACCGGCGGCCAGGATCGGGAGCAGCAGGGGCAGGACGCCGTCGCGCTTGCGGCGCACCACGAACCGCTTGAGCAGCGGGCGGATACCGGCGACGAGTGCGATCGCCGCGATGACGCCGGTGGGATGGATCGTCAGCGTGAACGCCGCCAAGATGATGGCGACGGTCAGCGGGAAGAACCGGCCGGTGGCGATGGCGCGTTCGACGCAGACCCACGTGAAGAGAGTGCCGAGCGCGATCAGCGGTTCGACGCGCAGGCCGTTGTTGTAGGGCATCCACACGGCGAGGAAGACCAGCGCGGCTGCCCAGATCGCGGGTGTTGATTCGCGGACCGCACGTCCCAGCCGGGGGATCGCGGCACGGGAGATCAGCCACCACGACGCCATGGCGAATCCGAAGGGCAGCAGGCGGAGCCACGGAGTGGCGGTGCTGATGTCCATCCAGACCGACAGGTACTGGTAGTGCCAGCCGAACGGATCCTGCGGCACACCGAAGTAGCGGTAGTAGTTGTCGAGATAGCCGGCCTCCCGGGCGATCCGGCCCACCGTCACCTGATATCCGTCGTCGGCGGTGTTACCGCCGACGAACAACCAGATCAGCAGGATGAGGGCAACGAACCCGTCGACCGGACGCACTCGCCACCAACCGGCCGGGAAGACCTTGTGGTGTCCACGCGCATCCCGGGCGTCGAGGACGGCGAGGGCGACGAGCGACAGGATGGTCGACGCCACGCCCAGCACCAGCAGCCAGAACTTGAGAGTCGTGGGGGTGGAGACGAATCGGGTGTCGATGGTCGACCGGAAGGACAGGCCCTCGGTGGACACATTCGACGGGAGCCCCGAGTAGACGCCGATGATCTGGGGCCGTGCGTTCGGGTCCTTGAGGTCGAACTCGTGGATCGCACCCTCGGCCTCGGGCACGCCCTGGATGGAGCCGCGACTGCCGTCGGTGTCGGCGTCGACGACGATGCGGCAGCCGGGGGCGTTCTGAGCCGCGGCACGAGGAGTGTTGAGCAGGACCACATTTCGTTGAACGACCTGCAGGTTGTCGGCGGTGGCCCGGATGAACAGGCCGACCTTTCCGGCTTCCGCACCCCCCTCGGGCACCGTGGACAGCAGGACGCCGCCGTCGCGCGGGAGCGACGCACCCAGCGCACAGGGGACGGAGACCTCCATCGACACCGGCACGAACGACACGCTCGGTGCCGCGACGTTGGCGACCGAACCCTGTTGCGGCCAGGCGAGCTCGGACTTCGTGTAGTCGACGGGCAGGAACGGGCTCAGCAGCGCCAGCAGGATGCCGAGTGCACCCGCCGCCATCGCGACGATGCGGGCCTTCCCGGCGTGACGCTCGGAGAAACTGTCCCGGCGTTCGGTCACAGGTGGGTCGTCGTGTTCCGTCTCGACGGGAACGTCAACGCGGTCAGTCATCTTCGGGCACCACCCTGATCGGGCCGGGTCGTGACCAACCCCAGTTGGTCGACGAACCGGTCATCACGTCCGCGGGCCGCGCCTGCGGCACCAGCGGGTTGAGTCGCTGCAGGTTGCCCCACTCGCGATACCAGTCGTTGTCGAGATATGTCGCCACCGTCGACGGCCGGGTCAGCGCCTCGACCGTCGTCAGCAGGCCGCCGTCCTCGGTGGCCATCCAGGTCTTGGACTGCGAGTTGGCAATCCACGACTCCGGCAGGATTCGCCAGTCGGGGATGTCGAACACACCCTCGTGGGCGGTCATCGGCCGCTGACACGGGAACCAGGCGCCGGCGGCGAAGTCGATGAGAACCGGATCGGTCGATCCGACCACCTGTTGCAGGGTCTCGAGGACCGGTGCACGCGGAGGCGTGATCGCCAGCCACTGGTCGGCGTCGAGGTTGTTGTCCTTGGCGACGATCCGCATCGCGGACGCGTCGGCGGGCACGCGGTCCATCGGGATGCGGAGGTTGCGCCACGGCCGGTTCGAACGTTCCGCGTCGATCGGGACCGCCGGTGCGCCGACCTGGACGAACTCGCCGTCGACCTCGCGACCGAACTCGACCTGGAGTGACTGTCCGAAGATCGGCACGCCGTCGCGATCGTAGGTGAACACGGCACCCGCGGCGGTGATGACGATCAGCGGCGAGGCAGCGCGGTCCGGCAGGCGGTACCACCCGGTGGTCAACGTGGCCTGTCCGTCGCTGGTCTCGTGACTGCCCATGACCGGGGTGGTCGCGGGGTCGAGGCCGTACGGGAGCGCGGCGGTGCTGCCGTTGACCCCGCGCGGGCCGACGCCGCCCGCGGTGCCGGGATTGGAGCCGTAGACGATGAAGGTCTTGGACAGGTCCGCCGAGGTGTTCATCGCGCCGGGCTTCTGGGCACCGGCCTGCGGTGTCAGATCGGGTTTCACGCCGTTCGGGCTGAAGCCGTGCGAGTCGCCCGCCAGCGTCTTGGACGCCGACTGGCCGGACGCCGGGGCGAGCGTCCCCTTGTTGGGGTCGGGTTCGACGAGAACGGCGTCGGCCATCGCACAGGTGTTGCCGCGCAGGGAGTCCAGGTTGGCCGACAGCACGGTGAACGTGTCGGCCCGGCTGACCGCGGCCTTGGCGAAGACCGCGAGTTCACAGGCGACGATGAGGACGGCGATCGCCGCGATCGGTGCCGAGGCGACCCCGATACGCCAGCCCGCGGGTGCGGCTCCCTTCTCGTGCGCCAGACCGGTCTCGTCGACGAAGTCCATGCGCAGGTGCTGCCAGATCGCGAACACCAGCGCGACGACGGCCAGCGCGAGCAGCACTGTGGAGACCTGCATGCCCGCGACGACCGGCGCCTTGTCGAACCAGGCGATGCCGAAGTCGTACGGCCAGGGCCACGCGTTCTTGCCGGCTGCCGCGGCGGCGCACGCCACCAGCAGTCCGGCGATCAGGATCGACAGGTTGCGCAGCGTTCGACGCGCGGCCTGGCCGATCGCGACACAGGCGACGGCGGCCAGTGCCGCGCCCAGACCGGCGAAGATGCCGAACTGGATCGTCCACTTGGTCGGGGTGAACGACAGCAGCAGGATCGTCAGCAGCGACGCACCCAGGACGCGCCACACCGCGCCGGGATCGATGCCATCGATTCGCTTGCGGCGCAACATGATCGCCAGCACGAGGAACATCGACACGGCGAACAGCAGCACCGGGATACGTCGTGCGAGCGCACCGTCGGTGTGGTTGACGGCCAGGAAGTAGTAGCGCAGCAGCTCCTGGTACCAGGCCAGCGTCGGCCCGACCGAATAGCGGATGCGGATCGCCTCGAACACCGTCGCGAGGGTCTGGTCGCGGAACACGACGATGACGACGAGCGCGCCGGCGCCGAGGACTGGTGCGAGTAGCGGCAGCAGGCCGTCCTCACGGCGTCGGCGGACGAGGATGCGCAGCATGGGTCGTGCGCTGGCGATCAACAGTGCCAGCGCGACCAGACCGTGCGGAGCCAGCGCCAGGGTCAGCAGCGCGGTGAGCGCGGCGAGTGCCGCGGGGAGTATGCGGCGCGTGGAGACCGTGACCTCCACCGCCCACCAGGTGAGCAGCGTGCCGAGCACGATGATGCCCTCGCTGCGCAGGCCCGAACACATCGGCAACCAGAACGCCAGGAACACCGCGGCGCCGGTCAGCATCGCCCACTGCGACCGCCGGACGGCGCGACCGAGACGAGGCAGCAGCACCCGGCTGAGGATGAACCACGCGGCGAGGCCGGCGATCAGCGACGGCAGGCGCATCCACAGGCCCGTGGTCGAGATCGTCGACCAGTAGGCGAGGAAGCTGTAGTACCAGTCGAACGGGGCTTCGGGAATGCCGTAGAAGCGGTAGTAGTCGGACAGGTAGCCCGCGTCCGCCGCGTTGCGGCCCATGTTGAGGATGTAGCCGTCATCGGGTGAGCCCGCGCCCAGGAAATGCCACACGACGAGCGTCAGGGTGACGCCGATGTCGGTGGGGGTGGGGCGGAGCGCCGAACGCAGACTCAGCCCGCGCCCGACTCGACGGTGATAGCCGTGGATTCGGTCCAGCCGGCCCACGGCGACCAGCGCGACGATCGCCGCGACGATCCCGACGATCATGACCAGCCACTTGATCACCGAGGGCGACGAGTCGAAGCGGTCGTCGATCTCGATCCGCACGTCGATGCCCGACGCCCGGACCTGCTCGGCGGTGAGGTCGGTGAAGACGCCGGCGATCTGCGGGTTCGACGAGGGTTCGGCCAGTCCGACGTCGCCGCCGCCGGCGGTCGCCGCACCCGGCGGCAGACCGACGAACTGGGCGCCCGTCGTGGTCGCGTCGGAGAAGATGCGCAGCTCGCTGCACGCGGACAGCGCGGAGCGTGGCGCCGATGCGAGGGTCTTGTTGCGGACCGTGACCGTGACGTTCGCGGCGTCGGCCACGACGAAGAGACCGTTCTCACGGGCCTTGGTGGCGTTCGCCGGCATCGTCGAGAGGACGTTGGTGGAGGCGTCGCCGGGGGTGGACGCGAGCACCGGGCACCCGACGGTGATCTGCAGATCACGCGCGGTCTGCGCGACCAGAGGTGCGGCGACCGATGCCGACTCCGGCTTCAGCTCCTGGCCCTGCGGCCATGTGATTGACGCCGTCGACGTGCTGACCGGCAGAAACGGGGTCAGGACACCGGCGACGACCGCGACCAGCCCGGCGACCGCGGCCACGATCGCCACAGTGCGGGAGGAGCGGTCGGAAGGATGCGCTGCAGGGGTATCGGCGCCGACGGCGGGCTCGTCTGTTTCGGACACTCCAGGCGACTTTGGCACAGGCGCATCGTAGTCAGCGATGCTGTGACAAACCCAAATCGTCCCGCTCCCTGAGTTGGCCCCGGAGCTTGCGGAGCGGCGGCGTGGTGCTCCCTGAGTAGCCCCGGAGCTTGCGGAGGGGCGTATCGAAGGGTCAGGCGAACCGCGCGAGAATCGAGTGAACGGCCTGGGTGACGGTCATCCGGTCATAGGTCTGGACGAACTCGAAGGTGCGCTCCAGGTCGGGTCCGGCGTCGTGCTGGTCGCGAGCGGAGAGCAGGGCCGCGAAGTGCGGACCGAGAACCGCGACGTTCCATTCGTTGATCAGGTCGTCCTCGGGATCGAGGGGCGCGCGATGCACGTTGCCGTCGCGGACGTCGGGCAGTCCGACCCCGTAGACACCGGCCAGGCCGGTCTTCTCCGACATCTCCCGCCACCGCTTGGCGGTGCGTGGGGTGAAGTGTTCGGCGTACTGGAAGGTGCCCAGGACGATGGCGGCGCCGCCGATCGCAGCCTGGTGTTCCAGCGCCTTGCTCATCTCGATGAGCAGCCGCTTGTTGCCCATCCGCGGTTCGATCGAGCTCGAGGCGATCCGATACGGGGTCGACTTGTCCGGGTCTGGGGTCGTCCACACCGGCATCTCGGGCAGCGGCACGATGGTCCGCGACGCCAGTACGGACGGGTCGGACACCGGCGGGTACAGATCGCCGATACCGAACGCAGCACCCATCGTCTGAGCGGTCACGCGGGACTGCTCGTCGTCGACGCCCTCGGCGATCACCACGGCATGACTGCGCTCGGTGTGCGCGGCCAGCGCGTGCGCGAGTTGGGCGGAATCGGCGGTCGCCTGCTTGGCGAGCAGTTCGGCGCCGGTCACGATGATGTCGGGTTCGACGAGCGAGAGCAGGGTGGCGGCGTGCTCGCTGCGGACCAGGCCGTCGACGCAGATGATCTTGCCGGCGTCCCGCGCCCGGGCGACCCGGGCGAGGGTGCGTTGTGGGCTGCGCTCGACGGCATCCGGCAAGACCACCATCACATGGCGCTCGAGCGTGCGCGTCGTCTCGTCGTCGAGATTGTCGATCAGTTCGAGGTCGAGATTGACCAGCAGCGGGAGGATCTTCGCCAGCGACTGTGCGCGCGGGTCGGCAGCCATCTTGCGTTTGCGTTCGTCCAGGACCGGATGTTCCTCGACGAGTCGCGCGGCCCGCTTGAGGGCGGCGGCGGTGGCGAGTCGGGTCCCGGCGGGGCCACGAAGCTGCAGTTCGACGGCGGCCAACGCTCCGTCCGACAGCCGGCAGACCGGCGCGAACTGCATGTGGAGCTCCAGATCGTTGAACAGCGTGAATGATCGTGTATCAGCCACACGTACCTCCCCGTCAGAGCGAGGACGCCCCGATTGATCCGGTCGGACGCGCTGTCTTCACATCCTGTTCACGGCAAAAGCCTGTGCTCAGAGTAACAAAGCGTCGGTTCCCGGACGTGCGGCGATCACCGCGTCACGTCGAGAGTCGTTCGTGCAACGTGATCGGTTCGAGGGAGGAGAAACCGCGGCCGCGAACTGGGTGGTGTGGGCATTCGCGACCGCGGTTTCGGTGAGGGCCGGGGGACGGCCCTCACCGGGCTAGCGGATTTCTCGGTCAGCGCGCGGCATCGGCGGCTTCCTTCTCGCCACTGGCGCCGGCGTGGGTCAGCTCCCCGGTGTAGCTCTCGAGGTGGGCGCGGACGAACCACTGGAACTTCTCGAGTTCGGCGGTCTGCCCGATCAGGATGTCCTCGGTGATCGGGTCGATCTCGCCGATCTTCTCGATCGCGTCCCGGTGCGAGGTGATGAAACCGTCGTAGACGAGGTCGAGGGCACCGAGGTGTGCCTGCGCGGTGTCCCGTCCGATCGAGTAGTCACTCCACGAGCGGTCGGTCTCGATCGCCTTGGCCGTGCCCCGCGGCGACGATCCGAGCGTCGCGATGCGCTCGGCGACGGTGTCGGCGTAACCGCGCACCAGTTCCACCTGCGGATCGATCATCTCGTGGACGCCGATGAAGTTCGCGCCGACCACGTTCCAGTGGATGTGCTTGAGAGTGAGGTGCAGGTCGTTCAGCGCGCTGAGGCGCTCCTGCAGGATTCCGGCCACCTCGTCTGCCGATTCCGTACTGAGTCCTGGTGCCGTGAATTTACTCATGAACACGACGCTAGGTCCCGATCGCGGCCTGTTCGAGCGTCACCGGGGATGAGTGACGCAACCGAGATTGGAGATCACGGTGCGGTAACGAAGGCGGGTCGCCAGGTTTCGACGGGGCCGTCCTGGGTATCAGCCGCGCGTCCCCGTCGTCCCTGGTCACGACGTGTCAGTACCCGCTGGAACGCATCGGTGCGGGGTCGTACAGACCCGACCGTCGTGCCTCTCCGAGGTCGATCTCGGCCGGTGGCGCCGGGATGATCTCGGTGAACCGCTGCAGGCCGCCCCAGTCGCGTCCCCAGTTGTTGCGCAGGTAGGTCGGCAGCAGGGTCGGACGCAGCATCGCCTCCGTGATGCCGAGCGGACCGCCCGCGGTGCCCGACATCCAGGTCTGGCTGTTCTTCCGGGTGGCCTCCGCGTCGGGCATGATCCGCCACTTGGGCACCTCGAGGACGCCGTTACGCACCTTCATCGGCTGCTGGCACGGGAAGACCAGGCCGGGCAGCCAGTCGATGAACACCGGATCGGTCCGGCCGACGACGTCGTCGAGTGTCGCCAGCTTGCCGACGCGCGGCGGCGTGATGGCCACCCACTCCGACGACGCCGCGGCCGTGTCCTCGACCAGGATGCGCACCACGGTGGACTGCGGCGGCGAATCGGCGAGCGGGAACCGCAGGTTGCGCCACGTCGGGACCTCGCCGATGTCGATGGGGAACATCTGGCCGGTCGGCACCACGCGGCCGTCGGCGCCGAGGCGACCGAACTGGGCGATCACCTTCTGGCCCGCGTGCACGACACCGATGCCGTCGACCGCCTCGACCGATCCGGCGACCGCCATGGTCAGCAGCGGTGCGTCGTCCGAGCGTGCGGGCAGCTGATACCAGTCCGTGGTCAGGGAGGCGGAGCCCGACGGCGCTCCGTAACTGCCGAGAACCGGTGTGGCGGAAGGGTTCAGACCGAACGGCAGGCGCACCGTCGACCCGTTGATGCCGCGTGCGCCCTGGCCGCCCTCGGTCCCGCCCTGCGCCGACGACGAGTTGGCGGACTCGTCCGCACCGGCGCCGGTCTGTGCGGTGTTCTGGGCGCTCGTGGTGGCGGAGTCGTTGTTCTCGGTGGCGTCCACCGACAGCTTGTCGGGGACGCCGTTGGGCGTGAAGCCGGTCGCATCCGGACCCGACAGTGCCTGCGACACACCGGGTGCGGGACGACCGTTCACCGCTGAAGGAGCGAGCAGGCCGGCCGTGGGGTCGGCCTCGACCAGGACGTCGTTGGCCAGGCCGCACGAATTGCCGGTCAGGGCACGAGCATTCGACTTCATCCAGGACCAGGAATCCCGCTGCTCGTAGGCGCCCTTCAGGAACGATGCGACCATGAACAACACCATCAGGCCCGAGATCACCGGCAGCGGTGAGAACTTGAGCTTCGAATACCAGTGGTCACCGCCGCGGGTACGGGTCTGTTCGTCGACGAAGTCGTCGCGGAAGTGGAACCACAGTCCGGCCAGGGCGGTGACGACCGCCGCGAGGAGGATGAACCACGCGACGTTGACCCCGCCGACGGCCGGCGGACGGTCCCACCACGGCACGCCGTAGCTGCCGACGAACCACCAGCCGTTGGTGCCGGCGAAGGAGATCCCGGTGATCGCGAGAACAGTGGCCGCGAAGAAGGTGCGGTTGCGGCGTGACCGCAGCACCGCCGGTGCCATCATCGCGCCCGCTGCGGCGGCGAGACCGGCGGCGATACCCGCATACACACCGAAGTGATGGGTCCACTTGGTCGGGGTGAACGCGATGAAGAACATCGTGCCCAGGGTGACCGCGACCAGACGCCAGATCGGAGCGCGCGCAACCCCGTTCGGATGCTCGCGACGCAGCAGGCGCAGCAGCACGACGAACAGGCACAGGATCATTGTGAGCACGCCGAAACGACGGGCCAGGGTGCCGTCCGCGGTGGGCAGGATCAGGTAGTAGTACCGGATCGGTTCCTGCCACCACTCGAGAGTAGGTCCGACGTCGGAGGCGACCTTGTTGCCGGCGATGAGCGCGCCGATCGGCTGGTCGAAGAAGATCTGGAAGAGGACCGCGGTGCCCGCCGCCAGGATCGGCGCGAGCATCGGCAGCAGGCCGTCGCGGTTTCTCCGGGACACCAGGGTCTTGACGATCGGCCGGATGCCGGCGAGGAGGGCGGCGACCGCCATCAGTCCGCCGGGCGCGAGGGCCAGCGTGAACGCCGCGGTCACCACCGCGATCGCGTATGGCAGCAGACGTCTGGTGGCGATGGCCCGTTCGACGCAGCACCAGGTGAGCAGCGCACCCACGGCTTCGGCGGGTTCGGGACGCAGACCGTTGTTGAACGGCAACCAGATCGCGAGGAACACGAAGGCGGCCGACCACACGGCGGGGGTGCTGTTGCGGACCGCGCGTCCCAGGCGCGGGATCACCTCGCGGCTGATGAGCCACCAGCCGAGGAGTCCGAGCAGGAAGGCCGGCAGGCGCATCCACGGCGTGGCGACGCTGACGTTCGTCATCCACGAGATGACCTGGAAATGCCAGCCGAACGGGTCCTGGGGGACGCCGAAGTACCGGAAGTAGTTGTCCGCGTAGCCGGCCTCGCTGGTGATGCGGCCGACCGTGAAGTTGTAACCGTCGTCGGAGGTGTTGGCACCGGCGAACCACCAGAAGGCGAGAATCGCGACGACTGCGACATCCGGAGGGCGGATCGTCCACCAGCCGGTCGGCAGGAATCGCTTGTGCGCGCGACCGTCCCGGCGGTCCAGGACGCCCAGTGCGATGAGCGAGAGGATCGTCATCACGATGCCGACGACGATCGCCGCGAGCTTGAGGGGCGTCGGCGAGCTGACGTAGCGGGTGTCGATGGTCGCGCGCAGCGACAGTCCGTCCCGGGACGCGTCGGCGGGCAGATCGCTGTAGATGCCGACGATCTGGGGGCGCATCTCGTGGTCGGGGATGGCGAACTCGTGCAGACCGCCGGTGGCGGCGTCGGGCGCGGGCAGGCCCTCGAAACGGCCGTCGACGCCCTCGCCGTCGGCGTGCATCACGATGCGGCAGTTCGGGTTGGCCTGCGCCGCCGCACGATCGGTGTTGAGAAGCACCACGTTGCGGTCGATCATCGTCAGCGTGTCGGCGGTGGCGCGGACGAAGAGACCGCGGGCGGAGTCGTCCTGGCCGCCCGCCGGCGTCGTCGAGAGAAGGACCCCGCCCTGCGCGGGTAACCGGGAGGCCAGCGAACACGGCACGGACATGTCCATGTCGATCGGGACGAAGGCCACCAGCGGCGCCGCCACATCCGACACGGAATCGCCTTGTGGCCATTTGAGTTCGGCGGTGGTCTGGTTGACCGGCAGGATCGGCGTGACGATGGCGAGCAGGAAGCCCAGCAGGCCCGTGACGACGGCGACGATCTTCGCGGTGCGGTTGGATTCACTCATCGGATTGGGGCTCCACCCTGATCGAGCCGGTGCGTGACCAGCCCCATTGCGTCGTCTGTGCGGTGTCGATCTGTGCATTCGGTGCACCGGGCACCAGCGGCGTCAGCTTCTCCAGCGCGCCCCAGTCGCGGGCCCAGTCGTCCTCGAGATAGGTCGACACGGCCCGTGCCGAGGTCGTCGCCTCCGAGATGCCCAGCAGGCCGCCGTCGACCCCGGCCTGCCAGGTCTTGGACTGCGAGTTGGTCAGCGGGTAGTCACCCAGGATCCGCCACTGCGGCACCTGCGCGACGCCGTGCGAGACACCCATCGGCTGCTGGCACGGGAAGTGTGAGGCCACCCCGAAGTCGATCAGGGTCGGCGCCGACGATCCGACGACCTCCTGCAGAGACTGCAGCTGCGGAGCGCGGGGCGGGGTGATCCCGATGAACTGCTGGTCGCCGAGGTTGTTGTCCTGCAACGACAGTCGCATCACGGTCGCCGCGGGCGGGGCCGCCGACATCGGTATACGCATGTTGCGCCACGGACGGTTCAGGATCACCGGTCCGGGATCGATGGGCAGCATGTCCGGGCCGACCTGTTCGAACGAGCCGTCCGGTCCCGGACGGCCGAACTGCACGACCATCTTCTGCCCGAAGTTCCGGACCCCGAAGGTGTCGATGGTCGAGACGGCGCCCGCGGTGCTGAACACGAGCAGCGGCGAGGCGGCACGGTCGGCGGGCAGGTCGTACCAGCCGGTCGTCAGACGCGCCTCCCCGTTGTAGCCGTGGCTGCCGAGCACCGGGGTGGTGGCGGGATCGAGTCCGAAGGGGAGTTTGGCGGTCGAACCGTTGACGGTCTCGGGTCCGCGACCACCGGTGGTGCCCGCACCGAGTCCGCCGGTGATGGCGAACGGGCGTGCCATGCTCGCCGAGACGTTCATCTGGCCCGGTCGCTGACTTCCGGGTTCGGGCTGGAGGTCATCCGGAATGCCGTTGGGGGAGAAGCCCACCGGGTTCTCGCCGCGCAACGCCGCGGTCGCCGACGCACCACCCGCGGGGGTGAGCATCCCGGTGTTCGGATCGAGTTCGACGAGCACCTCGTCGGCGAGGCCACACGGGTTGCCGCGCAGGGTGTTCAGGTTCTCGGCGAGCACCGTCGGCGCGGGATACCGGGTGACGGCCGCCTTCACGAACAACAGCATCTCGACGACGACGAGCAGGCCGGCGATCACCGCGATCGGGGAGGAGGCGAGGAACAGGCGACGTCGGTCTGCCCGGGTTTCGCCGGGACCGGTGTCGCTGTGTGCGAGTCCACGATTGGTGACGTAGTCGAGCCGGAGATGCTGCCACACCGCCAGCGCGGCGGCGAGTACGGCGAGGATCAGGAACAGCGTCGACGCGCCGTATCCGGCGATGACGGGCGCCCGGTCGAACCAGGAGATGCCGTATTCGTAAGCGAACGGCCACGAGTTGTAGCCGGCCATCGCCGCGGCCATCGCGAAGAGCAGACCCGAGACGAAGACGGTCAGGTTGCGAGCCGAACGCGCCGCCGACTGCACGACGGCGATGGTCGCGGCCGCGGAGATCGCGGCGGCGAGACCCGCGAGCACGCCGAACTGGATCGTCCACTTGGTCGGGGTGAACACGAACAGCAGCAGGGTGACGCCGACGGCCCCGACGAGACGCCACACCGGGCCGGGATCGATGCCGCGAATGCGGGTGCGCCGCAACATCACCGCGACCACCACGAACAGGCCGGCGAGCAGCAGGAGGAGCGGTACGCGTCTGGTGAGCGAACCGTCGTCGGTGACGACCGAGATGAAGTAGTACCGCAGGAACTCCTGGTGCCAGGAGATCACCGGACCGACGGTGTAGCGGAGTTTGATCGCCTCCAGCACAGTCGCGAGGGTCTGGTCCCGGAAGACGACGACCAGGACGACCATCCCCGCGGCGACGATCGGCGCGACGAGCGCCGCGGTCGCCGTCCACCGCGAACCACCGAGTTCGTTGCGGCGGCGGAGCAGGATGTGCAGCAGGGCACGCGCCGCGACGAGCAGGATCGCGATACCGACGACACCGTGCGGCGCGAGCGCGAGGGTGAACCCGGCGAGCCCGGCGGCGAGTGCGGCGGGAAGCAGACGACGGGTGGAGATGGCGTGCTCGGCTGCCCACCAGGTCAACAGGGAGCCGAGGACGATGATGCCCTCACTGCGGAGTCCGCTGCAGAACGGCAACCAGAACGCGGTGAACGTCAGGGCGGCGGCCCACGTCGCCCATGCACTGCGGCGCACTGCCGGACCCAGGCGTGGCAGAAGCACCCGGCTGAGGACGAACCACGACACGAGGCCCGCGACCATCGCCGGGATGTGCATCCAGAGGATCGACGAGGAGATCGACGACCACACCGAGAGGAAGCTGTAGTACCAGTCGAACGGCGCCTCGGGGATGCCGTAGAAGCGGTAGTAGTTCGCCAGGTACCCGAATCCGTCGGCCGTGCGGCCCATGTTGAGGATGTAGCCGTCGTCGGGCGATCCGGCGCCGAGGAACAACCAGATCAGCAGGATGGCGGTGACGACCAGGTCGGTGGCCCGCGGCTTGAGCGAGTGCCACCAGGCACGGGTGCGCGCCCCGATCCGGCGGTGGTACCCGAGGATTCGGTCGAGTTGGGCGAGCGCGATGAGCGCCACGATCACCGAGATCACGGCGAGGACCATCACGACGATCTTCAGCACCGTCGGCGACGACTCGTAGCGGTTGTCGACGCGGATCGAGACCGACATCCCGTCGGCGGCCGCGGCGCGGACCCGCTCGGGGCTCAGGTTGCTGAAGATCCCGGCGACCTGCGGGCGCTTCTCCGGCGGGAGCACCGTCGAGTCGCCGAGACCGACGAACTGGGCGCCCGGCCCGCTCGGTGCGGAGAATATGTGCAGTTCACGGCAACGGTCGAGGTCGGCACGTGGCGCCGTGGCCGCGACACTGTTTCGGAACGTGACGGTGACGGCCTGATCGGTTCCGGTCACCCACAGCGACGAACCCTTCGACGTCGGTGCGCTCACGGGCATGGTCGCCAGGATCACGCCGGTCGGGGCACTCGCCAGCGTCGAACACGGTATCCGGGCGTCGAGAGTCTGCGGGGTCTGCGCGATCAGCGGCGCCATCACCGACGACGTCTCGGCGTTGAGCTCCTGACCCGCCGGCCAGGTGATGTCGGCGTCGGTGGCCTTCACCGGGAGCAAGGGCGTGAGTGCGCACAGCACCACGCCGAGGACACCCGCGACGATCGCGATCAGACGGGCGGTACGTGCGGAAACACGAGACGTCGGGGCTGTCACAGGCACGGTGCTTGATCGTATGCGACCGGCACCCGCTCACCTACCGCGCACCCTGAGCTGCGACCTTCCCGCTCCCTGACCTACTGCTCCCTGAAGGGTCAGTATCTGATCGGCGCGGGACTCCACAGGCCGCTGCGGGTCTGCGTACCGGTCTCGATGTCGGCGAGGGTGTCCACGCCGCCGTACGGTTCGTAGCGTTCCAGCGCGCCCCAGTCGCGACCGATGTCGGCCATCAGGTACGTCGGCAGGGCGGTGGCCTGCTGGGAGACCTCGATCCAGCCGAGTGGGCCGCCGCCGAAGCTGTTCTGCCACGCCGACACGGCTGCGGCGAGATCCGACCCCGGCTTGATGCGCCACTTGGGGATCTCGGCGACACCCACGTCGTGGGTGAAGGGCCGCTGGCACGGGAACCCGAGCCCGGACGTCCAGTCCACGTGCACGGGGTCGGTGCTGCCGACGACGTCCTGCAAGGTGTCCATCTGCGGCACCCGGGGCGGGGTCAGCACGATGAAGCGGTCCTCGTTGAGGTTGTCGTCGGTGGCCACGATGCGGACCGCGGTGGTGTCGGCGGGCAGTTCGTCGGTGTTGTAGCGCAGGTTGCGCCAGGCCGGGCGGGGCCCGGGGTCGATGAGTTCGGTCTCACCGGCCGCGGTCAGGTCGGCGTCCTTGGTGTCCGGGCCGATCGGGTCGGCGGTGTATTCGAGCATCACGTTCGGGTTGTCGTATTCGCCGGCCACCGACATCGTCAGCAGCGGACGGTCACGCCAGTTCTTCGGGAGCGCGTACCAGCCGGAGGTGAGGCGGGCCGGAACCTGGTCGAACTTGGAGTAACTACCCATGACCGGCGTCGTCGTGGGGTCGAGGAAGAACGGTAGTGCCGCGGTGCTGCCGTTGACGCCGGGCTCGGGCAGTTCGCCGCCTCCGGTGCCCCCCGGGTTGGAGTTCAGGATCTTCGGGTCCGCCCAGACGTTGCCGGACAGCACGCCCAGCGAGCCCTCGCTGGCGGTCGACGCCAGGTCCGTCGGTACACCGTTGGGGGAGAAGCCCGAGGTGGCGGGCGAGGCGCCGGGGGCGGGGGCCGGACCGCCGAGCGGGTTGGCCTGCGACGAGTCGACCGGCCGCAGCATGTCGCGGTTCGGGTCGGACTCCACCCACACCTTGTCGGCCATCCCACACGGCTTACCGGCAACCGCCGCGAGGTTGGACCGCGGCACCGAATACGAGGAGCTCTGGTGGATGCCCGCGAAGATCGCGGTGATGATCTGGAAGACGACGACGGCCATCGCGAGATAGGCGAGGGGTGCGGCGGCCACCGAGGCGAACAGTCGCCGGTACCAGCGTTGCTCGGACGTGTCGACGGGTGCCTTCGGATCCGCGTCGGTGACATGCGGATCCGCGGAATGCGGGTCGGTGCCGGTGAAGGGTTCACGGAAGTGGAACCACAGCGCGACGAGGAGAAGTGCGAGCGACGCGTAGAGCAGGACGCTGCCGAGCATCAGGCCGCCGATCGTCACCTGCTGGATCCCCCAGGGCATTCCCCAGGAGGAGTAGTAGTAATAGGAATTCGGGCCGGTGAACGCCAGACCGCCGATGAACAGGACGAGCGCACAGAACAGGGTGCGATTGCGTCGTGAGTGCATCGACTGCTGACTCGCGGCGATCGCGGCGATGGCCGCCAGCGCGGCGGCGATACCGGCGAAGACACCGAAGTGATGGGTCCACTTGGTCGGTGTGAACATGAGGAACACCAGCGAGGCGAAGGTGATCGCGACGATGCGCCGAGTGGGTCCGATGGCGGTGCCGGGGATCCGGTTCTTGCGGATCAGGACCGCCGCGGACACCACGAGGCCGAGGATCATCGCGAGGACCGCGAAGCGTCGTGCGATCGACCCGTCGGCGGAGAAGGCGAACAGTGCGGAGTATCGCCCGAGCTCGTTGTACCAGTTCATCGACGGCCCGAGCGCGGTCTTCATGCTCGACGCCTCGGAGAACGAGCGCAGGGTCAGGTTCGAGAACACGACGAAGACCACGAAGCTGCCGGCGGCCAGGATCGGGGCGATCAACGCGACGAATGACCATCTCAGCGCGTGACGCGAGGTCGAGTCGCCGGTGATCACCCGGGCGCGCTTGATCAGCGCCATGATCATCGGTCGTGCACCGGCGATCAGCGCCGCGACCGCGAGCACACCGGTGGGACCGGCGGCGATGCTGAACGCGCCCACCAGGCAGGCCACCGCGGCCGGCAGCAGCCGACCGGTGGCGATGGCGCGTTCCACCGAACACCAGGTCAGCAGGGCGCCGAGACAGATGATCGGCTCGGGACGCAGTCCGTTGTTGAACGGGAACCAGCAGGCGAGGAAGGCGAAGGCGGCGGTCCACGCGACCATCGGGCGGGTGACCGCGGCACGACCGAGCCGCGGGATCACCTCGTGGCTCACGATGAGCCACACCAGGATTCCGCAGGCGAGCGCCGGAAGCCGCATCCACGGACTGGCCACCGACACATGACTGAGCAACCCGAAGACCTGGTAATACCAGCCGAACGGCGCCTCCGGGGCGCCGTACCAGCGGAAGTAGTTGGCGGTGTAGTCGCTGTCCTGCGCGACCCGCGACATCGTCAGCAGATAGCCGTCGTCGGAGGTGTTGGGGCCGATCATGTGCCAGAGGATCAGCGCGCCGATCACCACGTAGTCACGTGCGTTGAGGCGCCACCAGCGGGCCGGGAAGATGCGCCGGTGCCGACGACCGTCGGTCGAGTCGAGGGCTGCCAGTGCGGCGAGCGAGAGCAGCGTCGAGCTGACACCGACGATGACGACGAGCAACTTCGAGATGGTCGGGGCGGTGTTGTACCGGGAGTCGACGGTGACATGCGCGTCGAGACCGGCGACATCGGACGCCGGACCCGACAGGTCGGTGAAGAGACCGGTGACCTGCGGGCGCTGATCGGGCGAGTTCTTGAAGGCCTCTTTGTCCTCGGTGGTTCCCGCGAGCGGATCGCCTGCGTCGTCGGTCATGCCGACGAATTCGGCTGTCACCGCGTCGGAATCGGCGTGGACGACGATCTCGCGGCAGTCCTGCGTGCGGATGTCCTGGAGGCTCGCCGAGACCAGCGGGACGTTGCGGATGACGACCTCGACGCCCTGGCGGTCGGCCGGGGCGTCGGCGGCACCGGTCTTGCGGATGAACAGGCCGCGCTCGGCGGACTTCTCCGCCTGCTTCGGTGTGGTCGAGAACAGGACCGAACCACCGGGCGGCAGGTCGTCGACCGCCGTGCACGGGATGGTGACGTCGAGGTCGACGGGGGTGTAGCCGATGAGTGGGGAGGCGACCGAACCGATCTGTCCGTTCTGCGGCCAGTTGATCTCCGCGGTCTTCTGTTCGACCGGCATCAGCGGCGTGGCCAGCGCGAGAAGGAACCCGAGCAGGCCCGTGACTATGGCGACGATCCTCGCTCGTCGAACGGTCTGCGCTGGCACAAAGAGAGATGGTAGCCGCTGAGGTGTCTCGCCCCGGTCGGCGAGGCGGCGGAGACTATGGTGAACCCATGTCCGACTCCACGTCCGATGCCGCCGGCGTCGAACCGTTGCCGATCCTGCTGCTCAACGGGCCGAACCTGAACACGCTCGGCACCCGGGAGCCCGCGATCTACGGCTCCGAGACGCTCGACGACGTCGTTGACCTCGCCGAACGGACGGCATCGGAACTCGGCTTCGGTCTGCGCGCCGCGCAGACCAACCACGAGGGTCAGATGATCGACTGGATTCACGAATCGGTCGGGAAGATCAGTGGCATCGTCATCAACCCCGGCGGGTGGACCCACACGTCTGTGGCCCTCGCCGATGCCCTGGTCGTACCCGGCGTGCCGATCCTCGAGGTGCACATCAGCAACGTGCACCAGCGTGAGGCGTTCCGGCACCACTCCTACGTCTCGCCCATCGCGGCAGGCGTCATCGCGGGCTACGGCATCCGCGGATACGAGTTCGCGATCCGGAGACTCGCCGAGTTGGTCGGCTGAAACACTTGTTGCAACCAGCGGGTTGCAAGTCATCGACTGTTCACGATCCGGTCCACGGCGCCTTCGTCTTTCGCACCGTGAAGCTCGACGAACCGCGATACGCCGCCTTCCGGTGGCTGGCCGACGCATCCGATCCCGACTCGGAGTCGACGCTCGTCGAGTTCTGGATCGCCGACTCCGGGTCCGGAGTGATCCTCAAGGTCGTCGAGTCGGGATTCGCCGCGCTGTCGGGTTCGGATGCGGATCGGCGGGCCAAGTTCGACGGCAACACCGAAGGCTGGAAGATCGAGCTCGAACTGGCACGCACTCACCTGACGAGCGGTTCTCGTGCCTGACGTCGCCCCGGTCGAGGTCTTCGGTGCTCTCGCCGACGAGAGTCGCTGGCAGATTCTCGTCCGCTTGGGAACCGAACCGGCGTCGGCGTCGACGCTCGCGACCGAGTTGCCGATCAGCCGTCGGGCGATAGCCAAACACCTCAAGGTCCTGACCGATGCGGGCCTGGTCACGGCGTCCCGGGCCGGTCGTGAAATCCGTTACGAGGCGGTCGGTTCGGAGCTCTCGCGCCTCGCGCGGCACCTGGACACCATCGCGCGAGGATGGGATCGCCGGCTGGCAGGCATCAAGAAGGCCGCCGACGGAGACTGACCCGTCAGAACGGTTGCGCCTGAATGACGTCGCGTGCGATATCAACCCGGCGACACGACCTCGACCGAACTCGCCCCGACGGAACGACGTCGCATGCGACCTCAGTCCGACGTGCGCTCCAGGACCTGATCGATCGCCCGAGCGGTCGCGGTGGCGTGCGGTGCGCGGATCACCGAGATGTGGTCGCCGTCGACGTCGACGAACTCGACCCGGCCCGAGGTGAAATGGCCCCACAATGCCGGATCGTCGGTGTTGGTACGGGCCCGGATGACCGTGATCGGACCGGAGTAGGGGCTCGGTCGGTGCCGTCGGATCATCTCGGTGCCGAGCCGGAAGAAGACCACCCACTGGACGGACGTGGACAACGGCACGAGTCCGGCGGTGAGCACCAGCACCTTGAGGGCGATCTCCTGCAGCGCACGCTGCAGAGGTGAGCCACCGGGCCTGCTGTCCTCATCGCCACCGGTCCGGTCGGGGAGGGTCTCCTTCGCGGCGGTGAGGGAGCGCAGTGAGCTGCGGACCCGCTGGATCAGGTTCGGGCGTTCGCCGGAGAGTCGCTGCGCCAGAACGGGATCGATCACGGAGTCGAGCACCGCCACGGTGTGGCAGGTCTCGCCCGCTTTGGTGAGGCGTGCAGCCACCTCGACCGCGATGAATCCGCCCAGCGAGTATCCGCCGACCTGGTACGGGCCGCGCGGCTGGACCGAGCGGATGTCGGTGATCGCGCGGCGTGCGGCAGCACGGACGGAATGGTCTGCGCGACCCCGCTTCTCGACGCCCCTGGACTGGATGGCGTAGACGGGACGGTCGCCGGAGAGTGCCCGGACGATGGGCGTCAGGCTCGTCGCGAGACTACCGGCGCCGGCCATGAGGAAGATCGGGTCGCCGGTGCCCTTCCGCAACGGGATCAGAGTGGCGCCCGAGGCGTTCTTCGACCGATCCTTCGCCGCGGCCTCGATCCGGGCGGCGAACCGAGCGATCGTCGGCGCCTCGGCGAGCATCGCGGTGTTCACGTCCAACTGGAGATGGTGTCCCACCTCGGCGAGCATCTTCGCGGCGGCGAGCGAGTCGCCCCCGAGTTCGACGAAATCCTCGTTGCGTCCGATGTTCTCGAGTCCCAGGATGTCGCACCAGACTTGGTGTAACGCAAACTCGGTCAGCCCACGAGGGGGTTCCGGAGCCGGCCGCGGAGGCGGCGGCGGTAGCTCCGCGCGGACTACCTTGCCGCGCTCATTGCGAGGTAGTTCGGACAGCACGATGATGTCCCGTGGGATCATCCACGGCGTCAACGACTTCCCGAGCTCGAGTCGGATCTCGGCCGGCGATGGCGACCATTTCGCCGGATCGACCGCGACGTGTGCGGTCAGGCGCCCCTCGTTCCGGTTCGCGGTGACCACCGCATCGACCGTCCAGGGCAGGGCGAGGAGTGCGGCCTCCACTTCCAGCGGCTCGACGAGGTAGCCGCGGACCTTGATGGCGTCGTCATCCCGTCCGAGCAGCGAGAGCTCGCCGTTCTCGCCGAGGCGGCCCAGGTCTCCGGTGCGGTAGCGCGTCCGACCATCGGGCAGCGAGGTGAATCGCCGGGCCGTCAGTTCCGGATTCGCGTGGTAGCCGCAAGCGATGTGTGCGGACTCGACGACGACCTCTCCGGTGACGCCCGCGGGCACGTCTGCGTCGTGCTCATCGACGATGCGGATGCGTTTGTCCGACGCGGGACTGCCGACCGGTATCGCGCCGGCCTCGACGTCCCGCTCGGGCGGGAAGAGGTTGAACGCGAGGTTTCCGACCTCCGACGCCCCTGCCCAGCAACAGAACTCGCCGCGTGGGAGGATCGTCCGGCGTGCGCGCAGGACGTCGTCCCCGTGAGCGGGTTCCCCGCAGGTGGACAACAGGCGTAGTGATCCGATGGCATCGTCGGCGGAGAGTTCGCCCAGCCATGAGCGCAGAAGTGACGGCGTGCAGTGTGCGGTTGTCGCGCCCGTCGCGGACAGCCAGTCCCGCAACCCGGTGGTGGTGCGGCGGCGGACATCCCAGAGCAGCATGGTCGCGCCGTTCAGCAGGCTCATCGCGAGCGCGTCCAACCCGCCGCCGAAGCTCAGCGGGAGCAGGACCGCAGCCCGATCGTCGGGGCCCAGACGCAAGAACCGACGTCCGTCACGCGCATGGTTCACCGGCATCCGCTGGGGCAGCACCACACCCTTGGGGGCGCCGGTGGAGCCGGAGGTGAACAGCAGCACCGCCGGGTCGTCGGGTCCCGGCTCGACGACCGTCCGCCCGCGGGCCTCGTCCCTGGTGGGAGCCGGTGCGGTCGACGGGGTCGACGGTTTGGCCCCGGACAGTCGCAGGATGTTCGCGCGTCGATCTTCGGGCAGGAACGGATCGAGCAGGACGAGACGTCGTCCCGAGCACCAGACCGCCAGCATCGAGATCACCGAGTCGATGTCGGACTCGATCTCGACGGGGACGGCCTCGCCGGGCTCGGTGCTCGCGACGATCCGGTCGGCGAGCAGCTCCACGCGGGACGCGGCCTCGGCGAAGGTGATCGACGCCTCGGGCGTGTGGACTGCGACGGCGTCGCCACGGCTCGCGGCGACGGCTCGCCATCGGGCGGCGACGGTGCTCGGCTCGGCGGGTTCCGATGACCCGGGTGTGGGAAACGGACTGGAATCCAGGTGCTTGTCGCCGTTCATGTCCTCGAACTTTCCCCCGTGCCCGCCACTTTGTGAGGTAAAGCTACCCTTTGTTTCGGCAGGCGACACGGTCACCCCGGGAGAACGTGGCAGGGCTAACAGTCGCGAGGCCATGGCTCAGTAGGGTGGAGACGGCCGCCCGTCGGATGGGGCCGGGGCTCGACGAGAGGTTGACGATGAAGTTCGACGAAGTGATTCTGGGACGTCGCAGCATTCGCGGTTTCACACCGGATCCCGTGCCCCGAGAACTGATCGAGGAAGTTCTCGCGCTGGCCATGCGGGCCCCGTCCTCGATGAACACCCAGCCCTGGAACTTCCATGTGATCACGGGCGAACCGCTGGATCGCATCCGTGCGGGAAACACCGAACGCAACCTGGCTGGTGTGCCGCACTCTCGCGAGTTCCGGACCGGGGCGGAACGGTTCACCGGCGTACATCGCGATCGTCAGGTCGGCGTGGCGAAGCAACTGTTCGCCGCGATGGGCATCACCCGCGACGACACGGAGATGCGGCAGGACTGGGTCCTGCGAGGATTCCGTCAGTTCGATGCGCCGGTCTGCGTGATCGTGACCTACGACCGGATCCTGGACGGCAGCGACGACACGCCCTTCGATTGCGGAGCGGTTTCCACCGCGTTGGTCAATGCCGCCTGGTCCCGCGGTCTGGGTGCAGTGATCAACAGTCAGGGCATCATGCAGTCGCCCGTCGTGCGAGAGCACGCCGGAATCCCGGACGATCAGGTCATCATGAAAAGCATCGCGCTGGGCTGGCCGGATGAGACCTTCCCCGCCAACGCAGTGGTCTCCGAGCGCAAGTCGGTCGAGGAAGCCGCACGGTTCGTGGGTTTCGGGGAATAGCTCAGAGCGCGAGCGCCGGCGGCTATTCAGAGCGCGAGCGCTCGGAGGGCCGCGTCGGCGACCCTGCCGCGATACAGCGGGCCGTGACCGGCGAGTAGCAGGTCGGCCTCGAGACCGGTGAACCGCTCGACACTGCGACGAGCGGTGGGCTCGTCGTGCTGGAACGGCGACGGAATGCACTGTGGGCCGGCGATCGCCGACACCTCATGACCGCTGACCAGTGCGTCGCCGGAGACCAGCGCCCGCCCGTCGTCGACCAGGTAGGCGCTGTGGCCGTCGGTGTGTCCGGGACTCGCCACCGGCACCGGCGAACCCGGCAGATCGAGCGGCTCCGGGAACGGTGCTGCCGCCGACAATCCCGACCGGCTCAACACCCCGAGGGGCAGGGTCTTCGCCAGCCACGTCCACAGGCCTGGACGGACTGCGAGCGGTGCGAGGTCCAGCGGCGTGGCCTGCTGGAGGTGATGGCGCAGTGCGTGATCGACCTCGACGGGATCCATGAACACGTCGAAGCCGTACCGCGACTGCAACTTCGCCAGCCCGCCGAGGTGGTCGACGTGCGCATGTGTCAGCAGTGCGCCGCGGATGTCCTCCGGACGCCGCCCGATCCGTTCGATCGACTCGACGACCTGACCGGCCTGCCCGGGGTAACCGCCGTCGATGAGGGTGAGCTCACCGTCCTGTTCCAGCAGTACCCAGTTCACGACGTCGGTGTGGACGAAATGCGTTGTCGACGAGTCGCCGTCGATCCGCGTGATCTCCATCGGCCGGGTGCGCAAGGGTCGACGCATCGGTCACCTCCGGACGACGAGGACGAACGGACCGATCTCGGTGACCTCGAACCTCGGGTCGTCGAAGACCGTGGGGTCGAAGGTGACGGTGTAGCGCTTCACGTTCGGATCGTTCGGGTAGACGTCCTCGGCGAGACGCAGCGTGTATCCGTCGGCGCTGTACCGGAAAAGGAAGACGTCGGGGGCCTTCCACGGCGACTCGTCGAGGTGCCGGACCAGCTGATCGGCGTCCTCCGACTTCGCCCACCGCGCGATGGCCGCGGCGCGCTTGTCGAACTCGGCCAGCGGATTCGCGTAGTGCGAGGTCAGTCCCTGGAAGCCCCAGTACGGGTAGATCGAGAGGAATCCGTAATCGGCGGTGAGGACGACGTTCTCGGTCTGTGGTCGGCCGGTCTGCGCGGCGATGCGCTTGTCGATCTCGGCGAAATACGATTCGGCGCCGGCCGGACGTGCATCCGCACGTTCTCCGTATCCGTCGGTGTCGGTGTACGCGGTGGTGATCTCCGTGCCGAGATGGCCCGGAATGCTCTGCGCCGCTGCGATCGCGGCGAGTACGGCCACCGCACCCACGACCACGCGTACGTCACCGAACCTGCGCACGGCCCAGTGGGCGATGTCGACGACACCGAAGACGCCCGCAGCGGCCAGCGCGCACACCAGGATCGGTTCGAGCCGGAAGGACAGCAGCGTGGTGCCCATCGCGGTCAACAGCATCGACAACAGGCAGAAGAGGTACACCGTGACGACGGTTGCGCCCATCGCCACCGCGACGGTGCGGGTTCGGAAGCGCAGCAGGATCCACAGGAGGCCGATCAGCGTGATCGCGCCGACGAGATTGACACCGAACATCGGCAGCGGGAACACCGAACCGCGCTCGGGAAGGTAGTGCTCGGCGGTCCCGCCGCTGGCCGGGGCGCTGGACAGGCGCTTCAGCAGATACGGCGCCCACACCAGTAGCGCGATGAGCCCGGCGATCACCCCGACCGACACAAGACGACCGATGACGGCGACCACGATCTCGCGCCGGTGTGCCTTGACCGTCGCGGCCGGCGTCGACTTGTTGGTCGCCGCCAGCCAGCCCTGTACGAGGAAGTAGCAGGCCAGCACAACCGCGGTCAGCGCGAACAACCCGGTGTAGAGGGTGTAGGTCGCAGCCGACACCCCGAGGAACACACCCGCGGCGACCACCGCGGGCCAACTCGTCGCGCCCCGCAACGGCCCGGCCGGTCCGTCGGCCGCACGCGTGCGGCCCCGCAGTGCGTAGGTGAGGACGATCATCATCGGCACACCGACGATCACGAGGATCGCGGCGTACGGTTCCGGCGAGGCGTACAGCAGCGCCATGGTTGTCACCGCGAGTCCCAGTGCCACACCACGATCCGCGCCGAACATCCGGTTGAACAGGACGACGCCGAGTGCGGCCGCCACCGCCATCGAGACGATGGCCCAGGGCTTGTAGGCCTCCCACCCGGGCTGGCCGAGTAGATTCGCGAACCGACCGCCCCACCAGAACCAGCCGGCCGGGTAGTACGGCGGCAG
Source organism: Gordonia sp. YY1 (assembly GCF_009872315.1). Classification (NCBI taxonomy): domain Bacteria; kingdom Bacillati; phylum Actinomycetota; class Actinomycetes; order Mycobacteriales; family Gordoniaceae; genus Gordonia; species Gordonia sp. YY1. The sequence continues at coordinate 10,368 of NZ_WXYI01000019.1, read as the reverse complement.
ATCCGGGTAGGTCATGTCCGCAAGCCGAGGACTCGACGTCATCCGCGTCAGGTACTCGGTGCGGAACTCCTGGTCGACCGACAGGCCGAACAGGTAGAGACGCGTTGCCCCCAAGGGCATTCCGATGGTGACCGTCACGAACGCCGACATGGCCGCCGCCGACAGGACCGGGATCAATACCCGGCCCTTGCCGTAGCGGTACAGCAGCGCGACGACCACCAGCACCGCGATCGCGAGGACCTGACCGGCGGTCGTGAGCGACCGGGTCACGTTCGACGAGTTGAAGGCCGGCCAGTTGACGGTGTCGATCGCCTCGAGACCGACGAGCGACACCACCGCACCGACCACCACCGCCGTCAGCAGAAGCAGCGCCGCGTGGCCGTAGCGTTCCCCTGCTCCCTGAGGTGCGAGCGGAGCGAGCCTCGAAGGGTCGCCAGGTTTTTCAGCGGTCACAGAGGGCGTCATCACGTCGCAATCAGTCGGCGCGGGCAGTACTCAGATGGGCAGCTTGCGAAAGATCGGGCGCGGGATGTGGCGCAGGACCATCATGATGTAGCGGAAAGGTCCCGGGACCCAGACGATTTCCTTGCCCTTGGTGGCCGCCGCCACCGCGAGGCGTCCCACATCCTCCTTCTCGACGGTCAGCGGTGCTTCCTTCACATGCGCCGACAGTCGAGTGCGGACCTGTCCCGGACGGATCACGAGGACACGAGGGCCGAAGGGGCGCAACGCCTCACCGAGTCCGAGGTAGAAGCCGTCGAGGCCGGCCTTGGTGGAGCCGTAGACGAAGTTGCTGCGACGGACGCGCTCACCGGCGACGGAGCTCATCGCGATGATCTGGCCGTGGCCCTGGGCGCGCATCTTCTCGCCGAGCAGAACGCCGACGGAAACCGCTGCGGTGTAGTTGATCTCGGCCTCGGCGACCGCGAGTCCGTGATCCTGCCAGGCCTGCTCGTCGTCGCCCTGGATACCGAACGCGACGATCGCGACGTCGACGTCGCCGTCGGCGAAGGCCTTCTCGATGACGTCGCGGTGGGTGTCGGTGGCGCGGGCGTCGAAGTCGATCACGGTGACCTCGGTGGCGCCGGCGTTCTTGGCCTTCTCCACCGCGGCCGCGGCGGTGGGATCACCCGGCAGGGTGGCGAGGATGACCCGCGCCGGACCCTTGCTCAGGTACTCGGCGGTGATGGCGAGCCCGATCTCCGAGCTCCCGCCCAGGACCAGGATGGACTGTGGGACGCCGACGGCGTTCATCATCTTCGGTCTTCTCGCTTTCGGTCTGCGGCCGGTGTGCGGCAGCGGTGGTGTGGAGGGTCGGAGCCGGTTGAGGGTCAGGCGAGTTCGAGGCGGCGGCCCATGTCGGACATGAACACCCGGTTGGGGTCGATACGACGACGCGTGGCGATCCACTCGCCGATGCGCGGGTACATCGCGTGGAAGTTCGCCGCCGACGTCCGCGAGTCCTTCGCGGTGTAGAGGCGTCCGCCCATCGCCATCACACGACGGTCCAGGTCGTTGAGGAACTCGGCGAGTCCGGCCTTCACCGGGAAGTCCAGGCAGACGTTCCAGCCCTTGAACGGGAAGCTGAGCGGGGCCTTGTTGCCGTCGCCGAACAGCTTGATCACATTGAGGAAGCTGACGTGGCCCGATGCCTGGATGTGCTCGATGAGGTTGGTGAACTCGGCCTCGTTGCCCGTGGGCACGATGAACTGGTACTGGCAGAAACCACCGCCGCGGCCGTAGGCGTTGTTCCAGTCACCGAACACGTCGAGCATGTGGTAGAACTGCGCCAGATTCTTGACCTTGCCCTCGCTGGGCGGGCCGATCCGGTAATACGCCTCACCGACCGCGGAGAAGCTGAGCTTGTTGGCCAGCCCGCGCGGGAAGACGTCCGGGAACCGGACGAGCGGCTTGTTGTTGAACGACAACGGGTTGTCGCGGTACTTCTCCGGGAGTTCGTCGACGCGCGCGAGGTTGCCGCGCGAGAAGGTGCCACGCCCGAGCTTCGGCGGTGCGCTGATGGTGTCGAACCAGCCCGACGCGTACTCGTAGCCGTCTTCGAAACCGTCCTGAAGGTGCAGGTCGAGCGTCTCCTGCAGCGATCCGGTGCGCGCGGTGTCGGCGATGAAGTAGGCACTCTCGGTGCGCTTCATCTGGATCTTCGCGCGCAGCACGATGCCGGTCAGGCCGATGCCGCCGACCGTCGCCCAGAACAGTTCGCCCGTCGGGTCGTCGCCGGAGCCGTCCGGGGTGAGCGTCAGGATGCGACCGTCGGCCACGAGCAGCTGCATCTCGACGACGTGGTTGCCGAAGCTGCCCTGGCTGTGGTGGTTCTTGCCGTGGATGTCGTGCGCGATCGCACCGCCCACGGTGACCTGGCGGGTGCCCGGGAGCACCGGCACCCAGAGGCCGTACGGAAGTGCGGCCTGCATGAGGGTGTCCAGGGACACGCCGGCGTCCAGGTCGACCGTCGCGGTTTCCGCGTCGATGGCATAGATCCTGGTCAGCGGGGTCATGTCGATCGTGAGACCGCCGCTGTTCTGGCCCGACTCGTTGTAGGAACGGCCGAGCCCACGGGCGATGACACCGCGCTTGAGGTAGTCCGGCTTGTCCGCGTTGTCGTCGGCGACGCGGGCCACCGCCTCGGCGATGACCTCGGGGTACGGCGTGGACAGGACGTGGCCCTCGATCGGGGTGGTGCGAGACCAGCCCACCAGCTTGCGGGTCGTGATCGGCAGCAACTCTTCAGTAGACATCGCTGAAGAGAGTACTCGGCCGCCGTGGGGCGACGATGAGAGACGACGTGCGAGAGTCGTCGCACCTCGGGGCAGCTGGTGCCCGACTACCGCCGGGTTGGCGCTCAATGACTTGACGTATCAAATAAACGACATCGACTTGCGATACATTCGCTCAGCACCATGGCGCCAGATGGGTCACACGCACCGGCGTGTCAAGCCTCGCCATGGGTACAGGTCACAATGATGGGTCTGCGTGCCGTGGACCTAATCCTCCCGGTCATCCGGAAAGAATGCGGAATGGCCTTTCTAGCACTGGGGTTGTTCGCTGGCGGACGGTTTGGCGTCGACCCCTACCGCTGAACGCCGGATGGCCAGACGACGTTGACCGGCTTACCCGTAGACCGTGCGTAGGCGACGATGTCTGCAGTCCCGCCTCTTCCCTGTGCGGGAAGTCCGTCCCAAACTGCTACGAGACTGTCACACAAGTCGACTACGCGTTGTCCCGCGGAGAGGTACGCATCCTGAGATGGCTGGTTAAAGTCCAATGTCTCGATGGACGAGGCTCGAGACAGTAATTCTCTGAACTGGTGCCGATCGCTCGCTCGCTCGAATGACGACTCATAGGCATGACTTGGCAGAACGACGTGAAGAGTCCCGCTGAGGCTTAGGACGCTCTCGGCAAATTTCTGGTCCGCCCCAGCAGCCAGGCTAGAGACGCCGACGAATGGCGGGCATCCGAGAATTTCTGGTAGTCGCGCCCTCAACAGGTCCCAGACCGGTTGTGGTGCCTGTTGATGGCCAGTGATTCCGTAGGTGGTCACAACCGGTCCTCGGAGGCCACGTGACGGTAATGCTTTCCTAGCGGTGTGAGACGGCAGCCTTCACTCTGCATCGCGGCAAAGTACATATGCTCTGCCCCTACAGGTTCCACTAGTTTGGCAGACGCGCATTTCTGAAGCTGCTTGAAAGTGCTCTCGTGCTCGGGGTGTGGATCGAGTCCGGATTCCCGCTTGTCAGGCTCGAACGAGGGATCGAGGGGAAAAATGTGGTCCGGTGTCGGGAACCACTTGGGTAGCTGGCGAAGCGTCGCCAGCGGTACGGCCGGGTCACATCGGCGGATATCCTGGAGGCTGTCGACGTTCGCCTTGAACACGGGTCGCTGATCCCAGGTCCCGAACGCCTCGGACAAATATGAGTACAGACCGGCCAATGTAACGTGGCCAAGGGTGTCCGCGGCCCCACCTTCTAACGCTCCCTCTAGGTAGGCAGAGAACTGTCCTCGGCCAGCGGGGGTTTCGGCCGCTGTCTGGTCAGCGCGGCTTGCAGTCAGCATGGAGACTCCTGGCCGAAGTATCGAACCAGACGCCAATGCAGCCGGGACGCCACCTGCGCCCCCGGCAAAGCAGCAGTCGAGGATGACCGCCACCTCCTGTTCGCAGGCGTTGATTTTCTCCAACACCTCAGAGAATCTGACGCCTGGTGTTTGTTCGGTGCCGTCGGAAGTCACGAGCGTAACGTCGGTACCGTCACCTATGCGTGCGCCATGACCCGCGAAGTACAGGAGCGACATATGGACTCCGGGTGCGAACAGACGGTCCAATGCCTCTAGCAGCTGGTCGCGGCTGACGTGGCCGGACTCAACGGGGGCTGACAGCATTCTGACCTCGAAGTTGAGGGAGTCGTCCTCGTTGCGCGACAGCAGAGGTTGAAGCGCAACTGCATCATTGACGCATCCTCCGAGTTCGTTGTAGTACCGATAGTTGTCGATACCCACCACAAGTGCGCGTCTAGGCATTAGAGCCCGTCGATGAAGTCCGCGACGTTCTGCCAAGTCCATGCTTTACAGGGGGCAGATCCCATTTCAGCTGGCTTGATGCGGTAACTGTCCTCGATCCATATGCCGAGCAACGGCTTACTCTCCTCGCGAGCGCAAGTGATTTCCCACAGTTGACCGGTGGCTCTAGGGGTGCTGCTACTGATGAGAGCGATGACCCCGTCTGAGCGGCGGATGCGCGTCCGGACCCGTTGCTTCCACTCCGTGTCGTAGGGGTTCTTCACACTCATGTCGGTCCAGTCGTAGGGAGTATTGCCCAACTTTCGCTGTCCGACGAAGAGGTCGCGGGTCCGCTCGTCCTCTTTGGCGAATGCTATGAACACAACCTTGTTGGCCATAAAGCTCGTCCTTCTGTAGGTGTTACGACCATGTCTAGCACCCACTACCGACAGATCGGGACGCCGTCGACTGGACAGAGGACTGCCGCGCGGGAGGTGGAGGATCAGTCCGGAGGCGCCCTGAGTGTCGGTTGGCGCGGGGCGCGACCAATCTCGGTAAAGAACATTGCGAAGCTGATTGGCCCGCCACCTACTTCACGCCACGGTGATTTACGGACCTCGGTGCTGACAGCTCTCGTCTCGGCAGAGCTAAGCACTACGTGACTTGTCGATTCGCACCGGTCAATAGTCGAGTCGCACCTCAGTTGTCGACACAGAGGCAGTGGCTCGCGCCGTAGATTACGTCTATGCCATCGACCTTCCAGGCTTTAGCCGTGGCCCTGCTTGCCCTGCTACCCGGCGCACTCTACGAACTTGCGCGTGAGCAGCGGTCGGGTCGGTGGGGTCTGCGGGGCACGGACCAACTCTTCCGGATGCTCAGTTTTTCCGTCGCCTTCCAAGTTTTGATCTCTCCCTTGACGTACTGGCTGTACTCGCACTATGTGGTGTCTGGGTTACTTATCCGGGGAGAGCCGGTGAGCGGTTGGCTTTGGGTGCTGTTGGCGGCGTACCTGCTGGTTCCATTCGCGCTGGGGCGATTCACCGCGATGGGCCATAGGTTTAGGGAAACCAGCGATCCGTCATTTTTGAAGAAAGTTGCTGTGTGGATCGTCAACCTCTACACCGATGCAGCTCCGGCACCGCGCGCATGGGACTATTTGTTCAGCAACCGAGAGCGTCGAGGCTGGATAGTCTTGCATCTCCACGACGGCACGCGTATTGGTGCGATGTGGGGTAACTCGTATGCCGCCGGCTACCGCGAAGACTCCGACCTATTCCTCTCGGAGCAAGTCGAACTCGCATCCGATGGAACTTTTATACTAGGCCCAGACCAGCTTCCGAAGAGCTTGGAAAAAGGCCTACTGATCCGGTGGGACGAGATCAAGTATCTAGACTTCTACGACGCGTAGTCTTAGAGCATACGAATCGAGGACGAGCATGGCGCCTAGGAATAAAGCGAACGACAACTTTGAGCGGAAAGGTGGGTATGCGGGGCCCCGTGTCCAACGGACCGACCTCAAGCCCCCACCAGCATCAGCCAGCCAGCAGACAACACGGCCAACTCAGTCGAACAGCGGTGGTTCGTCTTCGAGCAACGGGTCATCGAGTTAGAGAACGGAACGCTGCCGCTGGCTTGGACTGGCAAACCTTGAAAACACATCAGGGTTAACTCAGTAAGTGAGGCGCGCGGGAGTGTCGACCCCCAGCACCGCCGCCGCCGCGTTACGGCCCGGGATACCGCTCACCCCGCCGCCTCGTCGTGCGCCGGCGCCGCACAGCAGCAGCCGCGGGTGCCGGGTCTCGACGCCCCAGGTGCCGACCTCCGACGCCGTCTCCGCCCACGGCCACCGCAACGACTGATGGAAGATGTTGCCGCCGGGCAGCCCGAGCATCTCCTCGAGGTCCTGGGGAGTCTTGGTCTCGATGCACGGGCGGCCGTCGAGGTCGTGGGCGATGACGTTCTGGATCGGTTCGGCGAGGAGTGCGTTGAGCGAGGCGAAGGTCGCGCCCACCGCGTGCTCGACGGCGCCCGGCTCGTCGAACACGTCGGGTGGCATGTGCAGGCCGAACAGCGTGAGCGTGTGTTTGCCGTCGAGTTCGGGTCCGAGGATGGACCGGTCGGAGAGGGTGTGGCAGTAGATCTCACACGGCGGCAGTTCCGGGACCTCGCCGCGCGCGGCCTGTCGCCAGGCCTCGTGGAGCTGGCTCGCGGTCTCGTTGATGTGAAAGGTGCCGGCGAACGCCGCCTCCGGTGACACCGATTCGTCGCGCAGCCGGGGGAGACGGTCGAGGAGGAGGTTGATCTTCAGCTGCGAGCCCCGGGGCTGCGCCTCACAGACGACCGGCTCGTCGAGCAGCGTGTTGAGGACCCGCGGAGCGCACGCCGCGTGGAGCGTCGAGCCGCGCACGGTGCGCGGGCCGTGGGCCGGGTCGGTGAGTTCGACCGTGCCGTCCGCGGGATCGACACCGGTCACAGTGATGCCGGTGCAGATCTCGGCACCCGCCGACGCGGCGGCCTGGTAGAGCGCACCCGACACCGCGCCCATGCCGCCGACCGGAACGTCCCAGTCGCCCGTCCCGCCACCGATCACGTGGTAGAGGAAGCAGATGTTCTGCCGCAGCGACGGGTCGTCGAGGTCGGCGAAGGTGCCGATCAGGCCGTCGGTGGCGGCGATGCCGCGCAGCAGGTCGTCGTCGAAGTACTGGCCGAGCAGGCTGCCGAGCGGCAGGGTGGTGAGCGCCTCCCACAGTTCGGCGTCGGAGGTGTCGGTGCCGACGGCGAGTTCGTGCATGTCGGCGGCGGTGCGCAGCGGCTCGGTCAGGGTCGGGAAGACGCGCTGCGCGATGGTCCCGACACGGCGGTAGAAGGACTGCCACGCCACGAAACCGGCGTTGGAGAATCCTACGGCGTCGGCTCCGACGCGGTCGGCGCGCAATACGCGGCGGAAGGATTCCGCGGTCGCCTCGTCGTCCTGTGTGTCGATGAGGATGCCGCGCGTCGGGTCGGAGGGCAACGGTGTGTACGAGGAGTAGCGGCGGCGGATCAGGGAGATGTCGAGGTCGAGGTCGACGATGATCTCGCGTGGCATCAGCGAGACCAGATAGGAGAACCGCGACAGCCGTGCCGCCAGGCCGGGGAACGGCATCGCCGATACGGTCGCCCCGCCGACGTGGTCGGAGCGCTCCAGGACGAGGACCCGGCGTCCGGCGCGCGCCAGGTACGCGGCGGCGGTCAGGCCGTTGTGTCCCGCGCCGATGATGACGTCGTCATAAGAAGCAACTGCGGTGCCCATCGATCCAGTGCCCATCGGTTAAAGGGTCTCAGATCGACGGACACCGCAGCGGGAGAATTTCGAGTCAGCTCAGGATGCGGGCCACGAACGGCGTCGAGTCCTTCATCGAGGCCAGGACCGCACTGGAGTGGTCGTCCTCGGGGTAGACGAACAGCTCGACCGGCTGGTTGTTGGCCTTCATCTGCGCGTACAGCGACAGCGCCGACGGTGCCGGAACGTCGACGTCACGCAGGCCCTGTCCGAGGAAGATCGGACGGTCGTAGCCCTTGTACGGCGTCGCCATGTACTCGTGCAGCGCCGGGCTCAGGCCGGGGATCGACAGGAGCGGTGCGCGGAACCAGGTCCGTACGTCGTCACCGGCGAGTGCCTTCTTGAGGATCGGGTAGCAGGTGGTGCGGCCCTCGGCCAGGCGTGCGATGCCCTTCGGCGTCATCACCTTGGTGATGTTCATGTCGGGACGGGTGTCGTCGAAACCGGCCAGGATGTACGCGGTGTAGGCGTTCAGGCCACCGGGCAGGTTGACCGGCGGAACGACCGGTCCCAAGTTCTGGTACAGGTATTCGAGGTTGGCCGGGATGCCGGTGGCGACGACGCCGCGGTAATCCAGACCCGATCCACGGCTGAACTCGGTGGCGTAACGAGCGCCGTTCAGCGCGGCGGCCGCACCCTGCGACTGTCCGATGATGGCCCAGCGCTTGGCCAGCGGCAGATCCATCTGATGCGACGCGACGACGATGTCGACGATCGCGTGCGCCGCGGTCACGCCGTTCAGGTAGGCCATCAGACCCGGAGTACCCAGCCCGACATAGTCGGCGGCGACCACCGCATATCCCTGGTTCAACCAGTGGCCGAGGTACTTCTGGTCCCGCTCGCTGCGCGGGAAGGCCGACGGAGTGCAGTCGTCGTTCATGCCGACGGTGCCGTGCGCCCAGGAGATGATCGGCCAACCGCCGGCGGGAGCCTTGCCCTTGGGCAGGAACACCGCGCCGGTGCCCGTTGCCATCTTGCCGTGCTGGTTCAGCGACGAGTACTGGATTCGGTAGGCCTTGCCGGCCGCCGGCAGGTTGAGTGACTCGGCCAGGGGGACCTGCGTGATGAGGGTGCCCGCCTTGGCCGGGATGGGACCGGCGTACTCGGTGGCATCCAGACCCGACCAGTTCGGCGTGCCCACGGAGACCTCGTCATCCGCATGCGCCGGGGCGGTCGATCCCAGCAGGACCATGCCGAGACCGGCGAGGACGGAGACGAGTGTTCGCATGGTGCGTGACACAGGGGATCTGGACGTGAGGGCAGACATGTTCAGAACAGTAAGGGGAGTCGCGCGTGGCGCACAGTGCGGGTCGGCGAGGATTCGTGCCGTTCGGGAGCGCTGATTCGTGCCACTCAGGGTTGCCACTTGGTCTCGGCGAGGCGTTCGAGGGGTGTGTCCGACCTATCCTGGTCAGGTGGACATCCCCTCGGTCGAGCTCAGCAACGGTTCCTCGATCCCCATGGTGGGACTCGGGACCTACAACATGCTCGGCCGGCCGTGCGTCGGTGCGGTCAGCACGGCGATCAAGGCGGGCTACCGGCTTCTCGACACCGCTCCTCGGTACAGCAACGAACTCAGTGTCGGGATGGGAGTGCACGGTTCGGGTGTCCGGCGTGACGAGGTGATCGTCCAGACCAAGCTCAGCGGTGGCGACCACGGATTCGACGAGGCGATCACCGCCGCCAAGGAGAGCGCGCGCCGACTCGGCGTCGGCTACCTCGACGTGTATCTCATCCACTGGCCGTGCCCGAGTCTCGGACGCATGGTCGACTCGTGGAAAGCGCTGCTCACGCTCGCCGACGAGGGTTACGTCCGCACGCCCGGCGTCTCGAACTTCAAACCGCATCAGCTGCAGACGCTCTTCGACGCGACCGGCCGGTGGCCGGTGCTCAACCAGATCCAGTGCTCGCCGGCGCTACCCCGGACCGAACTCCGGGAATTCATGGCCGACAAGGGGATTCATGCGCAAGCGTGGCATCCGACCGGCCGCAAGGAAGGTGTCCTCGGCGATCCGGTGGTCCTGCGTGCCGCCCGCAAGTACGGCAAGTCGCCCACTCAGATCGCCTTGCGGTGGGCCGTCCAGCACGGAATCAGCGTCGTGCCCAAGTCCTCGCACGCCGGCCGTCAGCTCGAGAACGCCGACCTCTTCGACTTCGCCCTCGACGACGCGGACCTGGCCGAGCTCGCCACGCTGGACCGCGGTGAACGTGCCGCTCGGGACTCGGACGTCGACGAGGAGTTCTGATCCCGGCTCGTTGAGTAGGCGAGGAGCTCGCGACGAGCCGCGGCACGAAACTTCCACAACAAGCAACCCCATGCCGGTTGAGCCGACACCGAGCGGAGCGAGGCGTCGCGTCACGCATGCCGGTTGAGCCGACAGCGAGCGTAGCGAGGCGTCGCGTCACCCATGCCGGTTGAGCCGACACCGAGCGGAGCGAGGCGTCGCGTCGAAACTTACACACCGAGCAACCCCAATGCCGGTTGAGCCGACACCGAGCGAAGCGAGGCGTCGCGTCGAAACCCGCCCGCCACC
>NZ_WXYI01000018.1:44998-102112 GCF_009872315.1 Gordonia sp. YY1 | reverse complement strand
TCTTCCAACTCCAGTCCGCCGTAGCCACCGCGAACACCTCCATGATCATGGTGTTGCGACGACCAGTTGAATCCGCCCTGTACACACCTCGGTCATCACGTCGGTGTTCCGGGAGGCGGGCAACGACAGGATCAGATCCATCTGGCCGGTCGGACGCAGCGCGGTCAATGCCGTGCGTCCCACACCCCGCACGGAGTGCCGCACCGAATCGAGCGCCCGCGTCAAGCGGCCCTGTGCCATCACCTGGTCGGCGCTCACCGACTCGACGACGCGAATCGTCAACGGCGCGTAGGTCAGTCCCGGCTGCAGACCCAGCGCATGGGCGCGTGCGGTGGCTTCGGCCTCGTCGGGGATCCGTCCCAGCCGCAGATCGTCGACCAGACCGTTCTGGGCACGCATCTCCAGCTCGGTCCAGTTCTGTTCGATCATCCGATGCAGTGCGAGGGCCTGCGCGGCGCGTTCCAACGGCATGCGCGCGCGTTCGCCGAGGTCGCCGGGGTGGGGGACCACGAGCCGTCCCCACTCCTGGCGATGCGCACCCACCGGCGCGGTGAGCCATCCCTCGGGGCCGGAGGTCGAGGTCTCCCGTCCGGTCGGCGTGAGTCGGGAGCGTCTTTCCCAGTCGCGCAACAGATCCTTCGTCGGAGTAACTCGACCGGCGAATGCCAGCACCTGCCGGGTGAGATCCTCCAGGACGACCGCCGAGTCGATGAGTTCGGCTGCGGCCTCGACGATCTCCGTGACTTCCGCCCGGCGCATCCCCAGTCCGGTGAACACCTCGTGGACGTGCCGCGAGAAGACGACCTCCTCGTACTGGTCGGCGACGATGGCGCTGTGCACCTCTTCGGTGACGTCCACGAAGCGGATCGCGCGTTCGAGGACCACCACGGGCAGCTCGAGGCGATCAGCGTTCGCCGCAACGGAATCGGGTACGTCGGCGTCGAGGAGTTCCGCGATCACCCCGACCGCTCCGGCAGCCGCGAGCCCCTCCAGGTAACCGGTGGGGTGCCGACCGCAGAGGGGTTCGCGGCGCTGGCCCGACGCGGCGAGGGCCTGACGTCGCCGGGCTGGCGACGCTGATGGGGCACGCGAAGCTGGATGTGAAGACCGAGCTCTGTGCGGGGACGGGCGCTTTCGACGATCCCTACTTCTCCGACCGGCTCACGCGGTACTTCCCGCAAGCCCTCGCGGATCTGGGCGATGTCGACGACTTCCCGTTGCGGACCGAGGTCATCGCCACCGAACTCGTCAACGATCTCTTCGCGTTCGGCGGCCTGACGTTCGCGTTCCGGCTGCGGGAGGAGACCGGCGCGGCGGCCGCCGACATCGTGCGGGCATTCGTCGTCGCCGTGGAGGTTATGGGACTGGCAGAGCTGCAGTCCGACATCGAGGCGGCCGGTCTGCGTCCCGAGGTAGAGTACGAGATCATCGCCGAGGCGCGCCGGCTCCTCGACCGTGCGTCGCGCTGGTTGCTGACGCGCCGCCCGCAGCCGATCCCGGTGACGGAGACGATCGAGCGCTTCCGGATCGTCCGGGACTCGGCGCCGCAGGTGTCGATCTGGCTGCGCCGCGACGAGGCGGCCCGCATCGAATCGGCGGTGGCCCAATACACCGAGGCCGGGGTTCCGCCGGCGATCGCACGGCGGGTGGCCGAGGGCTTGTACCGCTACAGCGTCCTCGACATCGCGGAAGTGGCCGAGGAGACGGGGTGCGACATCGCGACCGTCGGGGCCGTCTATTTCGCGCTGTCCGACCACATCGACGTCGACCGATGGGCTGATCCGTCTCTCGGCACTGCCCCGAGGGGATCGCTGGCATGCGCTGGCCCGCTCCGGGCTGCGGGACGACCTGTACCGCGCACTCCGCGACCTCACCTGCGACGTCGTCGGAACCCTGGCCGACGACCCGGTCCGGGCGGCCGCGGTCTCCTACTGGCCGACCGAGGCCATCGAGGCCTGGGAACTCTCCAACCAGACGGCGCTGCAGAGGGTGACGGTCACCCAGGGCGAGATCGAGGCGGCCGAACGCTTCGCCTGGCGACGCTCGCGGTGGCCGCCCGGCACATCCGGTCGGTGGCCGATGGACGGTAGCCTGATCGGAGGCGCCCGGACCTGCGGGCACCCTGATTCGATAAGTTTTTCGCATGGATCGTGACCGCATGGTGGAGGTCGGAGTGGGACTCGTCTCCCGCTTCGGCGCCAAGACGTTGAGTCTGACGTCCGTGGCGCGTCATGCCGGCGTCGCCCGGGCCACCGCCTACCGCATGTTCGGCGGACGGAATGCGCTGGTCGCAGCGATCGTCGACCGTGAGGTGTCCCTTCTGCGGGTGAAGCTGCGGGAATGGTCGGCCTCCGCGCCCGACGCGGCGGGGAAGGTGCGCGCGCAGGTCGTGAACGTGCTGTCCTACATCCGCGAGCACGAGGCCCTGCAGTACGTGCTGCGCAAGGAACCCGAGGAAGTCGTCCGGGCGCTGGTCGCGACCAGCGATTCGTCGGGTCCGACCCTCATCCACCAGATCGTCGACCAGACGCTGCCCGATCTCGAACCGCAGATCGGGGACCAGCTCGTCCCGGACCCGCGTGGGGCCGCCGAGTTCCTGGTGCGCACGATCTACTCCCTGATGCTCATCCCGGACAGTTCGCTCACCGACGAGCAGATCGCCGACCTCGTCGTACGCGCGGTCGTCAAGAACGAGCAGTGACCTCATGACGACCGGCACGGATCGGACGGGTGACGAGCCGAAGCCGGACGAGACCGCGATCCCCGTCGTCGAGATGCGGCGGCCGCGCTGGGGCGACCCGGCGCGCGTCACCGAGCTACCCGCTGCTGCGGCCGCGCTGGCCGGCGACGCCACCGAGGACCGGGGCGTCCCACCCGAGTCGATCACCCCGCGCGAATCGACCCTGCCGGCGGCCGTTCGCGCCGACCTCGAAGCCGTCGTCGGCGCCGGGTACGTGGCCGCTTCCGACGACGAGCGCGTCCAGCACACCCGCGGCTACTCGACTCCCGACCTCCTGCGTCTGCGTGCGGGTGACGCCGTCGACGCCCCCGACCTGGTGATCTACCCGGCCGATCACGACGAGGTCGTGCGAATCCTGCAGGTCTGCGCCGCCGCGAAGGTCGCGGTCGTGCCGTTCACCGGCGGGACCTCGGTGGTGGGCGGGCTCGCGCCCGACCGAGCCGGATTCGCCGGTGTCCTCAGCCTCGACCTCCGGCGTCTCGACCGTCTGGTCGAGATCGACGAGGTCTCCCGTGTCGCCACCCTGCAGGCGGGTCTGCGGGGGAGTGCCGCCGAAGCACTCCTGCGTGACCGGGGCTGGACGCTCGGACACTTCCCGCAGTCCTACGAGGGAGCCGGGATCGGCGGGTACGCGGCGACCCGGTCGGCGGGCCAGTCGTCGGCGGGGTACGGCCGTTTCGACGAGATGGTGGAGGGGCTCGTCCTCGCCACCCCGCGCGGCACCCTCGACTTCGGCACGGCGCCACGGTCCGCGGCCGGACCCGACCTCCGCCAGCTGATCCTCGGCTCCGAGGGCGCCTTCGGCGTCATCACCGGCGTCCGGGTCCGGATCCGTCCCGTCCCGGCCACCCGGCTCTTCGACGGCTGGCGGTTCGACTCCTTCGCCGACGGCGCGACCGCCTTGCGACGACTCGCCCAGGACGGCCCGCTGCCCACCGTGATCCGGCTGTCCGACGAGGTCGAGACCGCGATCAATCTCGCCGATCCCGCGCAGCTCGGCGGTGATTCGACGGGCTGCCTGGTCATCACCGGATACGAGGGCGGCGATCAGGAGGTGCGCCGACGCCGCGACGCCGCGTCGGAGGTGCTCGTCGACGCCGGCGGTACGGCCCTGGGAAGCGGTCACGGAGAGTCCTGGCGCACAGGACGTTTCGCCGGGCCCTACCTGCGCGACCCGCTGCTCGACGCCGGAGTGCTGGTCGAGACCCTGGAGACCGTGACCTACTGGTCGAAGCTGCACGAGCTGCGCGCCTCGGTCACCGCCGCGATCACCGACACCCTGACCGCATCGGGCACACCTCCACTCGTGATGTGTCACATCAGCCATGTCTACGCCTCCGGTGCGTCCCTGTACTTCACCGTGGTGGCACCGCTCGGCGCCGATCCGATCGCGGAGTGGGCGTCGGCGAAAACCGCGGCCAACAACGCGATCAGGGCCGCGGGCGCGAGCATCACCCACCATCACGCCGTCGGTCGCGACCATCGCGACGCCTACCACGACGAGATCGGTCCGCTGGCACTCGACGCGTTGCGGGCGGTCAAGGCGACCGTCGATCCCGACGGCGTCTGCAATCCCGGCATCCTGATCTGATCACCGGGCGCCACTATGCTGGGGCGCATGGCCACCGACGCTGCCGTTTCCGACCGCTCTGCTGGAGATCGAGTTGCCGGTGACAGAGGTGCCGGAAGCGAGTCGACGACCAGCATCTATCTGGCCTCGGCAGAGGGGGAGACCGGGAAATCCGTGGTCGCGCTGGGGCTGTTGGCCCTGTTCGCGGCGACGGGCGGCCGGGTCGGCGTCTTCCGCCCGATCACCCGCGCCAACGGAGACAAGCGGGACCCGCTGCTCGATCTCCTGATCGACTACGACTCCGTGGACGTTCCCTACGAGGACTGCCTGGGCGTGACCTATGAGCAGGTCCACGACGACCCGGATGCCGCGATCGGCGAGATCGTCGCCCGGTTCCATGCACTGGCAACGCGGTGCGACCGCGTGGTGATCGTCGGCTCGGACTACACCGACGTCGGCACCCCGTCGGAGTTGAGCTTCAACGCACGCATCGCCGCGAACCTGTCGGCGCCGATGGTGCTCGCACTGAAAGCCATCGACCGGTCCCCGGCGGAGATCGCCGACCTCGCCGAGGGGTTGCTCGCCGAGGTCGGCGCCGCCCATGCCACACCGATCGCCATGGTCGCGAACCGCTGTGACCCTGATCGGCTCGACGAGATCCGGGCGACGCTGCGCCGCACCGGGGTGCCGAGTCTGTGTCTCCCCGAGGAGCCGATCCTGTTCGCGCCCACCATGGGTGAGTTGAAGGAGTCGCTCGGTGCCACCTTGTACAGCGGCGACGAGGAACTCCTCGACCACGAGGCGCTGCGGGTGATGGTGGGCGGCATGACCGTCGAGCACATTCTGGAGCGCCTCACCGACGGCACGGTCGTCATCACGCCCGCCGATCGCTCCGACGTCCTGCTCGCCCTCGTGAATGCCAATACGGCACAGGGATTCCCGCGGCTGTCGGGCATCATCCTCAACGGTGGGCTCAAACCGCATCCGATGATCGAGGCGCTGGTCAGCGGGCTCAAGCCGACGCTGCCGATCATCAGCTGCCCGCACGGCACCTACGACACCGCGCGGACCGCGGCCCACACCCGTGGCCGGCTCGGCGCCGGGTCGGCACGCAAGATCGAGGCGGCGTTGGCGCTCATGGAGACCCACGTCGATCCCGAGGTGGTCATGCGCAACCTCAACGTCGAGGTCCCGTCGGTCGTGACCCCGCAGATGTTCGAGTACCGGCTCATCTCCCGTGCACGGGCACAGCGCAAGCACATCGTGCTCCCCGAGGGCGATGACGATCGCATCCTGCGGGCGGCTAGCCGGCTCCTCCGCCGCGGGGTCGCCGACCTCACCCTGCTCGGTGACCCGGATGTCGTGCAGGAGCGGGCAATCGAGCTGGGACTCGACCTGGCCGGGGTCACGGTCATCGACCCGGCCACCTCGGAGTACCTGGACGAGTTCGCCCGGATCTACACCGATCTCCGCAAGCACAAGGGCATGGAACTCGACCGCGCGCGGGAGAAGGTGATCGACGTCTCCTACTTCGGCACGATGATGGTGCACACCGGGCGCGCCGACGGGATGGTGTCGGGAGCGGCGCACACGACCGCCCACACCATCCGGCCGGCGTTCGAGATCATCAAGACCAAGCCGGGGGTCTCGACGGTGTCGAGCGTGTTCTTCATGTGCCTGGCCGACAAGGTGCTCGCCTACGGCGACTGCGCGATCGTCCCCGACCCGACCGACGAGCAACTCGCCGACATCGCCATCTCGTCGGCGCAGACCTCCGCCGCCTTCGGCATCGATCCGCGCGTGGCGATGCTGTCCTACTCCACCGGCACGTCCGGATCGGGTGTCGACGTCGAGAAGGTCAAAACCGCAACCGAACTCGTGCGGCAACGCGCGCCGGAGTTGCTCGTCGAGGGTCCCATCCAGTACGACGCGGCGGTCGAACCGTCGGTAGCGGAGACCAAGATGCCCGACTCCCCGGTGGCCGGGCGGGCGACGGTACTGATCTTCCCGGATCTGAACACCGGCAACAACACGTACAAGGCGGTGCAGCGCAGCGCCGGTGCCGTCGCGATCGGCCCCGTGCTGCAGGGCCTGAACAAGCCGATCAACGACCTCAGCCGTGGCGCGCTCGTGTCCGACATCGTCAACACGGTCGCCATCACCGCGATCCAGGCGCAGCAGGTGGGCACCGAAGAGGTGGGCACCGAAGAGGTCGGCACCGATGGGGTCGCCACCGAAGAGGCCGGCACCGCAGAAGCCGGCACCGAAGAGGTCGCCACCGGAGAGGCGCGTTGAGCGCCGGCACCGCCGGCGCGGTCCTCGTCTTGAACGCCGGCTCGTCGTCGCTGAAATACCAACTCGTCCAGCCGGACACCGGCGTCGTCCTCGCGGACGGGATCGCCGAACGCATCGGCGACGCCGGTTCGTCGATCACGCACGAACAGAACGGCGAGACGGTCACCGAGTCGGTGTCGCTACCCGATCACCTGACGGCGGTCCTGCGTGCCGAACAATTCTTCGCGGACAACGGCACCGACCTGGTGCACGCGGACCTGGCCGCGGTCGGGCACCGCGTGGTGCACGGCGGCCGGTCGTTTTACGAGCCGACACTCGTCGACTCCTGGGTGATCTCGGAGATCAAGCGGATCTCGCCCCTTGCGCCGCTGCACAATCCGGCCAATCTCGTGGGTATCGAGGCGGCCCGGGCCCTGCTTCCCGACGTGCCGTCGGTCGCGGTGTTCGACACGGCCTTCTTCCACGGGCTGCCGCCCGCGGCCGCGACCTACGCCATCGACCGCGAGGTGGCGGCCGAACACGCCATCCGGCGGTACGGATTCCACGGCACCAGCCATGAGTACGTGTCGGGCCGCGTCGCCGGGTTCCTCGGGAAGGACCTCGCCGATCTCGACCAGATCGTGCTGCATCTCGGCAACGGGGCGTCGGCGTCGGCCATCTCGGGTGGACAGCCCGTCGACACCAGCATGGGGATGACCCCGCTGGAGGGTCTCGTGATGGGAACCCGCAGCGGCGACATCGATCCCGGCCTCGTGCTGCACCTCAACCGCGTGGCCCACCTGTCCGTCGACGAGATCGACACCCTGCTCAACCATCGGTCCGGACTCCGAGGACTGTGCGGCGAGAACGACTTCCGCTCGATCGCCGAGCTGGTCGATGCCGGTGACGAGAACGCCCGCCGTGCCTACGACGTCTACATCCACCGGTTGCGGCACTACCTCGGCGCCTACACCTTCGCCCTCGAGAGGCTCGACGCGATCACCTTCACCGCCGGCGTCGGCGAGAACTCGGCACGCGTCCGCGCCGATGCACTCGACGGGCTGCAGCGTTTCGGAATCGTCGTCGACCCGGACCGCAACACGGCCGCCGACCGATCGGCGCGTCGGATCTCCGCCGACGACAGTGCGATCGACGTCCTGGTGGTCCCGACGAACGAAGAGCTCGCGATCGCGCGGCAGTCGGCGGCGCTGGTCGCAGCACTGCCCGCCGGGTAGCAGCCATCGACCTCGTCGCCGCATCGCCGGCCGCGTATCGAGGTCAGAACAGCGTGTTCGGCCGCACGTAGTTCGCCAGATCGACGAGCATGAACCGGTGCTCGCGGTTGTTGCGGGTCTGACGTGCGAGCTGGCGGAGGGATCTCTCGGTGCCGGTGCGGATTCCGTACTCGGTGAAGGGGAAGCCCAGGAGTGTCGAGGGCTCGGTGTCGGCGTTCTCGGCGTCGGGATTGTCGTGAATCCAGCCGAGGGCGGTGCCGAGCACGATCAGCAGCATCCGTGACTTGCGTGGTTCGGAGTCCGGGATCTGCTCGAGTCGTCGTGCGGCCTCGACGATCTGCTCGCGGGTGACCTCCGAGGTGGGACGACCGTGCACCAGGGCGATGATCGCGGTCGCCCGGGCGGTGTTGAAATGCCTACTGGTGGCGGGAACTTCGTCGAGGGGACGGATCGCACCGTCGTAGTCGCCGGCCGCGACGGCGAGGCGGGCCAGGCCGAAGGCGGCGGTGACGATGCTGTGGTCGGTCAGCCACAGATCGTGGTAGTGATGCTGCGCGACGTCGTAGAGCCGGGAGATCTTGTCGGACGACTTCGACGACCCGTTCTCGTCGGCGAGCCACCGGCCGATCAGTTCGGCGGTTCCGGCCACCGCGAGCTTCGGTGCCACCTCGCCGGGCATCGCCCCCAGCACCTCGTCGAACCGTTCGTAGGCCAGTTCGGGTTCGTCGTTCATCAGCGCGCAGATGCCCATGTACCACTCCACCCGCCACGAATCACCGTGGTGCTCACGGACATCGCGGAGCAGCGCGAGAGCGGTGTCGACGTCGTCGAGCTGTAGGTGGGCGCGGGCCTCGGCCAGGTCGATCTCCAGCGAGGGGTGGGCGTTCTTGACCGGACGGCCGCCGAACATCGACGCGAACCCTTCTGCGCGTGCGGTGTTGATCGAGTCGAGCGTCTGCCGCGGATCCGACAGGGCCGCCGAGGTCAACAGGCTCGCGGCGGGATCCAGCGGGTTCACCAGGGGCACGGGGAGTGCGGTGGCGATGTCGACCGGATCGTAGAAGGCGGCCTGGTCGGGGTCGAAGAAGCCGTCGACCGGGGCGAGCATCAGGTCTGTGCCGAAGGTCGAGCGCTGCGGGGTGAAGACCGTGGACAGGGAGGGCCGGGGCACACCGGTGTGCACCGCGACGGTTTCGCGGAGCACGTTGAGCACCTGGGTGCTCATCTCCTCCGCGGAGGAGAACCGGTCGGCCGGGTCGGGCGCGGTGGCACGTTGCAGCAGAAGGTAGAACGACGGATTGTCGCGGAAGACGGCGGTCTCGGTGGGGGAAGGGAGTCCGTCGACGTACCGGCCGTTGCGCATCTCCATCGGCACGGTCAGCACCGCCAGGGTGCGTCCGACGCTGTAGATGTCGGTGGCGACCTGGGGGCCGGTCTTGACGATCTCCGGCGCCTGGAAACCCGGTGTGCCGTACAGGTGTCCGTAACCGTTGATCGGCGAGACGGCACCGAGGTCGATGAGCTTGACCTCGTCGCTCCCGACCATGATGTTCTCGGGTTTGACGTCGTTGTAGACCAGACCCACCGAATGCAGGTAGCCGACGGCGAGCAACACCTCGAGGATGTAGGCGAGACCCTGTTCGACGGACAGCAACCCCCTCTCGGGGTCACCCGAGGTGATCTGCTTGAGCGTCTGACCGCCGATGTACTCCATGACGATGTAGCCGAAGCGCTCACCGTCCTCGGCGACGTGCTCGACGAAGTTGTAGATCTTGACGATGCCGGGATGGTTCACCGACGCCAGGAACTGACGCTCGGCCACCGCGACGCGCTGTGCCTCCGAATCCGACGAGTTCAGAAGGCCTTTGAGAACGACGGGCCGGTCGCTCACGTTGCGATCGATGGCCAGGTAGATCCATCCGAGTCCGCCGTGGGCGATCGCGCCGGCGATCTCGTACTGATCGGCCACCAGCGTCCCCTGGGCGAGACCGGGCACGAACGAGTACCGCGCACCACAGTTGGCGCAGTCGCCGGTGGGGGGACCTTCCCCTTCACCCTCGAGTCGGCCGACGGGTTTGCCGCAGCGCCAGCAGAATCGCTTGCCCTCGACGATCACCGGATCGTCGATGACCGCGTCCTCGGGTTCGATGTCGGTGATCTTCGGCATCTCGACCAGTCCGCTGCCGAGTCGACGTTCGTGGACCGGGGGGCGTCGGCGCGGGATGAGTCGCCGTCCGAGTGGTCCGGAATCCGGCTCCGTGCTCGGCGTCGCCCGCGTGCGGACCACCCGATCGGTCCGACCGTCGAATCGGTCCGGTGGCGCGATGCCGACCGTGAAGGCGGGTGTGGCCGCCTGTGTTCCGATCTCGGTGTCGGATACGGCGCCGGGGTCGGGCATGGCGCGGGGCTCCGTGGTGTCGTCGGTCTCGGCGATCAGGGCGCCGAGATCGGCCTTCTGCGTACCGACCTCGACCACCTGATCGGTGGTACCCCCGTCCGTGGTGCTCTCGTCCGTGGTGCCACCACCGGCGGTGCTCCCGTCGGTGATGTGCCCGTCGCGGGTGTGCCGGTCGGTGACCGGGTCGTCGTCACCCATCAGGTCGGCGACGGAGACGCGCTGGGTACCGATCTCCTCCGGGGTGTCGGGAGCGGGCCCGTCCCGGTCGTCGGGACCGTGACGGTCTGTGTGTGATGGTTCGCCGGCGAAGTCCATGCGCGATCAATCCCGGTAGTACGGCTGTGGTGCGCCGAATCCACTGTCGAGGATGGTCAGCCAGCGGTCGCGGATCTCCTGCCAGCGGCCGGTCGCGCGGGCACGTTCGAGCACCCCGTTGACGAAGCGGATCATGTCGTCCTCGCCCTTGGGGATACCCACGCCGTAGAACTCCTCCCCGAGGCTCGGACCGACGACCCGGACCCATGGGTCCTGTGCGGCCAGTCCGGCCAGGATGGCGTCGTCGCTGGTCACCGCGTCGACCTGTCCCTGCTGCATCAGCACCAGGCAGTCGGCCCAGGTGGTGGTGCTGACGATCCGGACCCGCGGCTGGATGGACTGCATCCGGCCGATCGAGGTGGTGCCGCGGGCTGCGCAGACCCGCTTGTCGGCGAGCTGGGCCGGTCCGGCGATGTTCGAGTTGCGGAACGACAGGATGCGTTGGGACGCCACGTAATACGGGGCGGAGAAGCTGATGTCGCGCAGCCGGTCGCAGGTGATGCTCATCGTCTTGATGACGACGTCGACGGTCTTGTCGCGCAACGCGTCGATCCGCTGTGCGGAGCTGAGCACCTGGAACTCGACGCGCCGCGGGTCACCTAAGATCGCACCCGCGATCTCGTGGGCGATGTCCACGTCGAAGCCCTGGATGTCGCCCGAGATGGGATCGCGGAAGCTGAACAGGTTGGAGCCGATGTCGAGTCCGACGATGAGCCGGCCGCGTTCGAAGATCCCGGCCATCGTCGAATTCGGC
Source organism: Gordonia sp. YY1 (assembly GCF_009872315.1). Lineage (NCBI taxonomy): Bacteria > Bacillati > Actinomycetota > Actinomycetes > Mycobacteriales > Gordoniaceae > Gordonia > Gordonia sp. YY1. The sequence continues at coordinate 90,826 of NZ_WXYI01000018.1, read as the reverse complement.
GGCATGCGGCCGGGCGCGGGCATCTGTGCGGGCGGGCGCAGGGTGAGCGTCGCGTTGCACGCCTCCGAACTCGGCGGCGGTTCGATGGGCACGTCGGTCTGGACGCCGGGCAGCACCAGCGGGCCGACGGTCGCGGTCGGGGGCGGTGACTCGGCGGCGGGGAACCGGACACAACCGGTCGCGACGAATGCCACGAGCAGCAGGACGGCCGCGGCCACCGGACGGCGCGGGCGGGCGGGGCCGGAGTGGGAGGACCGGCGGCGGGCGAGTCGGCGAGGGATCATCGGTACTCCCGTATTCGGGGGACGAGTCCGCCGACGATCGCGATGGCGGCGAGGACCGAGAGCAGGAGTATCCCGGTCCCGGTGAAGCCGAGTACTCGCTGCGCGGTGTTGATGTCGTCGCGGAACGACGTCCGCGCGGTGGTGATCGCGTCGACGAGGGCGGTGTCGACGGCGGTGTACGCGCGGGCCGAGCTGTTCAGTCCGTCCCCGACGGTGAGTTGCCGGGCGCGGTCGAAGTTGCCGGTCTGGATGTACCGCCGGACGCCGGCATCGGTGCGCTTCCACTCCGCCAGCGCCGAGCTCACCGAGTCGAGCTGCTCCGCCGACACCGAACCGGTCTCCTTGGATGTGCGCACGTCGTCGACGATGCCGTCGATCCTGGCAGTCGTCGCGGCGAAGGTCCGTTCCAGTCCGCCCTGGTCGCCGCGGCGGATCAGGGCCAGGGTCTCGGCCGATCTGGCCTGCTGGGTCAGGATGCGGGCGGCCGTGAGTTCGCGAAGCGGGTCGGCGCCGTCGGTTCGGGCGTTGCTGGTCGCGGCGACCGACATCAGGCCCGACGCCAGCAGCCACACCGTCCCCAGGGTGAGCGCGCCGATCGCGGCGACCAGTCCGAGGTTGAAGCGACGGCGGGTCCTGCGCGCCACGTAGCGCGACGTCAGCACCATCGCCGTGAGCAGCAGCAACAGCGGGACGTAGACCGTCCACGGCGGGCGGGTCAGCGAATGCTGCGGGTCGGCGATAGCCATCGACCGCCGCTCGTAGAGGCGCTGGGCGGCCGGCAGGATCTTGTCCTGCATCAGCGACGACGCCTGGCCCAGGTAGGCCGATCCGACGGGATTGCCCAGCCGGTTGTTGGTGCGGGCGGTCTCGATGAGTCCGCTGTAGACCGGGATCGACGTCGAGAGGGTGTCCAGGTCCGACGACAGGGCACGCTCGGCCGCGTTCTGGGCCATCCCGGGCCCCGGCTCGCTGGAGGTGCCGGTCGCGAGGATCAACGACGACGCGGCCGTCGCCAGGGCGTCTGAGTAGCGTTGCCGCAGATCCGGAGTTTCCAGACCGCCCGAGATGAATGCCGCGTTCGCGGACGCGTCGGCGATCGACAGAGAGCTGTACAGGACCTGAGCGGCCTCGGCGAGCGGTTCGGTGCGATCGATCAGACGCTGCAGGGTCTGGGTGCGGTCTTCGAGCACGGTCGAGGCGTACAGGCCGGTGGACAGGCAGCCGAGGAACAGGATGACGCAGATGATGATCAGCTTGCCCGGTGTGGTGCCCGAATAGTGCCGGAGCGTCTGGAACGGTGACTGCGCACGTTCGCGGGCGGTCGCGACGAGCTCACGACGATCGGCGAGGACCTGGCGGATCGGCGGCGATGACTGGGCGGGACGGAACGTGCGACCGCCACGGGTGAGTGCCGTCCGCACGGAGGACGCATCGCCGGTCACCTAGCTGATCCCCTTCTCGAACGCTGGATCGTCTCCGGTGTGGCCGCTCGGTCGCCGGCCCCCGTTCCGGCTCCCGCGACCTGTCTGAAGAAATGACTCAACGGGGTCATCGCTCACCGGGTCGTGCGTGTTTCAGCCTATGCCATCGGTGAGGGTTCCTCCGGGCATCGCGGTCGCACGTCGCGCGCCGACGGCTCGGCCCGTCGTCGGGTCGGGCCGGAGCCCATACCTCTCACTGATTCGGCGGATCGCCCTGGCAGGCCGCGCGTGTCTCACTTACGGTGGAGGAATCCGGCGATCGGCTCGTCGGGTCTGCAAGGAGGTGTGGTGCGCGGAGACGGCGACGGCTGGGTGATCGATCCCGACGGTTCACGGTATTGGGGTGTTCACGGCGCAGCGGGTCTGCTGCTCCGGGCGCCGTTGGCCGACGGCGTGACGGGGGTCCTGCTCCAGCATCGCGCCGCGTGGTCCCATCAGGGTGGTACCTGGGCACTGCCCGGCGGCGCCCGGGACTCGCACGAGGGCGCCATCGACACCGCGATCCGGGAGGCCGAGGAGGAAGCCGGCATCAGCGGCGACGAACTGCGGGTTCTCGCCGCGGTCGTCACCCACGAAGCGCCCGGCGGATGGACCTATACGACGGTCATCGCCGAGACCGACGAACCGGTGCAGACGGTGGCCAACTTCGAATCGACGGAACTGCGCTGGGTCTCCGAACAGCACGTCGACCAGCTTCCGCTGCATCCGGCATTCGGCCTGGCCTGGCCTACACTGCGCGAGCGGATCGCGGCACTCGACCCGCAGGCGTAGCGAGCACCCCACCCGCTCACTTCGGAGCGGGTCCGAGCAGTCGGTTGGCCCCGGAGACCAGCGCCGCGATGTTCGCCTCGTCGCCGGTGCTGCCCTCGCCGAACGCCCACGCCTGCCTGCCGTTGTTCTCGCACAGCAGGAACGTGGCGATTGCGCCGTCGATCTCGCGCTGGTGCAGTCGCAGGATCTGAACCGGCGCGCCGAGGTCGTAGAGGATCGAGGTCATCGCGCCGAGCGGTCCGGCGGCGACGGCGCTGCACGACATGATGCGATCGGCGATCGCGATGGTCGCGCGGCATTCGACGAGGTCCTGACGGGCCGGTGCGACCGACCACGATCCGAGCCGGATGGTGCCGCCGCTCGCATATTCGTCGGTGAATCGTTGCCAGCTCATCCCGATGACCTCCTCGCGCATACCCGCGGGCAGCGGACGGCGGAAGTGTTCGGTGATGGGGTCAGCCGACGGCGCGGTCGCGTGTCCGTGTCGTGAGAAGGATGGGTGAGGCAGATGAAGAGGATGCATCTCGAAAGCCGATTTCGGTCGAAGAACAGATGACCGACAAGAGCGCGCAACCGACCCGCAGCGGGGGGTCGGTCAGAATCAGACCCCGCTGCGGCGGGTTACGAGCGCGCGCTTGATGCACATCATGATCGGTCCAGCCTAGACCTCTGTGGTGAGTGCGGCAAATGGATTTTCACCACTGAGATCTGCCCCGGTGATCCGCCCCTGAAATCGACCCCCGGAGTACGCCCTCCAGAGCGTGACCGGTGACGATACGCACGTGGCGCCGCCCCGGAGGGTGCTTTTCCGGGGCGGTTTCTCGGGGCGGATTTCCGGGCCCGGGCGCTACAGCCGTGCGAGGAGCTCCGCGGCCGCCGCAGCAGGGTCGGCGGCGGCCGTGATCGCCCGCACCACGACGATGCGGCGCGCTCCGGCGGCGGTCACCTCCGGCACCCGCGGAGCATCGATGCCGCCGATCGCGAACCACGGCTTGTCCGGAGTCCCGGGTTCGGACATCGCCGCGGCGGTCGTCGTCACCAGATCGAGCCCGGCGGCGGTCCGACCCGGTTTGGTGGGGGTGGTCCAGCACGGGCCGACGCAGAAGTAGTCGACGTCGGGGTCGGCGGCGGCTGCTGCAGCCTGCCCGGGGTCGTGGGTGGATGCACCGACGATCGTCTCGGGGCCGACGATCCGGCGCGCGACCCGTGGCGGCAGGTCACCCTGTCCGACATGGAGGACGTCGGCGCCGGACAGTGCGGCGATGTCCGCGCGGTCGTTGACCGCGAGCAATGCGCCGTGGGCGTCGACGACGTCCCGCATCGCGGCGAGGATCTCGAGCTCCTCGCGGGCTTCGAGAGTGCCGAACTTCTTCTCCCCGGGTGACCCCTTGTCGCGAAGCTGCACGATGTCGACGCCGCCGGCGAGGGCGGCGTTCACGACCTCGAGCAGGTCGCCGCGTTCACGCCGCGCGTCGGTGCACAGGTAGAGCCGGGCGGAGTCCAGGCGGCGGCGCAGTTCGCGAGCACGCGATTCGGGGGCAGTCGTCACGGCGACCAGGCTAGCCGCGCCGGTGCGGGCCGGGCGTAGGGTGGACCGCGAGAACACACGGGAGCCCGGACCGGCCGGGCTGAGAGTGCGGACCCTCCGCTGACCGTCGAACCTGATCCGGGTCATTCCGGCGAAGGAAGGTGATCTGGCGTGAGCCATGTTGTCGAGGAACAACCCCACCCGGAGCAGCCCGACCGTGCGCTGACCGTCGTCGGCGGTGGCGTGATCGGTCTGACCTGTGCGCTCGCTGCCGCAGATGCGGGCTGGCAGGTCCGCGTCGTCGACGCCGGGCACGAGGAGCGGGCGTCGTGGGTGGCGGGCGGCATGCTCGGTTTGCTCGGCGAGGGGCATCCGGGTGAAGAAGCGGCGCTCGCGATGTCGGTGGAGTCGGTGCGGCGCTGGCCGACGCTGGTGAAGCGTCTCGGCGACCCCGCGATCGTCACGGCCACCGATTCCCTGTTCGTCGCCGCGTCCGCCGCCGACGCCGAGTACCTGCAGCATCTCGCGGACTTCGTCTGGGCCGAACAACCGCGGACCGACGCCACACTCAGCACGGTCACGGGTCGCGAGATCCGTTCGCTGGAGCCGTCGTTGAGTTCGCGGCTCGTCGGTGGCTACCGGGCGGTGGGCGAGTGGTCGATCGACAACCGTCGTCTGCTGGCGACCCTGCGCAGCGCAGGGGCCGCCGCGGGGGTGCGGTTCACCGAGGCGCGGGTGGGCAGCCTGGCCGACGTCCACGACCATGCCGGCCCGCGGGACCAGATCCTTGTCGCCGCCGGACTCGGCACGGCGGAACTGCTTCCCGACGTGCCGCTCCACGCGGCGAAAGGGGAGATCCTGAGACTGCGCCGGACGCGGTGGTCGGTGCCGCCGCCTGGGCACGTGGTCCGTGCCCGGCTCCACGGCCGAGCGGTGTACCTGGTGCCGCGCGAGGACGGGATCGTGGTCGGCGCAACGCAATACGAGGCCGGCGGTTTCGGTGACCGCACCCCGCAGGTTAGTGGGGTCGCCGATCTGCTCGCGGACGCCATCGAGGTGATGCCGGGTCTGCGCACCTACGAGCTGGTGGAGGCGGGTGCCGGACTGAGGCCGTGCACCGCCGACGGGTTACCGATCGTGAAGCGGGTCGACGACCGCACGGTGGTCGCGACCGGACACGGGCGCAACGGCATCGTCCTCGCGCCGGGCACTGCGGACAATGTGCTGGGAATTCTGGAAGGAGCATGACCGTGACCATCACCGTGAACGGAGAGAACCTCGACGTCGGCGACGACGTGTCGGTGGGGGACGTCGTCGCCCGCCTCGGCCTACCGGACCGGGGGATCGCGGTGGCCGTCGACGGTGCGGTCGTCCCGCGCGGACAGTGGTCGCAGCACACGATGACCACGGGCGCGGTCGTCGAGATCGTGACAGCGGTGCAGGGTGGCTGAGTCCGAGGTCGTCGACGTCGCCGGCGGTTCCGACGCCGACCCGCTCCGGATCGGCGGCCGCGAGTTCTCTTCTCGTCTGATCACCGGAACCGGTGGCGCGACAAACCTCGCGAGCCTGGAGCGGGCCCTCGTGGCGTCGGGAACCGAACTCACGACCGTGGCGGTACGTCGCGTCGACGCCGCGTCCGGGACCGGTGTCTTCGACCTGCTGCGCCGTCTCGGCATCGCGGTCCTGCCCAACACCGCCGGCTGCCACACCACCGCCGAGGCGGTGCTCACCGCGCAGCTGGCCCGGGAGGCGTTCGAGACGAACTGGGTGAAACTCGAGGTGGTGGCCGACGAGCGCACCCTGATGCCGGATGCCGTCGAACTCGTGGACGCCGCGGCCTCGTTGGTGGCCGACGGCTTCGTGGTGCTCGCCTACACCAACGACGACCCGGTTCTCGCCGCGCGACTCGCCGACCTCGGTGTCGCCGCGGTGATGCCGCTCGGTTCGCCGATCGGCACCGGACTGGGAATCCTCAACCCGCACAACATCGAGATGATCGTCGACCACTGTGCGACCGCCTCCGACGACCCGCTCCCGGTCATCCTCGACGCGGGTATCGGTACCGCCAGCGATGCGGCCCTCGCCATGGAATTCGGTTGTGACGGGGTGCTTCTCGCGACCGCGGTCACACGTGCGGAGAATCCCGAGCGGATGGCCTCGGCGATGCGGCATGCGGTGATCGCGGGCCGCCTCGCGGCGCGGGCAGGGCGGATTCCCAAGAGGTTCTGGGCGCAGGCGTCGTCACCGATGCCCGATCACGCGTGACCCGAATCGAGTTCTCGGCGAGAGGAGCCATCCCGCTCGAAGGGCGGGCGGCTATGGTCGTGTCGTGTTGCGGGTAACGAATCTGACCAAGGACTTCGGGAGTCAGCGCGCGGTCGACGATCTCACGTTCGAGGTGAACCCGGGACGGGTCACCGGCTTTCTGGGGCCCAACGGCGCGGGTAAGTCGACGACGATGCGCATGATGCTGGGTCTCGACCGCCCCACTTCGGGGACCGCGACCATCAACGGCGTGCAGTACCGCGACCTCGACCATCCGCTCCGTCAGGTCGGTGCGTTGCTCGACGCACACTGGGTTCACCCCAACCGCACCGCGCGGTCACATCTGCGGTGGCTCGCGGCGAGCAACCGGATTCCGGTGTCCCGGGTGGACGAGGTGCTCGAGACGGTCGGACTGACGTCGGTGGCCCGCAAACGGGCCGGCGGATTCTCACTCGGCATGTCGCAGCGGCTCGGACTGGCCGGTGCGCTCCTGGGCGACCCGCACACCCTGCTGTTCGACGAACCGGTCAACGGGCTCGATCCCGAGGGCATCGTCTGGATACGCGGGTTCATGCGGCAGTTGGCCGCTGAAGGACGCACCGTACTCGTCTCCAGCCACCTGCTGACCGAGATGTCGCTCACCGCAGACCATCTCGTGGTCATCGGGCGTGGACGACTGATCGCCGACTGTTCGGTCGGCGAGTTCACCGGAAGGGCACGGCAGTCGGTGCGGGTGCGCGGACCCGAACTCGAGAGGTTGCACACCGCCTTGGTGGAGGCCGGACTCGCGCCGGCACCGGGTGCGCCCGACGCCCAGGGGCGGCCGGTGATGCGGGTGCCCGACACGACGACCGACCGGGTCGGTGACATCGCGGCGGCGACCGGTGTGACGCTGCACGAACTCGCCGCCGAGTCGGCCTCGCTGGAGGAGGTGTTCATGTCGATGACCGCACACGCCGTCGACTATCACGGGGGCGACGGTTTCCGGCCCGTCGAATCCGGTTCTCCCACTCCGGAAGGGGGTCGGCGATGATCGGCCCGGCGCTTGCGGCGATCGACGCCGAACGCATCAAACTGACGAGCACCCGGTCCCCGTACTGGTGCCTGGCGATGGTGGTCGTGTTCGGCATCGGCGTTGCGGCGCTGCTCGGTTGGCTGCTGTCCGGTGGTTATGCCGACCCCGCGTCGGTCGACACCCGGACCATCGACTATCTGGTCGGCGTGAACCAGTTCGGCGTGGCGATCTTCGCGATCATGGCCGTCCTCGGTGTCACCACCGAATACCGATTCGGCACCATCCGAACGACTTTCGCCGCGACCCCCCGACGGCCGCTGGTGATTCTCGCGAAGACCGTGGTGTTCGGCGGTCTCACTTTCGTGGTGGCAGCGGTCGTGGGTCTCCTCGGGGTGGTCCTGGGGCAGGCGCTCACCGGCAACGGCATCGCGCTCGGTGGGCCGGACACCGTACGACAGCTCTGGGGCACGCCGGTGTTCGCGATGCTGTGTGCGCTGATCGGGCTCGCGGTGGGTGCGCTGGTCCGGCATTCCGCCGGCGCGGTGGCCATCGTGTTGGGCTGGATGTTCGCGTTCGAACGCATCCTCTCGGTGCTCCCGCGCATCGGTGAGAACATCACGCCGTTCCTGCCCTTCCTCAACGGGTGGAACTTCCTGTCCGGTGGGAACGACACCTTTCACTGGAATGCCCTTGGCTCGCTGGTGTACTTCGCCACGTTCACCGCGATCCTCTTGTCGATCGCGATCATCGTGACCAATGCCCGGGATGCGTGATTCGCGGACTTGACGGCCCCACCGTCCGCCACAAGCGCGGCGGGAACATGGCATTGCGCGTCCTGCTGACATGTCCATGACGATTCGTCAGAGCACGCGGAGCTCCGGTGCGGACTAAAATCCCCTGTCATGTCCACCACGTGGCCGCTGGTCGAGCGCGAGCGCGAATTCCGCACGATCCTCGCTGCGCTCAGTGGGAAGACGAGCGGATGCGGAGTCGTGCTCACCGGCGATTCGGGGGTGGGCAAGACCACCCTCGCCCGGCATGCCACCGCCGAACTGCCGACCGGCGTGCGGTGGGTGGCCGGGACGGAGTCGGCGCGATCGATTCCGCTGGGGGTCTTCGCCCATCTCGTCGGACCCGCGACGTCGAGCGATCCGGTCAGCTATCTGGCGGCAGCCCGGGAGTCACTGCTCGCCGACGGTGACGTCGTCATCGGCGTCGACGATGCGCACCTGCTCGACGAGTTGTCCGCGACCCTGCTGCACCAGCTCGCGATCGATCGGGCGGTGCACATCGTGGCGACCGTCCGTAGCGGTGAAGCGGTGCCCGATGCCGTGACGTCGCTGTGGAAGGACAACCACCTCACCCGTATCACGTTGTCGCCGTTCACCAAAGAGCAGAGTGTCGAGCTGATCGAATCGGTCCTCGGCGGGCAGCTGGAGGAACATTCGGCCACCCAGATGTGGGAGGCGTCCGGTGGGAACGCACTGTTCCTGAGGCATCTCGTGGACGGTGCCCGGGAGGCGAACACGCTGCGACAGGTCAACGGGGTCTGGCAGTTGCGCGGGCGCGCCGCGATCACCTCCGAACTCGCATCGTTGCTCGAGGGACGCATCGAACAACTGGACGCCTCGGTTCTCAACGCGCTCAAGTACCTGAGCCTGTGCGAACCGCTCGACATCGACGTGCTGGCCGAACTCGCCGGCGAGGAGGCGGTCGAGGAGGCCGAGATCGCCGGACTCGTCCGCATCACGCGGGACGGTCGCCGACTGGATGTGGCCTTCCTCCATCCGTTGTTCGGTGAGGTGATCCGCCGCCGGCTCGGCCTGGTGTCGTCACGGCGTCTGCGCGGCAACCTCGTCGCGGCGCTGAGGTCGCGTCCCACCAACACCCCTGCCGAGCGGATCAGGCTCGCCGACCTCGCCATCGAGAGCGACGTCGACATCGACCTGTCGCTCGTCCGGACCGCGGCGAGTGATGCCCTGAAACTCGCGCAGACCTCGCTCGGCGAACGGTTCGCGCGGGCGGCCCTGGACGAGGGCGCCGGGGTTCGACGTCGCCGAACTGCTTGCCCGCGCCCGGATGTGGCAGGGCCATCCCGACGAGGCCGAGGAGATCCTCTCGGGGTTCTCGCCGGGCGATCTCGACGAGGGAGAACTCCTGCTGTGGGGGAACCTGAGAATCGGCAACGCCTTCTGGGCGCTGGGCGACGCCGACCGCGCCGACGAGATCCTGCAGATGCTGCGCACGCGGGACATGCGGCCGGCGCTCGTCCCGATCGTCACCGGTATCGCCTCGGCATGCGCGCTGTTCGAGAACCGCATCGGTGAGGCGATCTCGCTCTCGGACAGCGTCTTCGCCGAGAAGCGGAAGCTGCCCTGGGCGATCGAATGGGCGGTGTTCGGCGGCAGTCTCGCCAGGGCGGTCGCGGGCTGCGGGAACGAGGTCGAGGCCCTCGCCGCGCACTCCCGGGAGGTGGAGGTCGATGGTCTGCTCCGATTCCCGACCGGCTTCGGCGAGATCCTCGCCCTCACGCTGACCGGTCGGCTCGACGACGCGGATGCGGCGGCCGGGCGGTTCATGACGGCCGCGCAGACCGCGCAGTACCTGGGCTGGGCGATGTCGGAGATTCTCGTTGCCGCCGTGGAGCTCTCGCGCGGTGCATGTGTCTCCGTGACCCGGCGGATGGAGCAGACCCTCGCGATCCTGGACAGCGGGAAGTTCTCCGAGTCGTGGAACTTCCCGGCTCACATCTTCCTGATCCAGGCGCTGAGTGCGCTCGGTCAGGCCGACCGTGCCGCCGAGGTCCTGGAGAAGGCCCGGGCGCGGTACGGCAAGCACGTCGCGATCTTCGGTCCGATGCTCGACATCGCCGAGGCCTGGCAGTCGGCGGCCGCCGGAACCATCTCACGAGCCGTCGCGCTGGTTCACCGGACAGCGGAAGAAGCAAGGGAGTCGGGACAATTCGCCGTCGAGGCGGAGGCACTGCACTCTGCGGCCCGGTTCGGCGATGCCGGCGTCGCCGAGCGTCTCACCGAACTCGCGGGACTGGTCGACGGTCCGCTGGCGCCGCTCTACGCCCGGCACGCAACCGCTCTCGCCGCCGGCGACGCGGTCGAACTCGACTTGTGCTCAGCCGATCTGGAGGCACTGGGCGTGCGGCTGTCGGCAGCCGACGCGGCCGCGCAGGCGAGTGTTCTGCACGACGCGGCGGGCGCACGGTCGGCGACCGTGGCCTCGGCGGCGTCGGCCAATCGACTCGCGTCGGAGTGCGGCGGACTGCGCACGCCCGCACTGATCGCCGCGGCACAACCGCTCCCGTTGACCGCGCGTGAACGCGAGATCGCGAATCTCGTTGCGGCAGGACTGTCCAACAAGGAGATCGCGCAACGGCTCACGGTCTCGGTACGCACCGTCGAGGGCCACCTCTACCGTGCGTCCACCAAACTGGACGTCACCGATCGTGAGGGCATCGCCAGGTTGTTGCTCAAGGCCGGTGATCGCGATCCAGACATGCGATCACCTCATCGTCGTCGACCTGACTGAAGTCCTCGTAGGAGAGTCCGACCGCCTCGAACGGTTCGGGCATGGTCAGCACGACGACCTCGTCGACCCCGCGGTCGATGAGCCGGCCGACCGAATCCGACGGTGCCGTGGGCACGGCCACGATCAGCCGCGACGCGCCGGCCGCGTCCAGCGCGTCGATGGCCACCGCCATCGTGGAGCCGGTGGCGAGGCCGTCGTCGACCAGCACCACGACCCGATCTTCGACCTCGACCGGCGGCCGGCCGCTGCGGTAGAGCGCTTCGCGGTCGTGCAGGATGCGGCGTTCCCGGTCGGCGGCCGCGTCGAACTGGGCGCTCGACACCCCGAGTCGCCGGGGCATGTCGTCGTTGACCACCAGATGGCCGGCGGTGAGGGCCCCCATCGCGAACTCCGCATGCCCCGGTGCCCCGATCTTGCGTACCACCAGGGCGTCGAGATCGCCGTCGACCGCATCGGCGACCTCGCGTGCCACCGGCACACCGCCGCGGGCCAGTCCGATCACCACCGGCCTCGCCGTGCGGGTGTCGGGGCGTGCCCGCAGTACCTCGGCGACCCGCTCACCCAGGGCTCGTCCCGCCGCCACCCGGTCGGAGAAGACTCGCTCAGACATGTCACGTCCTCAGATTCGTACGGCCGGGCCGACCTCGAGCGCGAAGCTCGGCAGGTCGACCAGTCCGATGGTGGCCTCGTAGGTGCGGTCGTAGCCGGTGGCGCTGATGCGCCAGCCGTCCTCGGTCCGGCGGTAGGTGTCGTCGTAGAAGGCGGCGCCGATCAGCATGAACGAGAAGTCCACGACGATCACCCGGTCTTGCAGATACCAGCGGCCGCGGGCGGTGTCGCCGGAGATCTCGATCTCCGGGTGGGCCACGCGGTGCTCGGTGATGACCGACGGCCCGACGTTGGCCTCCATGTATCCGACGAGTTCGTCCCGGGTGCCGAAGGACAGCGTCGCGCCGTAGTTGCCGGTCACGTCCGCGGTGAGCGTCGAGGCGAACGTGGTCCAGTCCTTGGTGTCGAGTGCCCGCAGGTACCGGTACTTGAGGCTCTCGATCTCGCGCACATCCTCGGCGTGGCCACTCATCTGCGCCTCGTTCCGGGCAGGACCCCGGCGCCGATCACGGCCTTGACGATCGGACGGGTCCGCTCGAGCAACTCGGCGGTCCCGGCCCACCGGGATTCACCCGCGGCGTCGGTGGTCGCCTCGATGTCGTCGTACACCGCGGCGCCCTGTGCCGTGAGGCGATGACCGTCGTCGACGCGTTCGGCGAGGCCTGCTTCGACGAGCCGGTCGACGCTGTCCTCCCAGTCCTGTTCGGAGTAGCCGCGGGTGAGCAGCACGACGCGTTTGCCCATGACCCGGCGTATCACCTCCGGATCGGGCAGCTGGGCCTCATGGAAGACGGCCGCGTCGAATCCGTTGAGTCCGTGGAGGACGAGGGCCGCGATGTGGTTGTCGCCTCGCCATTCCCGCAGGATCGCGGTCGCCTGCCACAGCCGCAGGCGCGGCGTGTCCGGGATCGGTGCCGAAGCCCACGCGGCCGTCAGGGGACGACCGCCGAGCGGCAGGCCGACGGCGAGTTCGGTGTACTCGGAGGCGAGTTCGTCGAGCAGGGCGTCGTCGGCGGAATCACCCAGGATCTCTCGCAGGGAATCGTCGAGCATCGCGTGGCGACGTTCGTGGACGCGGTCGAGACCGGCGTCGATCGCGGCGTTCCACGACTTGGCGATCAGTTCGGGGTTGAAGTTGTAGAAGGCGGCGGAGACAACCGGGGCGGCGCAGGGACCGAGTGGAGCTCCGCGGGCGCCGACGTAGAACGCGTGGCCGTCGAGACCGGTGTCCTCTTGTGCCCGGCCGAGTCCCGGGTTGAAGTAGGCGAGGACGTGGAAGGGTTCGAGGGTCTCGTAGGCGAGGCGGGCGAGCGACTCCGTCGCGGTGGGCGTCATCACCCCACCATCTCCACCGGTGGAACGGGTGTCAACCATCTGGTGGGGAGATACGTCCCGATCAGTTGCGCTGCGAGTCCCGTCTGCCGGCGGACCGGTGGTCGGACCCGGGGTCACCCGGGTGCGGCTCGACGGCCTCGGCGAGCGGGCCGGGCTCGAACGGTTCCCGGCGAAAGTCCTCTTCGAAGGCCTCTGCTTCGAACTCATCGGCATCGAAGTCGTCGGGAAGCCCGTCGGTTTCGTCCTCCGGCTCCTCGCGGCCGCGGCGCCAGCCGCCCTTCATCGGCGGGGCCTCGCCGAGGTGATCGGGGTCGACCGAGCCGTACCAGGCGACCAGCACGGCGCCGATGACCGCGCCGACGAAGCCGACGATGGCCAGCCAGCCGAGTCCCGGCTTGGCGGTGTCCTCGAGGAACACGACGCCTACGAGGCTCGGGCCGGCGGTCTCGCCGACCACCAGCACTGCGGTCACACCGTTGACCGCACCCAGTTGCAGGGCCACGGTCTGGACGTAGAAGCCGACCGCGCCCGCCGTGGCGATCGTCCATGCCGCCGGGTCGGTCAGGAGGGCGACGGGATCGAACGGTTCGACGCCGCCGAGGATGCGCACGGCGATGGCGATGATGCCGAACAGCAGACCGGCCGCGGCACCGCCGGCGATGGCGGCCGCGGCCGAACCGAGGTTGTAGACGCCGACGAGGGCGAACGCACACAGCGCGAGGGTCACGAGGAACAGGCCCCAGTGGAAGCCGATCTCTTCACCGCCGCCGGTGTGGTGCGACGACGAGACACCGAGAAGGCACAGCGACATCACGACGAGCCAGATGGCGACCCATTCGCGCGTGTGCAGCGCGATGTTGAGGATGATCGTCCCGAGGAGTGCCGTGACGACGAGGTTCGCGGACACGATGGTCTGCGACAGGAACAGCGGGAGGAACCGCGCGGCGAGCGATCCACCGGCGAAACCGATGACGACCATCGTGGTGCCGAGGATGAAGGCGGGATCGACGAAGGTGGACATCGTCGAGGAGATGGTGGGGGCACCGGTCCCGGTGGTGATGCCCTTGCCCTCCTCGGCGGCCGTCGCGGCGACCCGGCGCGCGCCGAGCGCACGGAGAACCGTCGACATCCCGTAGGCGACGGCGGCAAGGCATGCGGCGATGACACCGACCACGAACAGTTGCATGCCACCTCCAACCCGGTCCGGACGCCCGGTCTCGCCGAACATCCGGTCCGTCGTCCAACCCGATCGCGTGCCACTACGCGTCCGACCGGCCCGAAGAGACCGGTCGAGCGCAAACTAACAGGTCGAACCGACAGATCGGTACCGAATATTCCCGCGGTGTCCGAATTCCGTTCAACAGGCACGGGAACCGAGGCGTCGCGCCCGGGCACCCGGTACCCCCTACACTCTGTCGAGTGGACAGCGCCGGACGAGCTCATGTACTGATCACTTTCGGTCGGTCGTTCCTCTCCCTGGAACTCGCACGGCTCATGGCCGCGGGTGGCCATCGGGTGACGACCGTCGATTCGGTGGCCGTCGCGATCAGCCGATTCTCCAACGGGGTGAGTGACTTCCACCGGGTTCCGCCGCCGAAGTTCGAGCCGCTCGCGTACTGTCGTGCGCTCGCGCGGATCGTCGAGGAGAACGACGTCGACATGGTGATCCCGGTCCACGAGGAAACCGACATCATCGCGATGCTCGCGGAATTGTTTCCGCCGCAATGCCGGCTCTTCCTCTCCGATTTCGACATCGAGAACCGCCTGCACCACAAGTACGAATTCCAGGAACTGCTCGTCGAACTCGGAATCCCGACGCGCAAGTTCGCGCGGGTCGCCGGACCAGAGGACGCCGGATCGCTCGATTTCGACAAGCCCTTCGCGCTCAAGCGGAGTTACTCGCGCGGTTCGCAGAAGGTGCACAAGGTGCAGCCCGGGGATCCGCTGACCTGGCTCGAGCACGACGAGCAGAACCCGTGGGTCGCGCAGGAGTGGATCTCGGGCGACAAGTACTGCACCTATTCGGTGTGCCACAAGGGCCGGATCTACGCGCACGCCACCTATCCGGTCGACTACGCCATCGACGGCAGTTCATGTCTGAACTTCCGGTCCGTCGACCATCCGCGCATCCAGGCGTGGGTCGCCGACATCGTCGAGCGTGTCGACTTCACCGGGCAGATCGGCTTCGACTTCATCGAGGAAGGCCCTGACAAGGACCTGTTCTGCATCGAGTGCAATCCGCGCGCGACGAGCGGGATCATGATGTTCTCCCCGGGCGACGGCGTGGACCGCGCCTTCCTCGGCACCTCCGATCCCGACACGGAGATCATCACCCCCGCAACGGATGTCGACAAGATGATCGGTCTCGGCATGATGCTCTACGGCTGGCGTGCCCCCTCCCGGAACGGCAGGTCCTTCCGCCAGTTCATCCGCGACTTCCGCGGCGCATCGGATGTGATCACCCGGCCCGGCGACCAGATGCCGGCGGTGATGCTCCCGTTCGCATACGCGGGCATCCTGCGCAGCTGTGCGAAGTACCGGGTCGGACTCGCCGAGGGGTTCATGCACGACCACGAGTGGGACGGTCTGCGCATCAGCCTCTGAGCCCGGTCCTCCTCGAATGTCCCCAAGATGTGGGACGCGATCGGGCACGCCGCGGCGTAGACTCAGGACCCAGCACCACCTGCGGCGATGGGTCACGTGAGCAGGTCTCGGTGTGGGGGAAATGTGCTCGAGGGGGCTCAATCATGAACAAGTCAAAGATCACCCGTCGTCTGACTGTCGGTGCCGCAACGGCGGCCGCGGTGTGCACACTCGGACTCGCCGGAGTGCCGGCGGCGTCGGCTGCACCTGCCCAGTCGCCACCGATCCAGCCGCAACAGGCCGTCGGGTCGGTGTCGCTCTGCCTGGACATTCCGCTCGGCTCCTTGTCGTTCAGCGTCTGCATCTGACACACGCCGATCCCTCCCCGGACTGTTCGGTGCCCGGGGCGTGGCAATTCCGTGCCGCTGACGTGCGGA
Source organism: Gordonia sp. YY1 (assembly GCF_009872315.1). Lineage (NCBI taxonomy): Bacteria > Bacillati > Actinomycetota > Actinomycetes > Mycobacteriales > Gordoniaceae > Gordonia > Gordonia sp. YY1. Next base: position 74,975 of record NZ_WXYI01000018.1, on the reverse strand, counting down.
AGCCCTGCTCGGGCAGTGCTTCCGCACGTACGATTCACCGATGACGTCGACGACGCCCGAGGTCGAAACAGGCACGGCACCGGCACGCGCGCGTGCGATTCTCATCGCGCTGATTCTCGTCGCGGGCGTGGCCAACATCAATCTCGCGGTCGCCAACGTCGCTCTGCCCGATATCGGCAAGGATCTCGACGCCAGTTCGACGCAACTGAACCTGATCGCCGTCGGATACTCGCTGGGCCTCGCCGCCTCGGTGTTGTACTTCGGTGCGCTGGGAGATCGTCACGGCCGCAAACGAATGCTCGTCTTCGGCATGGCACTGTCGATCCCGGCGTCGCTCGTGGCAGGGCTCGCGCCCACCATCGAGGTTCTCTTCGGTGCCCGCCTGGTCGGCGGTATCGCTGCGGGCCTGGCCTTCCCGACGACCCTCGCGGTGATCACCGCGCTGTGGTCGGGACCCAGGCGCACCAGGGCGATCGCCGCCTGGTCGGCGTTCGGCGGGGCGATCTCGGCGCTCGGCCCGTTGATGTCGGGTGCGCTGCTTGAGGTGTTCAGCTGGCACGCGGTGTTCCTGGTGACCCTTCCGCTGGCCGTTCTCGCGTTGGCGGCCGCGTGGCGACTGGTGCCCACCGACACCGGTGACGAGGCGGCGGTCGTCGACAACCTCGGCGGTGTCGTCTCGATCGTGATGGTCGGCGCGCTGGTCCTCGCGATCAACTTCGCGCCCAACGGAGATCAGCGGCTCCAGGTCTACATCCTCGCCGTGATCGCGATCGTCGCCGGTGCCGGATTCGTCTGGCGGCAACTGCGCGTGCGTGTTCCGCTCTTCGACCTCCGAATCGCGGCCCGACGCACCTTCTGGGTCGCCGCGGTCGGCGGGCTCATCGTCTTCGGCACGCTGATGGGCGCGATGTTCATCGGCCAGCAGTACATGCAGAACGTGCTCGACTACTCGACCCTCGCCGCCGGCGCGACGATCTTGCCCGCCGCCGGTGCGATGGTCATCGTCGCGCCGCAGTCGGCCAAGCTCGTGCAGAGCACGGGATCGCGTTTCACCCTGCTGTCCGGTTACGCCTTCATCGTGGCCGGACTCGTGTTCGCGATGCTGACCTGGGACTCCCACGCCCACTTCTGGCACGTCGGCCTCGTCTACGTCCTCGTGGGTGTGGGTGTGGGACTGGCCGGGACCCCGGCTTCGCAATCGCTCACCGGATCGGTTCCCGTCCAGCGGGCGGGCATGGCGTCGAGCATGTCGGATCTGCAGCGCGACCTCGGCGGAGCCATCCTGCAGTCGACACTCGGTGCCATCCTGACCGCCGGCTACGCGAACCATCTACGGGAGACCATCGCCGCGTCGCCGCAGGCCGACCAGATCACCGAGCAGACCGAAACCGCACTGACCAAGTCCTTCTCCAGCGCCGAGGTGCTGGCCGAACGCTATCCGCAGTACGCCGACCAGATCATCGGCGCCGCCCGGGACGCCTTCGTGCACGGCGACAACCGCGCCTACGGCGCCGCCGCGGTCATCGTGCTGGCGGGCGCCGCGATCGTGTTCTTCTTCTACCCGAAGCACGACGGCGAGCGCGCGGCGATGGCGGAGTACGCGAAGCAGCGCAGCCTCTGAGGTCCTCGCGGCGAGACAGGCCCGGTTCCTGCTGATTCTGTGGCAAGAACGCGGAAGGATCTCCATCGGGATGACGCTCGTCACTGTCGACCACGATCCTCTTGACGTTCCGCCGATCCGACCGCTTATCTGTCCTATGTAGGTCTACATAGGATGGGGTTCTCGAGAATGCGGATGACCGCGAAGAAGATGCGGCTCGGGATGAGTCTGTGGCCGCCGTACCTCGGTGCGGGCGTGCGCGTCACTCACATCGCCGACGACTGGTCGTCGGCCACGGTCACGTATCGGATCAGCAAGCTGAACCGGAACTACTTCGGAACCGCGTTCGGCGGGACGTTGTCGTCGATGACCGACCCGTTCTACGCACTTCTCCTGATGCATCAGCTCGGCAAGGGCTACGTCGTGTGGGATGCCGCCGGCGAGATCGACTACGTCAGTCCGGGGCAGGGTCGTCTCACCGCGACCATGATCGTCGATCCCGCGGTCGTGGAACAGATCCGCGTCGAGACCGCCTCCGGCCACAAGAGTCTCACGTGGTTCGAGACCGAGATCGTTGACGAGTCGGGGTCGGTCGTCGCACGCGTCCGTCGCCAGGTGTACGTCCGGAAGACGCTGGTGAAGCCCGGGGTCGCCGCGGCCTAGTTGCCGACGGCTCGCGAATCACTCGTGGTGTCGAAGGCCGCCAGCAACATTCGGGCTGCCATGGCGATCAGTGCCTCACGGTCGGCCTGCTGGGTTCGGCGGAGTGCGATGCGCAGACACAGGCTCGCGGTCGCACCCATGGTGAGGAAGACGAGGTCGTCGATCGCCCGATCGTCGAGGTCGGGACGCAGGCGTGAGGGCAGGATGCGGGCCAGGGGGAGCAGCGGCCCCTCGACCTCGGCCCAGGCGTCGCCGAAACCGTTGTTCTGGAGTTCGAGCGACGCCCGGAGTACCGATGCGTGGGATTCGAACGACGCCACGAGGGTCTCGACGACGATGGTCATCGCGTCGAGTGGCGGCTGGTCCAGGGCTCGTCCGATGCCGCTCGCGAGGGTGGCGGTGATGTCGTGGACCGCGGCGAGGCGTAGTTCCTCGACGATGGCGTCCATGTCGGCGAAGTAGCGGTAGACGGTGCCGATGCTGATGTGGGCTGCAGCGGCGAGTTCGGCGGTCGTCGGCCGCCGGTCCGGATGCCGGTCCAACAACGTGAGGGTAGAGGTGAGGAGAAGCCTCCTCATCTCGCGGCTGCGTTGCTGCCGTGGCGACTTCCGTGCCTGTTGAGTGGCCTTCTTCGATGACGGGGACGGGCTCATAGAAAGTGAATGGTAAGTGAGGATCGCTCGTGTTTTCATGGATTCATGAAGGGGATCCCGTCTGATCTGGTGAATGCCGACCTCGCGGTGCAGCGATACGGAGAGGCCGGGCGGGTCTGGCTCGACCAGATGTGGCTCGCCGATCCCCTCGCCGACGCGGTCGCGGCCGACTCGCACCCGGGCGGGTCGACGACCTCCGTGCTCCGGAACGCACTCGCCCACGGGATCTCCTCGCTCGACGAGTCCACCGATTCCATGCGCGCGCTGTTCACCTTCCTCGACGACGAGCCGGCCTGGGCCGACCACGACCGGATGGCCCGGGCCGCAGATGCGCTCATCGTCAACACCGCACCGCTCGGCATCGTGCTGGGCGCGGCATCACTGGTGCGCGGAGCGGGGAACACCATCGCCGCCAAGCCGCTCGCGACCACCGGGCGCTACGTGTCGCAGCCGGCGATGCGGTCGGTGGAGGTCGGGGAGTGGCTCAGCCAGGTCATCACGCCGGGCGGAATGCGCCGCGACGGCGACGGTTTCGCGTACACCGTGCGGGTCCGGATGATCCACGCGCATGTGCGGCAGATGCTGTGGAAGCGGGGCGACTGGGACGAAAAGGCTTGTGGCGTGCCGATTCCACAGCCGTACATGGCCTTCACGATCGCCGAGTTCGGGCACATCGCGATCGCCGCCATGCACACACTCGGGGTCCGGTTCACCGATCGGGAACTGGAGGACATCTACCATCTCTGGCGTTACGTCGGGCATGTCGTCGGCATGAGTCCAGAACTGAATCCGAGCTGCGAGGCCGATCATGTCCGCATCGAAGAGCTGTATCGCCTGACGTCGCCGGGACCCGGACCCGACGATCACGACTTCGTGGTCGCGCTCACCGAGGACTATCTCGTCCCGGAGCTCGCCAACGTGCTCCCCGGCCCGCGTGTCCTGCGAAACCGGTTGGCCACCAACATCATGTACGGGTTGCAGCGGGTGTTCATCGGCGACCACGACGCGGACGCCCTGGGTATCCCGGACGGGACGATCAAGCACGTTCTCGGTCGGGTCGGTCCGGCCCTCGCGTTGGCCGGCTCGGCACAGCGCCGGGGCGGCGCACGGCGAGCCCGTGCGCGGATCGAGAAGGCCTATCGCGTGCGCGATGCGGAGATGGCCCGGATGCGCGTCGACTACCGGGTCGGTCACGGCCTGGTAGACGCGGCGGCGAACTCCGCATCGTCGGGCCAGCCGCCGGTGGCCGAGCCGGCGACTCAGCCGCCGAATTCGCCTGCGGCGGTGACATCCTCGGTCAGGCAGTAACCGATCGACGCCGGCTGCGTGAAGGTCCACCTGGTCTGATCCCCGGGGCAGGTGATAGATCCGTCGCCACGGCTGACCGTCTTGGCGATGATCGTGTTCTCCACCGGCGAGGTGCTGCATTCGACCTCGCGGTAGTCGGCGAGTTCTCCGCCGTTGAGTGGGATCTGATAGCAGGTGTCGGTCGCGAAATTCGGTGTCATGCAGAGCTTCTGGTCACCTCCGCTGAAGGTGAGGCTCGAGGTGTAGTCGGCGGTGCATTCCGCACCGGAACTCACCTTGTCGGCGGCGTAGAACGTCAGCCCCTCGGTGCCCTCGCAGTCCTCTTTGGTCGCGGCCACCTTGCCCTCGCCGTCCTCCTCACCGATCTGCAGGCACTCGCCGACATCGATGTCGGAGGCCTCCTCGACCGTCTGGGTGCCGACGCTGAAGCTGCACGCCGCAAGGGCACTGAAGCCCAGGCAGGCCACGATGACGGTGGCGCGGCGACCGATCTGCCACAGCGGCCGGCGCGGGCCGGGAAGCGGGCCGATCTCCTCGGTCTCGAGCTGATCGGTGTCGGACTGGATGTTCTGCGGACGCGACATGGTGTTCCTCTCCTGGGCGGCCGTGGTCCGGGGGTACCGGGGGCGGTTCGACCGCGGGGGTTCGTGTGACAGGAGAAAGAATCGCCCGGCCCGCTTGCGGGAAACTTGGGGTCGACTTGTCCGGGTCTTGGATACGGGCCCGGGACCGGCCGCCGATCGTGCGGGCGACGCCGGGTGATTCGGCTGTCAGTGCTGTTCGAGGGAGGCGTCGAGCGCTTGGAGTTGTTCCGGCCGGACGTCCCGGAGTACGGCCATGGTGGCGGTGACCGCGAGGTCACACGCCTCGTCGATGCCGGCGCCGTCGACGATGAGCGCACGGTGCGCGACGTCGAGGCTCATGCCCAGCAGCAGGGACGCGAGCGTGTCCGCGCCGGCCGCGATGTCGGCGCCCTGTTCGGCGTAGTTCTGTCGGAGCCGGGCGGAGATACGCGGTTCGAGCGCCGCGTACAAGCGCCGGTTGCCGCCTCCGCCCTCGCTGTGTCCCATCAGCACGCGGAGGCCCGCGGGGTGGTTGCGGGCGTAATCGAACAGGCACCGCACCGAATGGCGGGCACGCGCCCCGTAGGGCATGTCCTCGCTCTCGTCGTAGACGCGGAACATGAACGAGGTGAAGATCTCGAGTTCGCGGGCGATGACGCGTGAGACGAGCTCGTCGCGGGACCCGAAATGGGCGTAGAGGGTCACCCGCGTGGTGCTGCCGCGTTCGGCGATCGAGGTCATGGTCGCGCGGTCGGCGCCCACCTCGGCGATCACCTCGCAGGCGGCGTCCAGCAACTCCTCGTCGGTCGGACGGTTGCGGGTGCTGCGCGCGGGGCGGTCACGCCCGACGCGCCGGCGAGCGGACCCGTCGGTCCCGTTCGCGTTCTGATCGTCGGCGATGACCACGTCGTCCCCGGATTCGTTCGGTGGTGTCGTTCGTCGTGACCGGTCTCAGGAGGCCTGTTCTTCGATGGTGCGGCCGAAGTACGCGGCCTCCACCTTGTCCCGTCGGCTGCGCAGTTCGGCGGCGCTCGCCGACAGGGCCACCCGGCCGTGGTGCAGGACGATCGCCGAGTCGGCGATCCCGAGCGCGAGGTCGATGTGCTGTTCGACGAGGACCACCGCCATCTGGTGTTCGTCGGCGAACGAGCGGAGCCGCGGAAGCAGATCCTGCACGGCCACCGGCGACAGGCCGAGACTCATCTCGTCGATGAGCAGAACCCGCGGACGCGCGAGCAGGGCCTTGGCGAGGGCGAGCATCTGCTGCTCACCGCCGGAGAGGTTGCCGCAGTGCCGCGAACGCATGGTCTTCAGTTTCGGGAAGTACTCGAAGACGGTGTCGAGGTCGGTGCCGTTCTTGCGTTTGGCGAGCCGCAGGTTGTCCGAGACCGACAGCTTGTGGAAGAGACCGCGGGTGTCGGGGACCAGGGTCACTCCACGGCGCGCGTTGCGTTCGATGTGGTGGTCGATCGGCTCGCCCAGCGCGGTGACGGAGCCCGACATCAGCGGCAGTGCGCCGACGGCGGCGAGCAGGGTCGTCGTCTTGCCGGCACCGTTGGGCCCGAGCAGGGCGAGGATCTCCCCTGGGCGGACCGAGGCACTCAAGCCGCGTACCGCCGGCACACCGCCGTAACCGACGGTGATGTCGTCGAGTTCGAGGACGGGCTTCGCGGCGGAGGTGTCGGTGCTCATCGGTTCTCCTCGGGCGCGTCGGTGGGGGAGGGTTGGGTGCCGGTGGCGGGATCGGATGGGGCACCGGACGAATCCGCCGCGTCGAGTTCGGCGACGACATCCGGGTCGACCTCCGGGCTTCCCAGGTAGGCGGAGATCACCGCCGGGTCGTCCTGGATGGCGGCGGGTGTGCCGCTGGCGATGACCTTTCCGAAGTCGAGCACGTAGAGGCGGTCGCAGACGTCCAGGACCAGCGACATGTCGTGGTCGATGAGCAGGATGCCGATGCCGGTGGCGGCGATGCGCCGCAGTTCGGCGCCGAAGTCACGGCTCTCGTGGGTGTCGAGGCCCGCGGCGGGCTCGTCGAGCAGGACGAGCCGTGTCCCACCGACCAGCGCCCGGGCGACGCCCACCAACTTCTGTTGTCCCAGAGTGAGTTCGCCGGGCAGCTGATCGGCGGCGTCGCGCAGGCCGACCAGGTCGAGTGCCCGATCGATGGTCTCGGCGGGCGGCCGCGAACCGTTGACGACGTCGGACAGCATCGCGCGCAGACCGACGGGCTGGACGGCGACGGCCAGGTTCTGGGAGACGGTGAGGTCGGTGAACAGCTCACCGGCCTGCCACGTGCGTGCCATACCCGCTCGGCGCCGACGGTGCGGCGACGCCTTCTCCAGGCGTTCACCGGCGAGTGAGACCGTGCCGGTCGCCTTGGTGAACCCGGTGACGGCGTCGACGAAGGTGGTCTTGCCCGCGCCGTTGGGGCCGATCAGTCCGACGATCTCGCCGGCGCCGACGGTGATGTCGACATCGGAATTGGCGCTGACTCCGCCATATCGGACGGAGAGCCCGCCGGTTCGGAGCAGCGCGGTCCCGTCCAGGACGGCGGTATCGGATGCGGTCGACTCAGACATGGACACCTGCCTGTGTGCTCTGCGCCGCGCCGGGCGCCTCGGTTTTGGGGTCTGGTTTCCGGTGCCGCAGGGCCCGGATCTTGTCACCGAGTTCCGACGCCGCCCCGGCCACGCCGACGGGGTTGAGCACAGCCATCAGCAGGAGGCTGCCGGCGGCGATGAGTTCGTAGTACTCACCGAGACTGAGGGTCTGGGTGAGGAACACATAGCCGACGCCGAGCGGACCGATGATGCCGGCGATGACGGCGCCGGCGAACGAGGTGATGCCGCCGACGTAGGTCATCGCGAGCAGGGTCAGGCCGATCATGACGGTGAACGAACCGGCCGAGAGCTGCCCGCGGCTGTAACCGATCAGACAGCCGCCGATGCCGGCGAGGAAGGCCGACAGGGCGAAGCCGAGGAGTTTCGTTGCGGCGACGTTGATCCCGACCGACGCCGCGGCGCGCTCGTTGGAACGGACCGCGAGGAACGCGCGGCCGGTCGAGCCGCCCATGAACCGAAGGACGACGAGGGTGGCGATCGCGACGACGACGAGGACCATCAGCGCGAACCGAAGGGTGACGAGATTGGTGCCGTCGCGTACCCCGAGGTCGATGCCGAAGATCGTCGGGTCGGCGATCATGTTGCCCTCGAATGCCGTGATGGCGGGGTTGTTGAACACGAAACTCTGGATCGCCAGTGCCGCTGCCAGGGTCACCACCGCGAGCTGCGCGCCGCGGATGCGGAGGGCCGGGACGCCGACCAACACGCCTAGACCGGTCGCGATGAGTGCCGCGAACAGCATGCTGAACGGGAACGGCACGTTCCAGTTGGTGGTCAGCTTCGACAGGGCGAATCCGGCGGCACCGGCAAAGGCCATGGACGCCAACGAGATCTGGCCGAGGTAACCGGTCAGCAGAACCAGCGACAGGGCGATGAGGGAGAGGATCACCGAGGTGACCACGCCGAACCGCCAGGTGCCGGAGGTGAGCAGGATCGCGATGACGACGGCTGCGATGATCGCGACGGTCGGGATGATCCGGATGCGCGGGATGCGCACCGCGGGCATGCGCACCTCGCCGAGCGATCCGCGCGACGGGATACGGCCGCCGAGGAGGAACAGTGCGACGACCACGATGACGAAGGGCACGGCGTCGCCGAGTCCGGCCTGCGCCCATTCCGGCCACCAGCTCTTGGTGGCGAGCCAGGAGATGACCGACTGGAAGGCTCCGAGCACAAGGCCTGCGGCGCACGCGATCCCGAAGGAGGTCAGCCGCCCGACCAGGGCGACGGCGAGTGCGGGGATGACGAAGAACGTGTAGCTCGTGACGGTCAGTCCGATGGTGAACGAGGCGAGCACGACGATCAGACCCGTTGCCGCGCCGGTGATCGCCCACACGATGGCGGCGAGACGGTCGGGGGAGTAGCCGGACAGGCGGGCGGCGAGTTCGTCCTCGGACCCGGCGCGCGTCGCGACACCGAGGGTGGTGAGCCGGAAGTAGGCCCACAGCAGCAGGGACACCGCGATGGCGACGCCGGCGAGGATCAGATCGGAGACGTTGACGACGGCACCGCCGATCTCGACGGTGGTTTCCGGCAGGATCGACTGGGCGAAGAGGTTTTCCGTGTCGAAGCGCAACTGGACGAGGGCCTGCAGGAACAACATGAGACCGACCGACGCGACCACCTGCGCCAGCACGGGCGCGTGTCGCAGGGGCCGGAAGACGAGGACATGCGCCAGCAGCGCCCAGACCACGGCACTGACCACACCGAGGACCAGTGCCAGTTCCATCGACGTGGGGTTGTCCTCACTGCCGAGACTCACGGTGCCGATGGGCAGGACGAGACTGCCGTCCGTGCGTAACGCCGCGACGAGATAGACCGAGTAGAGGCCGATGGCGCCCTGGGCAAAGTTGATGATGCCGGTGGCGGCATAGATGCCGACCAGGGATGACGCGAGTACCGAATAGATGGCACCGGCGGCTAGCCCGAGGAAGGCGAACTGGAGGAACTGGCCCATGTGGCGTACTCATTCGTTCGGCGCGTGTGCATCTCACGCGGTCGGATGGCGCGGACGGGTGGACGTGCCACCCGGAGATCGGTTCGTGGAGAGCGGGTGCGGTGGGACGCGCCTCGGGTCGAGGCCCGCCCCACCGCGCGGTGTATCGCTCAGTAGGCGCCCGGGATGCGCTGGAGCGCTGCCGGGAGCGGGGTGATGAAACCGCCGGTGGCGGGCTCGGTCTTCTTGTCACCGACGACGTTGAACAGCAGCATCTCGGTGGTGCAGTTCGGGGTCGTCGTCTTGCCGCAGGTCAGCTTCGGGCCGATGAAGGACTGGTAGTCCTTGATCGCCTTGAGGGTGCGCAGGACGCTCGGCCCGGTGTACTCGGTGAGCTTCGCGTTGCCGACCGTGGTCGCGAAGTCCGCGAGGATCGAGAACGTGCCGTAGGCGTAGAAGCCGGCGGTGCCGTTCTGATCGTCGATGAACTTCTGTGCGGTCTCCAGGTTGCCCTTGACCTCCGCTGGGGTGGCGTCGAGGGCGGGCGGCTGCCAGAACGGAGAGTAGGTCTGTGCGCCGACCGCCTGCGCGCCGAGCGTGTCGATGAAGTCGGTGCACGCGGCCATGAACATGGTCCCCTCGTACTTCACCGAGCGCAGCGACTGTGCCAGCTTGGTGCAGACGTTGTCGTTGGGGGAGGTCATGAGTCCGGCGGCGGCCGGATTGCCCTCGGCGAGCTGGCTGGCCAGCTGCGTGAAGTTGGGGCCGGTCGGCGGGTAGTAGACCGACTTCACGTCGATGCCGAGCTGTGCGCCGAGCGGTTTCATGAGCCCGTCGAAGACCTGGTGGGCCTGGGGAAGATCCGCGTTCGCCAGGGTCAGTGACGTCTTGCCCTCGGCTTTGAGCTGCTGCATGAAGCCGACGAGGAACGCGGCCGGCGGTGGACCGAAGTACACGCGGTTCGCCGGCGATGCCCCGGTGATGGTGCTGAACGGGATCTGGCCGACCAGCGGGATCTTCGCGGCGGTGAGAATCGGTACGGCGGCGGCGGATTCGGCGTTGAAACCGTCGATCGCGGCGACCACGCCGGCCTCGACGAACTGGTTGGCGCAGGACACCGTCGACTCGGGTGCGGTCTGGTCGATGCCACAGTCGACGATCTCGATGGGACGGCCGTTGATGCCGCCGATCTGGTTGTTGATGTAATCGACGGCCGCCTGCTTGCCGGTCGTGACCCCGGGCTGTGTGGCCGGGCCCTTCGAAGGGTTGAACAACCCGACCTTGATCGCTTCGCCGGAGGCCTTGGCGCCGCTGGAATCCGCGGCGGAGCCATTCGATCCGCCGTCGTCGCTGCTACACGACACGACCGAGAAGACGCACGCCGCGGCGACGGCGACCGCCGCCAACCGACCGGCTCTTCGAGAGTTCGACAAACGCATGTTTCGACTGCCTTTCCCGATGATCTCCGGGCACGACGAAGCAGCCCGAGAACGAGGGCATGACGACATCGCCCCGGCGGGGCTTGAGGGTGATTGAGTTCGTTAACCCAGTCGTCGGACTGGATCCGAGGTTCGGCACCGTCCGCCCTGGTCACGGGCGGTGAGTCCCCGTCGGGTGTGACGTGGACCACCCGAAAATTAGCCGTATCCTTACGGCGGTGTCAAGCTGTTCCGGCAAACTGGACTCACACTGGTCCAATCGGCACGCCGAACTGGCGCGTTCGGCGAGTTCGCAACGCGCAGTGGGGCAAACGATTCAGTAAGAAAAGTGGAGCGGGTCGTCAGTGAACGGTGACGTCGCCGTCGCGGTCGACGGTCACGCGCGCGGTGTAAGCCCGCACGAGGTCGAGTCGCTGCCAGGAGGCGCGTCCCGGCCGCTGGTCGTCGAGTGGGTACCCGGCGGGATGTGCGGTCGCGACGAGGATCTGGCGACGCTGCGCGTCCGACAGCGACGGGAAGGCCGGTGCGATCATGTCGACGGCCTGCTGCGGAACGACCATCCGATGGGTGGGTGAGGCAACGCGACCGAAGCCGTACGTGAGGCGATCGGTGTAGATGCGCCTCGCCTCGGCGTCGGTCAGATACGGGGTGTCCTGCTCGATGCAGATGGGCAGCGGGGCGCCGCAACGCCATTCGAGTTCACGACGGATCTCGGTGGCGGACGCGCGGAGCAGTCGGTTGAAGCCCGGGTCGTTCCACCGGTCGGCGGCCGCCGCCTGCCCGACCATCGCACCCCCGATCACGTCGAGCGGGTAGTGCACACCGAGGACGATGCGGTGATATCCACCCTCGGAAGCGCGCGTGAGGAACTGCGGGGCGAACTCGGGAAGCATCAGCGCGAGAAGGGTTCCGCGCCAGAAGAACATGCCCGCGTGTCCCGACGGGAAGGACGGATTGGTTCCGAGGGCGTCGTACTCGTTCGCGCCGGCGCGTGTGTACTTCCGGATTCGCGTGGGGGCGACGACGAACGGGCGGTCGTTGTCGAACACGTACTTCTCGACGAGTGTCGTGTTGGCGAGGCCGCCACCGCGTGCCAGGTAGTCACTGAAGATCGCCTTGGTCTTGGGCAGCCGGCCGGCGGCCAGTGCGTCCCGGAAGTGGCGTCCGAGCTGCTGCCCGAACGCATCCGACATCGTCACGAGCGGATCGTCGTGGGCGTCGGTGAGGGCGCGTCGCTGCAGGGCGGGATCGTCGGCCGCGGCCTGGTTGATCGCCACGACCTTGTCGAGGTTCTGCGCCATGATCTCGGGATGGTCCCGGCGCAGCGCGCTGAACGTCTCGATCGGTTGTAGGTAGATGCCGCCCGGGAATGAGGAGACGTCCGACGGGTACAGCCGTGCCAGGTCGCCGATCGGGAACGGCGCGGGCGCGGGTTTCGCCGGTGCGGCCTGCGTGGGCGCGACCAGTGCAGCGGTGGCGGCGACGGCGGCCGCGGTCGCGATCAGCGGCGCCAGCAACCGTGAGAGGGTCCGTCGCCGCGGGCGACGTGCGGGAGTCGTGCGGGGACGGGCGGCGCTGTCCGAGATCACTACCCGATCGTAGAGGTTGTTCGCCGGTCGAACGGCCGGGGCGTCGGGGTGCCCCCTGCCGGACTCGTTGAGGCGGCCCCCGGCGGAGGAGGAGGTGTCAGCAGGCCGGGCTACCGGGGAAGGCCGGCACACCGAGACGACAGCCGACCGAGGTGACCGCGCGGAGACGGGCTTCCGGGTTGCGGCGCTCGAGGGCTGGCAGCAGGCCGTTGGTCACGACCGCGGTCTTCACGACCGGCGTGGTCGCCGACGGGTCCAGGGTGCCGCGGAGGCGGGCGAAGTTCACCAGCTCGTCGTAGACCATGGACAGGGTCGCCTCGGTCGTGCGGTCCTGCTGCTCGAGCTTGCCGAAGTCCACTCCGGTTTCGAACTCGTGGCGCACCGCGTGCGGCCCCTGATCGCATCCCGGCACCAACAGGTCGATGTCGAACGCGCGCTGGCGCGGCGTCGGCGGGGTGATGCGTCCTTCGTCGGTGCACACGTGGTGCGAGATGCGGTCGCCGAGCGCGTGGATGTAGATGCCGGTCCGCGCATTGGCCGACTGGTTGCCGATGTAGGAGTCGAACCGGTCCGAGGTCACCCCGTCGGAGATGACCTGGCGGCCGGTCATGTTCTGGAAGGGGATGTCGATCGGATCGACGAGGCTGTACTGACCGTTGATCGGAACAGGCTGCTCACCGCCGTAACAGGTTGCGCCGGTGGCGTAGTCGCCGGTGGCCGTGCGGTTCGTGAAACCGCCGGTGCACAGCGGTGCGGCGCTGCCCGGGCCGTCCATCGCCCACTTGCGGATGTGGGTGAGCATCACCTCGTGCCGCGGGTCGTTCACGTTGGGCCGCAACCCGTTCGGCTGGGGTGTTCGGGGTCCGCGCATCGTCGGCAGGAAGTGGAACAGGAAGCCGCCGGTCGCGAAGTGGGTGCGTACGAGGCCGCCGATGTCCTTCGTGGTGAGTGCTCCAGCGTTCGGGAGAGGATTCCCGCGCATGTCACGGGGAACGAAGGTGCCCAGGTCGGTCGCCTCGCTGTACGCGGCGATCCAGTAGGCGTCGCGCACGGAGAATCCGACCTTGCGCGCGATGATGTAGGTCGAGTCGGTGTGCACCAGACTGCGCCCGCCGAGCGGCTGGCGAAGCGTGTAGGCGTAACGGAGGAATGCGCGTGCCCCGCAGATCGGATCGTTCGGGTTGTCGGGTGGGCAGGCGACCGGCAGCGGTCCGCAGCTGTGCGGTGGAGCCCCCGGCGTGTAGCAGATGTCCTCGGCGAAACCCCGGGCCGTCGGTGGCGAGGCTGCGATGAGCGATGTCGCGGTGAGGGCGAATGTCAGTGCAGAAACCGCGAGAGTGCGTGGCCAGAGCCTGATCTGGAGGCGTCGGGTGAGTCGCATGCTGAGCCCTCCTGCGCGGATCAGCTCATCGTAGGTCGGGTCGCACCGGCGCACTGCGACATTCGGAAACGCTCGAGAAAGCCGTTCCGGAAATGTGCCCCTGAAATCGACCCTCCTCAGGCCGGCCGTCGACAATATATGTCGCCGGGTCGGCTGTGGTGGGTGCTCTTCAGGGGCTGTTTTCAGAGGGATCAGTCGAGCGGAAGCCCCTGCTCGAGAAGGTCGATGGCCCGCAGGGTCGTTTCGATCTGCGGCTGCGTGGAACTCTCCTCGGCCTGGGCCGCGAGGCGGAAGGTCACGCCGGCCACCGCGTCGAGGAACACTCCGAGCGCGAAGTCGTCGGCGTCGCGGCCGAGATAGTCGGCGAGGAGCTGTCGCATCCCGGCCATCGTTCGCTCGACCTCGACGTGAAAGGTCTTCTGCAGCAGTGGTTCCGATCGGATCAGTTGCATCCGTAGGGGATTGCCCACCCACGGATCGTCGGCGGTGAGGCGGTCCAGTTCGGTGAACAGCCGGCGGATGAGGTCGAAGTGCCCGAGGCCTCGGGGCATCGACTCGACGATCGCACGAGCCTCGGCCTCGAAATGTTCCCCACCCACGACCACCTGCTCTTTGGTGGGGAAGTAGCGGAAGAACGTCATGTGGGAGACACCGGCGGCCTCGGCGATCTGCTCGACGGTCGTCTTCGCGTAGCCCTGTTCGGAGATCAGGTGCAGGGCGGCCTCACGAATGGCGTTGCGGGTACGCATCTTCTGCTGCTCGCGCAACCCGGGCCGACGCCCCGGGCGGTTGCCCGGGACGTCGGTGTGGGATCGTGCCGTGGACACGGTCAGCCCGCCGGTACCGGCGTCTTCGTGTCGTCGGGATCCTCGAGTCCACGGTGGCGGACCGACTCGCCCTCGATGTCGAAGTTGATGACGAGTTTGTCGAGCCAGCGCGGCAGGGTCCAGGCGCGGTCGCCGAGGAGGGCGATCACGGCCGGGACGACCAGCATGCGGATCACGAAGGCGTCGAACAGGACTGCCGAGGCGAGGGCGAAGCCCATCATCTTGGCGGTCGTCTCCGGGGACAGCATGAACGCGGCGAAGACGCTGATCATGATGATCGCCGCCGACGTCACCACACGGGCGCCGTGCCGGTAGCCCGCGACGATGGCCTCCTTGGCGGTCATGCCGTGGATGTACTCCTCGCGCATTCGGGTCACCAGGAACACTTGGTAGTCCATCGCCAGACCGAAGACCACACCGATCAGGAAGATCGGCAGGAACGAGATGATCGGCTGGGTGTGCGAGATGATGCCGAACCAGCCCTCCTGGAAGATCGCGACCGTGATGCCGAAGGTCGCGAGCACGGAGAAGATGAAGCCGAGCGTGCCGATCAGCGGCACCCACAGGGAGCGGAAGACGCCGATCATGATGAGGAACGCCAGACCGACGACGACGATCAGATAGGGGATCAGCGCGTCGTCGAGTTTCTGCGACAGATCCGACATGATCGCGGTCTGTCCACCGACATGCAGTTCGGCGCCCTGCTCGTCGACAACCGGTGCGTACGCACGGATGTTCTCCATCAGCGTGTGGGTCGCCGGCGAGGACGGTGCGCTCTTCGGCGTGACGGTGATCAGTGCGGTGTTGCCGTTCTGTCCGCCGTCGTTGCCGATCCAGGTGAGCGACTCGGGGTTGACGACGTCCTTCAGGGTGGAGATGTGCTTGACGGCGTCGTCTGCGGCGGGCGCGATCGGGGCGTCGTCGTCGTGCAGGATGACGAGCAGCGGGCCGTTGATGCCCTCACCGAAACCCTTGCTCAGCAATGCCTGCGCGGGAGCCTCGTCCTCGGTCGACAGCGACAGGCCCAGTTCCATCTTCGTGGCCGGGATGGCCGCCGCGGCGAGTGCGAGGAGTCCGATGATGATGAACGGGATCGGCGCCTTGACGACGGTGCGGCCGAGGCGGACGCCCAGGGTGTCGCCGTCCTCGGACTGTTCGGCGTGCTTGATCCACGGGATCTTCGGACGGAAGGCGTGACGACCGAAGGCACCCAGGAGAGCGGGGATGAGGGTGAGTGCGGCAAGCACTGCGATCAGGACGGCAACGGCGGCGCCGGCACCCATCTGGGTGATGATCGGGATGCCGATGACCACGAGGGCGACGACCGCGATGATGACCGTGAGGCCGGCGAACACGACGGCCGATCCGGCCGTTCCGACCGCGCGGCCGGCAGCGTCCGCCGCATCACCGCCCCGGCTCAGTTCGGCTCGGTACCGAGACACGATGAACAGCGCGTAGTCGATGGACACGGCGATGCCGAGCATGGTGACGATCGCGGTCGCCGACTGGTTGATCGAGAGCAACTCGGCCGACAGGGTGAGCAACATGATGGTGATCGCCACGCCGACGATGGCGGTGACCAGCGGGATGAACGCGGCGATCAGGGCGCCGAAGGCGACGATCATGACCACGAACGCGATGGCGAAGCCGATCAGCTCGGCGGCGCCGCCCTGTTCCATCACCTGCATCAGCGCGCCGGTGGCCTCGACCTGCAGACCATTGCCGCGGTTTTCGTCGAGAATCTTGACGAGCTGTTCCTTGTTCTCGGTCGTCAGATCCATGATCGTGATGTTCTGACGGACCTGGATCAAGCCGACGCGACCGTTGTCGCCCAGGACGGATGCGGCGACGGCCGGGTCGACGGCAGCAGCCATCACCGGGTTCACCACGGTCTCCGGGGCGATGACGTCCGGCAGCGTGCGGAGATCCTCGGCCAGCTTGTTGATCTGCTCGGTGTGATTCTGCAGGCCGTCGTTCGCGGCCACGACGATGCTCGTGGACGCGCGTTCCTGCTCCTTCATGACCTGCGGGAAGTACTCCTGCACCTGCTCGGTGGCGGTGCCCGAATCGGTCCCGGGCAGGCTGAAGTCCTGGGCGAACTTCGGCTTCAGCACGCCGACGAGCGAGACGACCGCGATCATCGCGATCAGCCAGACCGCTATGACGGCCCACTTGTGCCGGAAGGAGAACCTCCCGAGCTTGAACAGATACGACGCCATGGCGTGGTGAACCCTTTCGGTTTTCGAGCCCAGAGGCCGGCGTCTGTGCCGACCGATCGAGTGACATGCAGCGTCGCCGCCACATGTGTTAGTGACTAACACTAGTTACTGAGTACCACTTTTGCACAGGCCCCCGAGTCCGGCACGAAGACAAGGGTGACCTGCACGCTCCCGTTAGTCACGCGAACGAGGGTGAATTCTGGGACTAATTGCGCAATTCGGACGCCACGGGGCGGCGCCGGCCACCGCGGCTGGGCGTGTGTGACGTGCGTCGACGGGGGTGGTCGCGAAAGGTCAGTTCAGCTGCTTCGGATGGCGAGAGTCCGGGCGCGATCGGCAGGCGGGGAGACGGCCGGGCGAATCCCCGAGCGGGCCGCCGAGCGGATCATCCGCTCGGTGAGTTCGAGATCGGCCTCGGACCGCGTCGGGTCCGATACGCCGCGTGCCCATACCGACCGGCCACCGACGAAGACCTCACGCAGGTTCCGGAGTCCGCATCCGAGAACGTAGGTGGCGACCGGGTCCCAGATCGGCCCGGTGTGCGGTGAGTACGGATCGACGACGACCAGATCCGCGTACTTCCCGACCTCCAGGGAGCCGACCCGGTCGGCGACCCCGATCGCGGTGGCCGATCCGATGGTGTGCAGGGCGAGTACGTCCGCCGGGGACAGCACCGCGGTGTCGCTGCGCAGACCGCGCTGCAGGAACAGCCCGGTGCGCATGTTCTCGAACGGATCCGAAACGTCCGTGCAGGACTGATCGTCGACACCCATGCCGACCGTGACGGCGTCGGAGAGGAGGCGCGGGATGTCGGCGATGCCGGAGCCGAGCCGACCGTTGGACATCGGTTGCCAGACGACGGACGAACCGGTGTCGCGCACACGCGCGACCATCCGGTCCGTCGGATGCACGAAGTGACCGAACGCGAAATCGGGGCCGAGTACACCGGCGGCGTCGTACCAGTCGAATTTGGCCTGCTGGATGTCGATCTGCTCCGCGGTCTCGACGAAGTGGGCCTGGTTGGTGATGCCGTACCGATCCATCAGGGCGCGTTCGCGTTCGGCGGTCACCGGTGCGGAGGACCACTGGACGGAGCCGTACACCGAGCCACCCAGGTTCAGGGCCGGGTCGACGGTGCCGAGATGTCGCACGACCTCGTCGAATCCGTGGAAGGCCTCGTCCTCGGCGAGCTGTTCGTCGTCGAGTCGCACGCTGGTGACGAACCGGATACCCGACGCCGCCAACCCGTCGACCTGGCGGTTGACGAACTCGGCGGGGTGGATCCGTTCGGCGCGGAGCACCGACTTCTCGTAGTCGAACAGTGCGATCACCCGCGACTGGGTGAAGTTGTACACCGAGGTGATACCCGACGACAGGTGGTCCAGGCCGCCGGCCAGGGTCATCCAGTAGAGGTCGTCGGCGTCGGCGCCGAGCAGCATCAGGCTGTTGCGGGACACCCATTCGTAGAGCGGGCTGTCCGCGGCGACACCGCGCATGCCGCCGGTGTAGATGTGGCTGTGACCCGACACGAAACCCGGTGCGAGGAAACATCCCTCGAGGTCGTGTCGCACTCCCGGCGCATCCGCCGGTGGGGCGCCCTCGCCGATGCCGGAGATCCGCCCGCCGGCGTCCGCGGTCAGCCATCCCCGGAACCAGGGCTTGTCTCCCGCGATCGGCAGGATCAGCGCATTGTGAAAGGTCGTGGCCGTCATCCGGGAAGAACCTCCGATGTCCAGGAATGGTCGGTGCGGATGAAGCGGATCCGTTGCGAGGGGCCGTCCGGATCGCCGCGCCAGAAAGCGATCTCGCGGATGTCGATGGCGAAACCCGTCCACGTGTCCGGCGGGCTCAGTGTCGGATGGGTGGCGTCGAACTCCGCCCATCGTCGATGTCGATCGTGGGTGGGCAGTGCCGACATCTCGTGATCGTTGCACCAGGCGAGCAGCTGCAGGTAGCGGGTACGGCGCGAGAAGGTCTCGCGGAGAGAGTCTTCCGTCGGCCTGCGCACGGTGCCGTGCGCGACCACCTGGCGTCCCCGCTGCGGCCATGCCACCGCGATACCGGCCCGTGGCAGTTCGGCCAGCTCGGACACCTTCGACGACCGGCTGTCGGTGTGGAAGTACACCGCGGCGTCGTCGGCGTCACTGAGCAGCACGTGGCGCACGCGCGGATACCCGTCGCGCCCGAGAGTCGAGAGCGCCATGAGTGCGGGTGCGGCGTCGGCGGGCGGTAGCCAGCGTCGGAGCAACACCATGGGATCGATGGTGCGGTATTCCTCGGGGGGACAATCACTTCCGAACTCCACCCCGCTGGTGATCATCGCCGCACCCGTCCGGGGTCGAAGGTCGCGATGTCGGCGAGCGCATCCACGAGGGCGATGACGCGCTCCTCGAAGAGTTCCGCCCCGATGGCGGCGTCTGCCCCGGTGGGGTCGCCGATGACCCCCGACTCGGCGAAATCGGTCGACAGCCAACCGAACTTGACGGCTTTGGTGAAGCCGACGTGGTTCGAATCGGCCACTGCGTCGGCCACCGCGGCGACGGCCTTGTCCATCTGGACGAGATCCGGTCGCAGATGCAGCATCATCGACGTCTCGGCCCACCCGGCATGGATTCCCAGTCCTCGTTCGGTGGGACCGGCCCGACCGGGCCCGGAGGTGAAGAACGTCTGCAGGCCGAAGCGTCGACGCAGTTCACGTGCCGCCACCTCGATCAGTGCCGAATTGCCGCCGTGCGCATTGAGGAACAGCAGCCGTCGTGCGGGGGTCGCGGCAATCGACGACCCGATGTCCACGATCGTCTCGAACAGAGTGGACGGTCGCAGCCACATCGTGCCGGGGAGTGCGGCATGCTCGTCGGACTTGGTGTAACCGAGTGCGGGGAGCAGCCAGACGTCATGTCCGGCTGCGGCTCCGCGTGCGACGACGGCGGCCGACACGGCCTCGGCGACGATGAGGTCGGTCGCCAGCGGCAGATGCGCGCCGTGCGGTTCGATCGCGCCGGTCGGCAGGACGAGGATCGAGTGCCGGGAGAGTGCGGAGTCGATCTCGGCGGTGGTGAGTTCGGCGTAGCGGCGGGACCCGAACGCTGCGGTCACATCCACCTCCCTGGATTCAGAAGGCCTTTCGGGTCGGTCCGGGCCGCGAGCGTCTGCACGCGTTCGGCGTCGAGATCGACGTACCACTGGTGAGGTGAGTGGACGCCGACCCCGAGTTCCTCGAGGGCGGCGACCCCGTCGATGACCTGCTGTGGGTTGCGGTAGATCCCGTTGAGCATCCCGAACATCATCCCGTGACCGACCTCGAGGTGGAGCATCCCACCCTCGTAGACCTTCTCCACCTCCTCGAGGCGGGTGACCAGTGCGTCGCCGCGCACCTCCATGTGAAACCACTTGTCCGGCTGCGCTTTCTGCAGCCACCAGGTCGGATGGTTGTAGGACAGCGTGGACAGCTTGATCGTCTCGGCGATGCCCTCGCGGACCGCTTCGACCCGGCCGCCGGCGCGGGCGATGAGATCGGTGGACTCCTCGAGTGCTCTCGCGTCGATGATTCCGCGTACATTCGCGCGACCCCGCACGAAGGCGGGGTCGGCGGGCAGCGCCTCGACGACGGTGGGACCGTCCGCCGACAGCAGTCGCGGTCTCGGCTCGACCGACGAGAGCCGGTGGGCGGCGTCGAAGGCCTCCCGGGTCGACCCGAAGCTGGCGTACAGACAGCGCCACTCCTGGAGTGGTTCGACGCGCACCGAGGCGTTCACGATGACACCCGCCACCCCGTAGGTGTGGACGAAAGGTTGTGCGTCAGCACCTTCCAGGTGCACCAGTTCGGCGTCCTCGGTGCCGTAGACGACGTCGAGCGCCGTCACGAAACCCTCGTGATTGCGACCGTGCACGATCGTGCCGGTGCCGGCCGACCCGCCGCCGAGGAAGCCGCCGAGCGTGGACTGCACCGTCGACGGGTACATCCACAGCTGACTTCCGGAACCCCAGGCGGTCTGCTCCAGGTTGATCATCCGCGCACCTGCCTGGGCCGTGATCGTCTGATCGGTGATCTCGTGAATCCCGTTGAGCGAGGTCATGTCCAGGACGAGACCGCCGAACCGGGGGATCACCTGCCCGTAGTTGCCGGTGCCCTTCCCGCGGGTGGTGATCGGAACGCCCCGGGCGACCGCCGCGCGGACGATCGCGGGCACCACCTCCGCCGTGCGCGGGTAGCACACGAGGTCGGGGGTCCCGAGATCCTGCGCGGACAGGATCGGGCTCATCCCCGATCCGTCCCGGCCTGCGCGTTCCAGCGCGCGGGGTAGCGTGCTGATCCCGCGCGGCCCGAGAAGTGACAGGAGATCGTCGGCCAGCGCGTCGACGTCGCCCGCACCGAAGTCGGGTCGTCCGTCGTCGGTGCCGACCGCGATCACCGGGGAGGTCACGACGGCAACCCCACGGAGGTGTCGATGAACCGGTTGGTCGAGACCGTGTCCGGGGTGATGCCCTCGACGACGGGGGTGCCCTGCTTGTCGAAGATCGGGGTGGTCACGTCGATCACCCGCTGCACGCGTGCGGTGTCGAAGTCGCCGACCGTGCCGTTCGGGCCGTTGCCGATGAGCTTCAGCTGCGCCATGGTCTCCAGTGCGTAGTCGGCGTTGCGCTGGGTGTAGACCCACCCGGTGTCGTACTGCTCGACGGCGTCGAGGATGACCTTGTTGGCGGCCTCGGGCGACGCGAGGTAGTCGACCACGCCGCGCTGGAGGACGGGGACGAGCTGCTCGAGGCAGGCGGTGTTCTCCTCCAGAGCGCCTGCGCGGACGGCCATCGCGGACTTGTACGTGGGGAAGCCCACGTCGTGGACGAGCTGGTAGGAGACCGGCTTCTTCCAGCCCTCCACCTCCTCCTCGTAGAGCTGGGGCTCGGAGCTGGCGTAGCCCTGCTGGGCGGTCTTGCCGCCGGCGGCGACGAAGTTCGCGGGCGTGCCGTCGTAGCTGCCGTCGACCTGATCCGGTGACAGGACGCCGGAACCGGTCAGATAGTCCATGTAGGTGGCGCCCTCGAAGTAGAGCACGCGCGCATCGACCGGCTTGAGGTCGCCGATGCCCTTCACCTGCGGGTAGGTGGCCGGGTCCCACATGATCATCTGCGGGCTGATGTCCAGCGGAGCCATGACGGCCACCGTCGGGTTCGACTCGGAGTTCTGGATCGCCTGGTCGGTGTCGACGTAGCCCAGCAGGATCTCGGGGTCGGAGTACATCTGCGAGGTGACCGACTGGAAGCCGATCGCCGGTCCGCCGGCGCGGATCTCGACGTCGACGCCGGTGTACTGGCCGCGGTCGAACAGTGGTCCCGTCACCCGCTTGTTGCCGGCGTTGATCACCGGGTCCGGTCCGAGCAGCTGATACAGGTGGCCGTGCTCGGCCTCGGGGTTCCAGTCCGTCTGGATGACGACCTTGTCCGGGCAGTTCGCGCTCAGGTCGACCGGACCGATCGGACCGGTGTAGCCGGAGGACTCGGCGGTGTCGTCGGAACCGCAGGCCGCGGTGAAGGCGACGGCCGCGGCGACGGCCACCACCCCGGTGGCCTTGGACAGGCGACGCCAGACGTGTGTGTTCATGAGTTCCTTTTCGGTAGAGCCGATCACGGTCGGGGGACGGACAGGGATGAACGGGACGAGCAGGGTGGGGCGGGGCGTGTCAGCGCTGATACCAGCGGCCGACGATCCGGTTGCCGAGCCGGCCGAAGAGCCAGAAGACGGCGACCCCGAGCAACGACGCGAGCACGATGGAGGCGAACAGTTCCTCGGACTGCAGTCGTGACCGGTAGTTGTCGATGAGGATGCCGATGCCGGGGTTCCCCTGTTTGAAGAAGAAGTCGCCGACGATCGCACCCACCACGGACAGGCCGGCGGAGATGCGGAGTCCGGCGAAGATGGCGGGCATCGCCGCGGGGAACTCGAGTTTGCGCAGCACGGTGAGCCGGCTCGGGTGATGCAGTGCGAACAGGTCGCGCATCTGCCGATCCACCGACCGCAGACCGAAGAGAGTGTTGGACACGATCGGGAACAGTGCGATGAGCACACACACGAAAACCCTTGCGCTGAAACCGAACCCGAACCAGAAGCCGACGAGGGGAACCAGCGCCAGGATCGGTATGCACTGCAACACCACCGCATAGGGGAACAACGCGGTCTCCATCATGCGCGACTGGGACATCACCACCGCCCACACGATGCCGATGACGGCGGCGATGGCCAGACCGGTCAGGGCCACCGTCGTCGTCCGGCCGAGGGCTTCCCACATCGACGGCGCGGCACTGCCGAGCAAGCCGTCGGTGACCACGCGGTGCGGAGCCGGCATGAGGAAACGCCTGCCCTCGTCGAGGATTGCGTAGGTGACGAGGTACCAGAGGCCGATCACGATGCCCAGCACGACGAGTGGCGCCGCGAACGAGACGAACGATCGGGAGCGTCGTCGCCGTTTGCGTGCGGCTGCGACGGCAAGTTCCGTGGTCGAGCCGGTGTCGACGACCGCCGTGGTGTCGGCGGCGGGCGTGGTGCCCGTGGGGACCGTCATGAGTGTGCCTCCCTCAGCGAGCGGGAGATCCGACCGGCGATCGCGGCGAACTCGGGCTCGAAACGCAGGTCCGGAGAGCGTGGGAAGTCGAACGGGATCTCGATCTCGTCGACGATCGTGCCGGGACGCCCGGACATCACGAGCACCCGCGTGGACAGGAATGCTGCCTCGGCCACGGAGTGGGTGATGAACAGGCCCGCAAAGCGTTTGACGGCGAACAGCTCGGTGAGCTCGACCCCGAGCCGCTCGCGGGTCAGCTCGTCGAGCGCGGCGAACGGCTCGTCGAAGAGGAACAGGTCGGGGTCGAGGGTGAGCGACCGGGCGAGCGACACACGCATGCGCATGCCGCCGGAGAGCATATGCGGCAGATGATCCTCGAAACCGTTGAGGCCCACTGTCTCCAGCGCAGCGGCAATCCTCTGACGCCGCTCCGCTTTCGGCACACCGTCGAGTTCGCCGAGCAGGGCGACGTTGTCGGCGACCGACCGCCAGGGGAGGAGCGTGGCGTCCTGGAACACGTAACCGATACGGTCCGCGCCGCACTGCATGTACCCGTCGGTGATCGTCTCCAGACCGGAGGACAGTCGCAGCAGGGTCGACTTACCGCATCCCGAGGGGCCGACGACGCTGACGAACTCGCCTTCCCGGACGGTCAGGTTGACGTCCCGCAGAGCATGGGTTCCGTCTGGATAGGTCAATTCGGCGTGCTCGAAACCGACGAGTGGATGACCGAGTTCGAGTGGTGTGGCCGACGGGGTCGGCGCTGAGGGGATCGACGCTGATGGGGTCATGACGTCTCCAGGACATAGGGAGCCGGTGTGGCGTGATCAGTGGCGCCGGCGCGGGACTCGGCCGGGGTTGCGGTCCAGGTGGTGGTCTCGGTGCGGGCCACGATCGAACCGTTGACGAGGACCACCCGGTCCGCGGGGGCGGTCGCGATGGTGTCGAGTACGTCGGTGCCCCGGACCGCGAGGAAATCTGCACGTGCCCCGACGACGGGTCCGGCGACGGGTAGGCCGAGCGCGGTACGGGCGTTGTCGGTGACCAGTGACATTGCCGCGTAGGGACTCTGGTGACCGGCGGTGACCAGGAGTGACGCGGTCTCCAGCGGGTCCGCGCGTCCCACCGGGTTGAACGGATCGCGGATGTTGTCGGCCCCGGCGGCCACGAGGACACCGCGATCGCGGAGCACGTCGATCGCGGTGATGCCGCGCCGGCCTTTCGACGGTCCTTGCCGTCCTTGGAGATAGAGGTTCGTGATCGGCAATGCGACCACCGACACCGATGCGCGGGCGAGGGCGTCGGCCACCCGTTCCAGTTCGTCGAGAGGCATGGTGTCGAGACGGCAGCAGTGTCCGGCGGTTCGGAGACGATCCGCGGGCCAGTCGGCGACGCGGTCGGCGAAGTGGTCGATGGTGTGGTGGTCGCCGTCGAGGAACTCGTCGGTGTGCAGGTCGATGCCGACTCCGCGGGATTCGGCGAGGCCGACCAGCCGGGCCACCTCGGCGCGCGGGTCGTCGGCGATGTGCGGTGCTCCGCCCACCAGGTCCGCGCCGGCGTCGAGTGCCTCGACGACGACCTCGGTCGGGGTGAGCGGATTCGCCAGCGCGACGATCTGAATCGTGACCAGGTCGCGCATGGCCTCCCGGACGCCGACCAGCGCCCGGGTGGCCCGGAGCGGATCTGGGCCGGGCGGCACGTCGACATGTGTTCGGACGGCGGTGATCCCGTTGCGGAGCAGGGCGGTGATCGCCCGCGTCGCCCGCCGGCGGAAAGACTCCTCGTCGAGACGGACGCTCCCCGCTCGCCAGACCGTGATCGCCGCGTCGAGGTCGCCGAGCGGCGGATTCAGCTCTGTCCACGAAAAGGCCTTGTCCAGGTGCGCGTGCGGCTCGGCGGCGGACGCGGTGAGGACGAAGTCGCGCAGATCGAGCCACCGCGGGTCGGCCCGGGCGGTGTGGTCTCGTGGGTTCCGGTCGGAGACGGGCGCGATCGTCGCCACGCGCACCACCCCGTCGGGACCGGACAGCAGCTCGACATCGGCGAGCGTGCCGTCGGTCAACGACGCGGTGATGCCGTGCACGGGTCCGTGCGGGGTGTCCTGCATGAGTGAACTCCGTTGGCGGCCGGTGGTTCTGGACGTGAGTGCGACGTTGCGCTCGTGGGCTGTGCGGCAGAGATCGATCTCGACGCCTCGGTGCGCCGGTCTCGGTGGTTCCGCCGGGGCTGGGATCGGCGGGAGCGGTTTCGTGATAATTGTTGACCACGTCAACACCCCTGAATATAGGAACGTGTTGTTGCCTCGCTGTTAACCACGGCTGCGGATGTGTAACCAACGCCGGAGTGTGAAAGGTGCACCGAATGGCACTGGAGGAGCCGGATGCGGCGCAGGCGTCGCTGGGTGCCGAGATCCGACGGCGACGAAAACAGCAGGATACGACCCTTGCGAATCTCGCTGCACAGGCTGGCATCTCGCATTCCTTCCTGTCGCAGTTGGAACGCGGGTACGCGCGGCCGAGTATGACGACGCTGGAGCGTATCGCCCGTGCGCTGGGGACGACTCAGGTGAGTCTCATGCTCGCCGCGGACCCGGGCCGGGCCGGGAACGCCCCGGCCGACGCACCCCCGGGCGCGCAGATCGTGCGCGCCGATCAGGGTGCCGTGCTCCCGCAGACGGGGGACGACGCCGGGCATGCCCGTCTGCTGGTGAACGGTGACGCGGCGTTCTATCCCCAGGAACATGCTTTGGGTACAAGGGAATTCGGCGACTTCTACCGGCACGAGCAGGATGAGTGGCTACATGTCGTCTCCGGTGAGATCGAGGTCGATCTGTCCGACGGACGCATCGTCGAATTGCGAACCGGCGACAGCCTTTACTACGCTGGCGGCATTCCTCATCGGTGGCGACTGGTCGGCCCTGATGTCGCGCATCTGATCGTGGTGCAGGCGTCGGCGTAGCGATCGTCGCGGCTGTCGGTGAGGGTGTGGTTCCTGTGGCTGGGAGCCGGACGGGCCTCGCCGAATCGAGGAGTCCCCCGATGTCCCTGTCTTCCTCCGGGGTTGCAACGTCTTCTCCTGGTCGTGCGCAACCCTTACGTGTGCGCGTCGCCGCTCGCAGGCCGGTCGCCGAGCGTGTCGAGGAGTTCGTCCTGACCGCCGTGTCCGATGACCCACTCCCCGCCTGGTCGGCGGGCTCCCACGTCGACCTCGTCGCGCCCTCGGGAGTGGTGCGCCAGTACTCGTTGTGTCCCGCCGATCCCGGGGTCTACCGGGTCGTGGTCGAGCGCCGGGCCGACGGACGCGGCGGTTCGGTGTCGGTGCACGACGACCTCGCGGTGGGTGATGAGACATGGATCAGTTTGCCGCGGAACCATTTCGCACTCACCCGCGCGCTGGAGTACGTGTTCGTGGCGGGTGGGATCGGGATCACCCCCATACTCGCGCTGATCGACGAGGCGCGTTCGGCGGGCCGGCCGTGGCGACTACTGTACATCGGGCGAACGCGGGCGGAGATGGCGTATGTCGACGACCTCGTCTCGGCTCATCCTGACCACGTCATCGTGCATGAGTCGCGCGTGGCGGGCCGGCTGACTCTGAGTGATGCGCTCTCCGGGTCGGCCCGGGGAACCGCGGTGTACGCCTGCGGTCCGGCGGCGATGCTCGACGCGGTCGCCGACGCGTGTGCACCGCAACCGGCGGTGGACTCGTTCACCGAGCGGTTCACCGCGGCGATCGCGGAGAGTGTTCCCAACCGGGAGTTCGAGCTGTCGCTGGCGATGTCCGGGGTGACGCTCACGGTTCCGGAGGACCGCACGATCCTCGAAGCCCTCGACGGCTCCGGGGTGGTGGCGCCCTCGTCGTGTCGCGAGGGGATGTGCGGCACCTGCGAGACCGGGGTGGTGAGCGGTGAGGTCGACCATCGGGACGCGGTGCTCTCGCCGGAGGAACGCGCCGAGAACGAGTCGATGATGATCTGCGTATCCCGTTGTACCAGCGGGCGTCTGGTGCTCGAGCTGTGAGTCCGATCGTTCTCGCCGGGGCGGAAGCGGTGCTGGTGGACGGCGGTACCGTGTCGCGTGGCCCGGTGGTCGTCGACGGCGCGGTCATCGCGTCGGGTCCGGGACCATCGGATGCCGAGGTCGTCGACACCTCGGGGTGCGTGATCACGCCTGGATTGGTGAATGCCCATCATCACCTACTGCAGAGTGCCTTCCGCTCACGTCCGGACGGTCGATTCCTGCCGATGCGGGACTGGCTCGCGAGGATGGCGCGGCGCTACACCGAGGCCGCGGTGGACCCCGAGCTCACCGCCGCCGCGGCTGGAGTCGGCGTCGCCGAATCCCTGTTGTGCGGGGTGACCACGGTCGCCGACCACCACCTCACCTGGCCGCGCGATCAGGACCCGGTCGCGATGGCGGGCGCGACCATCGGCGCGGCCCGCCGCCTGGGCGGACGGATCGTGTTCGTACGCGGCACCGCCCGAGACGACCCGGATGCCGCCGCGCAGTCGGTCGTCGACATCCACGACGCTCACCTGGCCGGGGCGACCGACGGTGTGTCACCCGACGGCCTCACCCAGCTCGCCGTCGGTCCGTCGGGCGTCCATGCCGACGGGCCGGAGACCTTCGCGGCACTGTCCGAAGTTGCAGCACGTCTCGGACTGCGTCGTCGAACTCAGGCCAACGAACAGATCGACGTCGAGATCGCCGCCGAGAGGTACGGCCGGCGCCCTCTGGAACTACTGGACGACTGGGGTTGGCTGGCCGCCGATGTCACCGTCGCGCACCTGTGCGAGATCACCGATGACGAACTGGATCTGGTGGCGCGGTCGGGTGCCCACGCCACCCACGCGCCGGGGTGTGATGTGCCGATGGGGTGGGGTGTCGCCCGCGTGGCCGCCCTCGGCCGCGCCGGCGTACGCATCGGGCTCGGTACCAGCGGCGGCGGGAGCAACGATGCCGGCCACCTCCTCGCGGATGCGCGACTGGCGATGCAGGTCTCCGGACTGATCGGCGACCCGGTGTCGGCCCGCGACTGTCTCGCGATGGCGACCGAGGGGTCCGCCACGGGCCTCGGCCGCCCCGAGCTCGGACACCTACGTCCCGGCGCGGCTGCGGATCTGTGCGTGTGGGACTGCTCCGATGTGTTTGACGCCGGCGTCCCGGACGCGCTCGACGGTCTTCTCTGGGCGGGGCCCGGCAGACGACCCCGCGACGTGATGGTCGGCGGCCGCTGGGTGGTCCGCGACGGAGTGCTGGTGACCGCGGACTCGCGAGCGCTGGCGAACGACCTCACGACGATGCTCGACGAGCGGTTGTCGGGATGACCCGCGCCCCATGACTGGGTGCAGGGTCATGCCCCTGTCGGCCGAGTAGCGACGACCCAGCGCGGCGAGGACGCCGCGTATCGAGGTCAGCGCAACGGGACCGGGGCCGCGGCACCCACCAGGGCGACGATGTGGAGTCCGCCCGGATTGGTCTGGAGCGGAACCTCTTTCCAGTTGTTGGTCGTCCACATGGCCGAGGGGTTCGGCAACGCCGAGATCACCGAGCACCTGCAGATCAGTGTGCTGACCGCGAAAACCCATGTGAACAGGGCGATGACGAAGTTCGGTGCGCGGGACCGCGCACAGCTGGTGGTGGTGGCGTATGAATGCGGACTCGTCGTGCCGGGGCGGCGGCCGGTGCGGTAGCCGGAGGGGATCCGCCTGGTCAGTCCTCGGGGTTCTCGGCTTCCTCGCGGTCCCGGCGCTGGTCCTCGTGGAGCGACTTGACGCGTCGTTCCTCACGCCGGACCTCGACCTGGGTGGCGCGCTCGGCGACCAGCCACTCGGGCATCTCGGCCAGCAGCTCGTTGATCTGCGCGGTGGTCAGCGCCTCGGTGATCCCGTTGCGGACCAGAGCGGAGTTGGAGACGCCGAGCTTGGCCGCGACCAGGTTCTTCGGGTGCGGTCCCTCCGCGCGGAGGGTCTTCAGCCACTCCGGTGGGTCGGCCTGCAGGGCGGCGAGTTCAGCGCGGGTGATGGAACCGTCGCGGAACTCGGCAGGGGTCGCCGGCAGGTAGACGTCCAGCTTCTTGGCGGCGGTGGCCGGCTTCATCGACTGCGAGCTCATTGCCCCAGGGTATCGGGCGGTAGCCTTTGGTCGTGACCACACCCGACCGGGCAGGCGTTTCCGGGTCTCCGGCCTTTCGATTGGCGTACGTCCCCGGCGTGACCCCCGGCAAGTGGGTCCGTATCTGGGAGGAGCGGCGACCCGACGCCCCGCTGGAGCTGGTCGCCCTCGAGGTTGCCGAGTGCGCGGACGCCATCGGACAGGGAAGTGTGCAGATGGCGATCACGCGCCTGCCCGACGCGCTGCGTCACGGCGAGGCCGGACCGCATCACACCATCGAGCTGTATGAGGAGACCACCGTCGTCGTGGTTCCTAAGGATCATGTGCTCACTGCAGGTGACGAGTTGACGCTGGCCGACCTCGCCGACGAGCAGTTCCTGTGGCCACTCGACGAACCGGTGTCGGGATTCGTCGACCCTGCTGGCCGAGTAGCGCCGACCGAGCGGAGCGAGGATGCGGGTGGTTCTGCTGGCCGAGTAGCGCCGACCGAGCGGAGCGAGGACGC
>NZ_WXYI01000018.1:0-44898 GCF_009872315.1 Gordonia sp. YY1 | reverse complement strand
GCGGGTGGTTCTGCTGGCCGAGTAGCGCCGACCGAGCGGAGCGAGGACGCCGCGTATCGAGGTCGTCCCGGCACCGCGATCGACCACCGTCCGGAAACCACCGGGGATGCAATCGAACTCGTGGCCGCCGGTATCGGTGTCCTTCTCGTGCCTCAGTCCCTGGCGCGACTACATCACCGCAAGGATCTCGTCTACCGTCCGGTGTCCGACGCGCCGACCGGCACCGTCGGCCTGTTGTGGCCCGATCCGACCACCGAGTTGGCCGACGAATTCATCGGAATCGTCCGCGGTCGCAAGGCGACTTCGTCGCGGGGGCAATCCGAACCGGCGCCGAAACGATCGGCCAGGGAGAAGGCCGCCGCGAAGCGTGCCGCGCGGGAGTCCGCGGGGAAGATCCCGGGGAAGAGCGCACGGAAGAAGCCCGGGGTGCGTCCGAAGCGGCGGTGACCGACGGCACGTCAGGCGGCGCGCCACTCCCCGGTGCGCTCGGGCGAGGCCTCAGCCAGTGCGGTGATGGTGTCGTCGACGCCGAAGTCCTTGCCGTACACGGGTGTTCCCGGCTGCTGACGCCACGACTCGGCGAGCGATCCGGCGTCGACCGGGTCGAAGCCGAGTTCGTCGACGATGCCGAAGACGATCTTCTTTCCGCCCGGGTGATCTCCGGCGATCGGCAGTGCGATCCGGCCCTCGGCGCCGGCCGGGCGCCCCTTCGTGAGCAGGTGCTTCCAGTAGATCCCGTTGAAGACCTTGTAGACGGGCGCACCGATCTGCTCGGACACCCACACGCTCTCGGGGGTGCCGTTCTCGATCGCCTCGATCTTCCCGTCGCGCTGCTGCGGGTAGTAGTTGTTGGTCTCGATGACCGGTGCGCCCGATTTGCGTGCGTCGACGATGCCGGCGGCCAGGTGAGGGGTGTTCTTCTGCGGGATGGACACGATCACGAGGTCGGCGTCGTGTGCGGCTTCGGCGGCCCACACCGCCGTGGCGCCGGTCTCGGCAGCCAGTTCCGAAAGGGTCTCGGGTGAGCGAGAATTCGAAACACGTACCTCATGTCCCAGTTCGGTGAGCCGACGAGTGAGTGTTCCGCCGATGAATCCCGCTCCGATGATCCCGATGTTCACTGCTGCACCTCTTCTTCGACGATGTCGTTGACTCTGGGCGCAACAGTGGTCGCGGTCCGAGCATTCCCGGTGCGCGGGTTTCGTGCGGAGTAGGTGGTGGAATGTCATCGAGCCCAGTGGCCTGTCACGTGAGCCACCATCCGGCGTCTGTGCTGGGCACGCTCACCATTCCGTCTGGTACGACCGTATCAACTCTGAGCTCGCGTTATCTGCAGCGGCGGATCAACATCCTGGCGGACGTGCAGCAGGCACGGCTCGTGGCGACGCCTCGCGCGGCATAAAGGCATCTCCGACGCTGCCCCTCCTACGGCCACCCGCCGGACCGTCGAAGGGCGAGGGTTGAGGAGCGCGATCGACTCAGCGGGACCTGGAGACGAATGGATTGCGGACTACGACCAGTCGGTCGGTCAGCACCGCCCGCTCGACGTAGGGCTGCTCCCACGTGCGGCTGTCGTCGGAAGCATCGCGGTTGTCGCCCAGCAGGAGGTAGTGCCCGGCGGGGACGTGAAAAATGCCGCGATAGTAAGAGGGCGAGGCGTACGGCTCGTCGAGCGGCACGCCGTCGATCCGAACCGCGCCGCCGTCGATCTCCACGGTCTCCCCCGGTAGGCCGATCACGCGCTTGACGATCCGCCCGCCCGTCTCGGCATGGTCCACCACGACCAGGTCTCCCCGGTGAATCGGGGTCGATCGCCGGAGCGACCTGGTGAGTGCGAAGCGCCCGTCCGACAGGGTCGGCGCCATCGAGTGTGACCGAACCCTGGTGAGCCGGCACATCAGTGGTGCCCGGCGTGCGCGTGCCCGTGCTCGTGCTCGTGACCCTCGGCGTACTTGAAGTACCGGACGTAGGCGTCCATGTACTCGCGAGCGGCGTCCAGGTCGTCGGTGTCGAAGCCCTTGAGCGCCATGGCCCGATCGAACCGGCGCTCGAGCTCGTCCCAGCGGTCGTCGGCGACGAGTCCGCGCAGCGGCTCGATGCTGCCGAGGTCCAGCGCCTCGTCGGCTGCCGCGACCTGCGCGGTGACGCCTTCGCCGGCGGGCTTGAGACCGGTGAAGCCGGCGCCCTCGCCCGCCCGGTGAACCCTGACCAGGGTCTCGAGGAACCACCGGTCGGCCACCTCGCGGGCCTCCCCGCCGGCGGCACGGACACGCAGGACCTTGTCGAAAGCGGCCCGGATCTCGTTCTCGTCGCTGGGCTGGACCCACTTGAGCGCGATGTTGACGTTCCCGCTCTCGAGCGCCCGGCGGCCGTCGGTGGCGGCTGGGCCGTTCTCGGTGTCGCAGTGGGCGGAGGCATCGCGTGCGAACAGCGCGAGAAGCCGGTGGACCGCGGTGCTGATGCTCATGGCGGGCTCCTTTCCTTGGTTGCCTACCAGGTGCAATCACCAAACTAGACCGGTGTCCGTCCTGGCTCCATGACCTAGGTCAAGAGCCGCCGGACCGCCGCTCGAGGCCCTCGAGATCCAGCAGGTCGACCTCGGCACCACGCACATCGATCAGTCCCTCGCGCTCGAGCGCCGCGAGCCGTCGGCTGAGCGTCTCGGGGATGGTGCCGAGATAGGTGGCCACGTCTTTCTTGGACACGGGCAGCCGAACGGTCAGCGCTCCGTCGAGGCTCCGCGTCGCCGGCAGGTCAAGGAGGTAGGACGCGATGCGGGCGCTGACGTCGACGAGGGTGCGGGCGGCGAGCCGCCGCTCGGTCTCCTGTAGTCGCGTCGCCAGCGAGTGGAGCATCGCCACCCCTATGTCCGGGTAACGGTGCACGAGCTCGGTCAGCATGCTGTGGTCGAACACGCACATCGTGGAGCTCTCGAGGGCCATGTAGTCGTTCTCCGGCCGGGCACCGGTGAGAAAGCCGACCTCCCCTTCGACGTCGCCGGGCCCCAGCAGGCGCAGCGTGACCTCACGCCCGTCTTCGGCGGTGCGCCCGACTTTGACCAGGCCCTCGTGCACCACGAACAGCTTGGCGGTGTCCCGGCCCGCCCACACGAAAGTCTCGCCGCGGCCCACGCGTACAGGTCGTGCCAGCGATGCCACCTCGTCCTGCTGGTCGTGGCTCAGCCGGGAGAACAGCGGAACCCTGGCCACGCAGGATTCACCGTGGTGGTGGTGCTCGTGCGGCCGGTTCATCGAAGCTCAGTGTAGGTGCGCGTGCGAGCGGTCGTGGGAGTGTCGTGCATGGCCCGATGGCCTCCCGCCCGGCAAGAGAGGCGTCGCCTGCGCCCCTCGCAAGGGCACCTGGCTAACCCCGCCCACTACCGGCAGGTTTGTGCTGGGCCTTCGGCGACGTACCGGTCTTGAACGTCGGTATCGCCACCGACGACGATACCCCCGCAGCGGTGAAGCTCGCCGCGATGCGCTGGATCGCGCGGGCTCTCGGCGAAGACGGCAGTGGAAGTGGACGTGACGCCCAAAGGATTCGAACAGGTCTTGGAGGTTGTGCTTAGGGGCGGTTCCGGTGCTGAGAGTCGTTCACGCCGAGGCGAACCCGACGACACCGAACACCACTGGATCAACGCGGAGCTCGGTGTGATCGACTCTGAGGTGTCGGCCGAGACTTGCGAAACATCGCTCCAAGGCGGTGCTGGTGGAGCCGATGACGGGAATCGAACCCGCGTATTCAGCTTGGGAAGCTGATGTTCTGCCATTGAACTACATCGGCGTGCGAGCGCTGGGCTCGCGTCCGAAAGCCTAGCAAACCGGCGTCGGGGTCTTCGCGAGCGGCGCGAAGATTCTTTCCGAGCCGGGGTTGCGCACCGGCGCGGACGCCCGTACTATCGAACATAGTTTCGAGTAAAGCCATGATGACGGGGGTTAAATCATGGCTTTAGGCGAGCCATCTGCATCACAGCCACTTCTTCTCGACCAGTACGAGCGTCTACACGCGCTGCTGGACGAGATCAGCGAGACGGCGTCCACGGACTGTTCCGACACAGACCTGCTCAAGGTCGCGATGGAGCACGAACGCGCCGAGCGTCGCATGCTCACGTCGTTCGCCGCCCACATCATCGACATCGACGAACGCTCCGCATACCGGAAAGCCGGCAGCCAGACCGTCACCAACTTCGTCACCAGCGTGCTCAACCGCAGCGGAGAGGCCACCCGGCTACTCAACCGCGTGTGGGCGATCGGCAAGTTCCCCGACATGCAGGGCGAGGCACTCGAGCCGCGATTCCCGGAGACCGCCAAAGGTGTTGCCCAAGGCGAGATCTCGGGGCGGAACGTCGACGTCATCGTCGAGGTGATGAAGAAGGTCCCGGCCGCCGCAGACCCGGCGGACCGTGAAGCCGCCGAGGCGACGCTTGCGCATTACGCCCGCGACTACGACCCGTCCTCGCTGCGCGAACTCGGCGGGCGGATTCTCGCCCACCTCGATCCCGACGGAACCCTGACCGACGACCGCGACCGTGCCCGAATGCGCGGCATGCGCCTCGGCCCTCAGGACGCACAGCTGATGTCCAAGCTCACCGCCGACCTCGACCCCAAGACCCGGGCGATGCTCGACGTCGTACTGGCGGTGTGGGCAGCGCCGGGCATGAACAACCCCGACGACCCGGAGTCACCCGTCGGAGACCCCGGCAGTGCTGATCCCGATGCCCTCGCGGCCGCTGCCGAACGCGACAACCGGTCGACCGCGAAACGCAACCACGACGCCTTCTCGGCGTTGCTCCGGTACGCACTCGACGACGGCGCGCTCGGTCGTTCCCATCACGGACTGCCGCCGCACGTCATCGTCACGATCACCGAATCGGCGCTCCGCAACCGGGCCGGGGCTCCCGCGCGCACCGCGACGGGGGCGCTACTCCCGATCAAGGATGTCGTCGAACTCGCCGCCGAGTCGCAGCAGTACCTCGAGGTATTCCGCGACCACACCAGTGAGGTCCTCTACCTCGGACGGGCCAAGCGCCTGGCATCCCGGGCGCAGCGGATCGCCGCGGTGGGTCGCGATGGCGGCTGCACGTGTCCACGCTGCACGCGGTCGTCCTTCGACTCCGAACTGCACCACGTGGCCGAATGGACAGCCGACGACGGCCCCACCGACATCGACAACATGACCACCGCATGCGGACCGCACAACCGTGCGGTCGGCCC
Organism: Gordonia sp. YY1; assembly: GCF_009872315.1. Taxonomy (NCBI): domain Bacteria; kingdom Bacillati; phylum Actinomycetota; class Actinomycetes; order Mycobacteriales; family Gordoniaceae; genus Gordonia; species Gordonia sp. YY1. The sequence continues at coordinate 39,685 of NZ_WXYI01000018.1, read as the reverse complement.
CGGCGACGACCAGTGGGCCACCACGATCGCCACCGATGGGGTCGACGCAGGTCGCGTCGTCTGGCACCCGCCGACGTCGCACCCGGATCAGACCCCGAAGGTCAATCACGCCAACCGCACCGACGAGGTCCTCAACCGGATGCGAGCCGATGCCCGTCGACGCCGGTCGAGTGGTCACGGGCAGGACGAGGCGTCTGGGCCGACGGACACCGGCGCAGATCCACCCTGACCATTCGATAACCTCGACACCGTGCTGCTCTCCGACCGCGACATCCGCTCCGAGATCGCTGACGGGCGCCTCGCCATCGATCCATTCGATCCTGCGCTCGTCCAGCCCTCCAGCGTCGACGTCCGGCTCGACAGTCTGTTCCGCGTGTTCAACAACACCCGGTACACCCACATCGACCCGGCCCAACGCCAAGACGAACTGACCACCCTCGTCGAACCGACCGAGGGTGAGCCCTTCGTGCTGCACCCGGGTGAGTTCGTGCTGGGCTCCACCCTCGAGGTGTGCAGCCTGCCCGACGACCTCGCCGGACGCCTCGAAGGAAAGTCCTCGCTCGGGCGGCTCGGCCTCCTGACCCACTCGACCGCCGGCTTCATCGACCCCGGCTTTTCCGGACACATCACCCTGGAACTCTCCAATGTGGCCAACCTGCCGATCACGCTGTGGCCTGGCATGAAGATCGGCCAGCTGTGCCTCATCCGCCTCACCAGCCCGGCCGAGCACCCTTACGGCAGCGCGAAGGTCGGCTCGAAGTACCAGGGGCAACGCGGACCCACCCCGTCGAAGGCGTACCTGAACTTCCTCAAGAACGACTGAGAAGTTCACCCGACCGATCACCACACGCAACGCCGCGGTTGGTTCACGGCACACCCGCCTGGGTAATCGTTGCGACCATGAAGCTCACGGTGATCGGATGCGGATACCTCGGCGCGACGCACGCGGCCTGTATGGCCGAGCTCGGACACGACGTCGTGGGCATCGACATCGACCCGCGGAAGGTCGAACGCCTGCAGGCCGGTGACGTCCCGTTCTTCGAACCCGGGCTCTCCGACATCCTTCGCCGCAACCTCGACGCCGGACGGCTTCGATTCACCACCGACCACTCGATCGCCGCCGACCACGCCTCGGTCCACTTCATCGGCGTCGGCACCCCGCAGGAGGACCGCGGACACCGCGCCGACCTGTCCCACGTCCACGCGGCCGTCGACACACTGGTTCCCACACTTCGCGGCCAGCACGTCCTCATCGGCAAGTCCACCGTCCCGGTCGGCACGTGTGAGGAACTGTCGCAACGGATCTCGCGACTCTCGGCGCCGGGCGCCGACGTCGAGCTGTCGTGGAGCCCCGAGTTCCTGAGGGAGGGTTTCGCCGTCGAAGACACCCTGTCGCCCGACCGGCTGGTCCTCGGTGCCGGACGGCTCGTCGACGACCCGCAGGCCGCACCGGCGGTGTCGCTGGCCGGCGAGGTGGTCCGAGACATCTATCGCGAGGTACTCGAAACCGGTGTGCCTCTGATCGAGACCGACTGGGCCACTGCTGAACTCGTCAAAGTGTCTGCCAATGCGTTTCTCGCCACCAAGATCTCGTTCATCAACGCGATGAGTGAACTGTGCGAGATCGCCGGTGCCGACGTCGGTACGCTCGCCGACGCCATGGGCCACGATCCCCGGATCGGCCGGCGGTTCCTCAACGCGGGACTGGGCTTCGGCGGCGGCTGCCTACCCAAGGACATCCGAGCGCTGACCGCCCGCGCCGACGAGATGGGCGCCCCTCGCGCGGTCGGGTTCCTGCGCGAGGTCGACGCCATCAACATGCGTCGGCGCAGCGCCGCCGCCGAACTCGTCGCCGAGGCGCTCGGCGGAGAAGCGTTGGGCCGCAATGTCGCCGTACTCGGTTCCGCCTTCAAACCCGAGAGCGACGACGTCCGCGACTCTCCCGCGCTCGCCGTTGCGGGCCGTCTCGCGCTGGACGGGGCCTCGGTCACCGTCTTCGACCCGCAGGCAATGGGCAATTCGCGCCGGGTGCAGCCGACGCTGGGCTACGCGGCGTCGGCGCGCGAGGCCTGCGATCGCGCCGATGTCGTCGTCATCGCCACCGAATGGGCGGAGTTCGTCCACATGTCACCCGACGAGCTCGCGCCCGTGGTCCGCCACAAGCGCATCGTCGACACCCGTCGTTGCCTCGACCCACAGGCCTGGCGGGACGCCGGGTGGGACTACCGGGCGCTGGGCGGTCCGGTGCCGGCGCGAAAAATTGGGACAACAAGTTCGTTCACGCAGGTGAACGGGGCTTCGTCGAAAGCGGTTCCCCGAGTGGACGTGTTAGGTTAACCCCGCGATTGACGGGGGCACCTTCTCGCCGTGGGGGCGTGTAGGGCGAGGTGCACACAAGTGCAGGAATTGATCAGATGACCGACACGGTGTTCGATGCGGCCCTGGGGCCGGCCTCTGCGTCTGCAGAGGTCTCGGTTCATCCCGCCGTGCTCGACGACGTGCGGGCCACACTCCGTCAGCGCGGGCTCGACGCCCCTGAGGTGGTACTGCTGGGTCTCGACGGGAACGGTTGCGTGTCCGTCGGGCGGTTCGACACCTCCCGGGGCGCGGTCGCCGACACCTATTCCGACGTGGCCCTGTCCGTCGGTGCGCTCGACCGCGCCATCGCCGACCATCTGATCAAGATCGGGCGCGTCGAGTCACCGACATCGCCGGAATGGCATGACGAACTCTTCGATCTCATCGCCCGCGGACGCGAACGCCTGCAGGATTCCGACGGCACATTTCTTATGGGACGCCGACACATTCGGCTGTTCCGCCTGGCACGCCGGGATGTCGAGGAGGCGGGCGGCGCGCTCATCGCACGCGGTGAGGAACTGGCGCGCGCAGCAGTGGCCGGTGCGCAGGCCCCCGCAGTCGTCATCACCGACGGTCTGAGCGTGTGGCCCGGCCTGCGCGACGGGATCGCCAAAGCCGTACAGGTACCGGTCGTCGACGCTGCTCCCAGTCCGCTGACGGCCACGGTGCCGGCTGTACCGCTCAGCGGCCCGCGGGAAGCGCACACACCGGATGCGGCTGCCGACGCCCCCGACGCCGAGGCAGCGACGTCCGCTGACCCCGACAACGACGGAACCGCGCCCGCCGCCGACGCAGACCACAGCGCCGATTCAGACAACAGCGCCGCCGCAGACCACAGCGTCGATACAGACAACAGCGCCGCCGCGCACACCAGCTACAGCACCGACAACACATCGACCGAGCCGGACGCCGTGGCGGCCGAGAGCGCCGAAGAGTCACAAGCTGCGCGTGCCGGTGCCGACCCCGACAAGGAGTCCGGGGTCGCAGTCGAGGTCGAAGATGTTGTCGATGCCACCGTCGAACTCGACGCAGAATCAGTCGTCGACACGACGCCGAACCTTGTGGCCGACGAGGTGACCGAGCCGGCGATCGGGAGCCCTGGTCGCTCAGGCGATTTCCCGGTCGTCGATGTTGACCGCATATCCAGTGAGCAGCCTTCACGTCCGGTGGATCCCGCGCCCGCAACGGCATTCGGTGCCACAGCGACCTCTGTCTTCGGAACTCCACCCGCGCAAGACCCTGCGCCGGTTCGAGAGCACGTGAACATGCCGACGGCCTTCGAGTACGCGGCACGGCGAATTGACCCGGGTCCGCAGGCCGTCGGCACCGCCCCGATGATCCCGGCCGATCGCACGTTCCCTGCGCCGGAACAGCATTCGCCCTACGGCCGACCTGCTCCGGTGCCGTCCCGTTCGCGACGCACGGTCCTGGCAGGCCTGGCGCTGGTATGTGCGCTGGCCATCACCGCGGTCGCGGTCGCACTGGCCACGGGGAACGATGACTCCTCGCAGGCGCCCGTTGCTGCTCCCACCACGACCACGCCCACCACGACGGCGCCCACCACCGCGGCGCCGACCGGCCAGGAGTACGCCGACCCGGCCATCGTCGCCGAGGCGCGTCAGCCCGCGCAGCGCTACACCCCACCGCCACCGCCGGTGGTGACCAACGAGCAGGGGCCGGCACCGCGACCACGATCCCGCGCACCGCGTCCGCAGCGCGGCGTGACGATCCCGAATCCGATTCCCGGACTGCCGCCGATCGTCCTGCCGTGATCAGTCGGCGGGGCTCGGCGCCAGGCCTCGCGCGACGAACGCCAGTACCCTCTCGTAGTTCGCCGCGCCGTCGACCTGTGGCGGGTGCGTGCCGGCGAGTTCCAGGCTGACTGCACCGTGAACCGCTGACCAGGCCTGCATGGCGAGATCGGCGGGATCGCCGGCCATCACGACGCCGGCCACCTGTCCGTACCGGATGACGTCGACGAGTACGTCGAATGCATGCGCCGCCACCTCGAGATCCGGCGTGCAGCGCGTGGAGAACATCAGCCCGTAGAGAACGGGGTTCGACACGGCGAACTCGCGGTAACCGCGACCGGAGTTCCGTAAGCGGGCGACCGGGTCGTCGTCGGTGGCTCCCACTGCTCGTGCGAACTCGGCGAAACCATCGGTGACCAGCGCATCCAATAGTCCATCGCGACCGTCGAAGTGGTTGTAGACGCCCATCGGCGCGACCTTCGCCTCAGCTGCGGCCGCCCGCACGGTGAGCCCGGCTTCGCCGTCGCGCTCGAGGATCGCACGACCGGCGCGCAGCAGAGCCGACCGGACGTCGGCGGCGGAGGTTCGGGTGCGCGGCTTTGCGGTGGGCATATTGACAATCTACTAGCACGGTGTTCTTCTGGAATAGAACAATGTTCTATAACTGTAGGACGAGGTTCTACTTCATCTGGACTTCATCAGCTCACGGAACAGGAGAATGCCGATGCGTACAGGACGTATGGGCTCACGCTGGTGGGCGCTCGGCGCCCTCAGCTTTGCCGAACTGCTGGTCATGATCGACAACACGATCGTCAACGTCGCTCTGCCGACGCTGGCCCGCGACCTCGACGCCGGGATCTCCGGCCTGCAATGGATCGTCGACGCCTACACGCTCGTGTTCGCCGGCCTGCTCTTGACCGGTGGCTATCTGGGTGACCGGTTCGGCCACCGGCGGATGCTCCTCACCGGCGTCGTCGGCTTCATGGCGGTCTCGATCCTGGCGGCGTCGTCGCAGAACCTGGGCCAGCTCATCGCGTCGCGCGGCGGCCTGGGACTCTTTGCCGCACTGGTGTTCCCGGCGACGCTGGCGATCATCACGACGATCTTCGTCGACGCCCGGGAGCGGGCGACGGCCGTCGGTATCTGGGCGGCCGTCTCCGGTGTGGCCGTCGCCATCGGTCCCGTCTTGGGTGGCTGGCTGCTCGAGCACTTCTCGTGGACCTCGGTCTTCTGGGTCAACGTCCCATTCGGTCTGGCCGCGTTGGCGGTGATCCTCGCGGTCGTCCCCGGTACCCGGCCGTTGGCGGTGCCGCGATTCGACGCCGTCGGAGTGGGCTTGTCGGTTGCCGGTCTGGGGCTTCTCACCTACACGCTGATCGAGGCACCTCACGTCGGTTGGGGTGAGGTCCGAACCGTCCTCGGAATCGTTGCGGCCCTGTCGATCCTGTCCGTGTTCGTGGTGACGCAGCTACGCATGGCCCACCCCATCCTCGATGTGCGACTGTTCGCCAACCGGCAGTTCGCCACCGCAGCCGGGATGATCAGCGTGGCGTTCTTCGCACTGTTCGGGTTCATCTTCCTGATCACCCAGTTCTTCCAGGCGGTCAAGGGATACGGTCCGCTGGCCGCAGGTGTGCGAACCCTGCCCTTCGCCATCGTGATGGCGGTGCTGTCGCCGGTGGCGATGGCCCTGTCCCACCGGTTCGGCCCACGCTTCGTCGCCGTGGCGGGTGCCTTCCTCATGTCCGGTGGCTTCGCGCTCGTCGAGATCTCCTCGCGCGCTTCGGGTTACTGGGAGCTCATCGTCTGGTCGATGTCGCTGATGGCCGCCGGCCTGGCCTTCATCTCGGGACCGTGCACGCAGCTCATCATGGATGCTCTGCGTCCGGAGCAGGCCGGTGCGGGCAGCGCGGTCAACGACACCACCCGTGAGATCGGCGGCACCCTCGGGGTTGCGGTGCTCGGCTCGATCCTGACCTCGGTCTACGTCGCGGGAATCGGGGATCGGCTGTCGGACAGCGGATTGCCACGAGAGGTGGTCGCGACCGCGGGACAGTCGGTGATGGCCGGGGTGGAGGTCGCCGGTCGGGTGCCCGCCGCGATGAGCGAGACGGTCCGGGTCGCGGTACAGCAGGTGTTCATGGACGGTCTGCACAACGCGGTGTGGGCGGCGGTGGTCATCACCGCGACGGCCGGTGTGGCAGCGGTAGTCCTGTTGCGCGGCACCGTCGCCGGACGTCACGCGGCGCCGGATTCGCAGGAAGGGCCCTTCGAGACGCATCCTCCGCAAGCTCCGGATGCTCCTCAGGGAGCGGGGGTGCGTCCGCAGGGAGAAGTGGCCACCTCACAGATCGAGCGTGAGGTTCCCGCCGGCACTGCGTGACACGCAGGTCAGCATGGTCCCGGCCTCCCGCTCGGGCTCGGTCAGGATGTTGTCACGGTGGTCGATGTCGCCGGACAACGTCCTGACCTTGCATGTGCCACAGAAGCCCTGCTGACACGAGTAAGGCACCGACGGCATCACTCGCCGGAGCGCGGCGAGCGCCGACTCGTCGGCGGCCACCGGAATCCGTTCCCCCGTGGACGCCAGCGTCACCGTGAACGGTGTGCCGTCCTCCACCGGTGGCGGACTGAAACGTTCGTAGTGCAGTTCGATGTCCGCGCGGTCGGCCAGGTGGCGGCGGAGGTTCTCCAGCATCGGAACCGGTCCGCAGCAGTACACCGCGAGGTCGGCGTCCGAATCCGGGACCGGACCGACCAGTTCCGACATCGTCGGCAGTCCGTGCCGATCGTCGGTGCGGATGGTGATGCGGTCGCCGAACCTCGCCACATCGTCGAGGAAGGGGATCGAGTCGGCCGAGCGACCGGTGTAGATCATCGACCAGTCCAGCCCGAAGCGCTCCGCCACCGTCAGCATCGGCAGGATCGGCGTGATGCCGATCCCGGCGGCGATGAAGCGAATCCGGCGAGCGGGCGATCCGTGGCCGGGTACCGCCAGGGGGAAAGCGTTGCGCGGTCCCTTGATCGACATCACGTCGCCGATCTCCAAAGCGTCGTGGACCTCGATGGAACCGCCACCGCCGTCCGGGATGCGCCGCACCGCGATGCGGTAGTGCTCACGGTCCGCGGTGTCGCCGCACAACGAGTACTCGCGCATGCGGCCGGACGGGAGCAGCACGTCGATGTGGGCACCCGCGTGCCACGACGGCAGCACCCCGCCGTCCGCGGCCGTGAGGGTCAGCGCGATGACGTTCTCGTCATGTGCGACGACCTCGCGGTCCACGATGCGGACGTGGGTGATCCCGTCGTTGACCGGCGCCGGCCTCAGCGGGGACAGCGGCCGCCAGGCCGGCCACCACGCCCGCATGAACGCGGTCCCGACGGTGAGGATCGGATCGCGGCGCCACCGCCCGTACAGATGTGGCGGTGGCTGGGTGAGACTCGTCGAATGCGGATGTGCGCGTTGGTTCATCGGAGTCTCTCAGGCCGCGTTGCGTGCGGCCGGTGACTTGGCGAGGTATGCGACGGCCTGGGCGGTGCTGCCGATCTGTTCGGGGCGGAAGCCGGGCCGGAAGTAACTGAATGTGGAGAAGACGATGCTCCGAAGCGGGGGCAGGACGTTGGCGCGCACGCCGCGGTGGAACTGCCACTTCTTCTGGATGTAGTTGTAGGACACCGACGTGTCCTGCTTCATGATGAACCGGTAGCCGCGCTGTATGAGGAACAGCAGCATCGGGAGGACGGCGAGCATCGCGCGCCCGCGGCGGAGGTAACTGTCGCCGAAATAGGCTGCGACGTCGTGCGCGACGGCCCGATGTTCCACTTCCTCCGCGCCGTGCCACATGAACAGATCGGCCATCGTCGGATGCGCGCCGGTCTCGATCCAGTTGTTGTTCAGTGCGAAATCGCCGAGCACCGCGGTGTAGTGCTCGAGGGCGGCGATCAGCCACAACCGCTCGATGAGGTGCTTGTGCCGCGCTTGCGGCGGGCCGCTCGTCGCCGGTCCGAGAACTCTGCGGAAGACCCACTCCATCTGCAGCTGGTACGGACGTGGATCGATGCCGTGGTGATCGAGGAACTCCCACAGCACATGGTCGTGAGCTTCGGCGTGCATCGCCTCCTGTCCGATGAAACCCCGCATGCGAGAGGCGAGTTCCTCGTCGGCCACCAGCGGCAGCGCCTCGTTGTAGGTCTGCACAAACCAGCGTTCCCCCTCCGGGAGAAGAAGATTCAACACGCTGATGAAGTTGGACGCCACCGGGTGGCCGGGAATCCAGTGCAGGGGCACGTCGTCCCAGTCGAATGCCACGTTGCGGGCATGCAGTTCGACCGGGCCGGGATCGGCTTGATCAGCACTCGTCTGATCGGTGTGGCTCAGGTCCGGACGCGGGCGTTCGACGGTGCTCATCCGGTCACCTTCTGTCGGGCGCCGATGCGCGACAGCCACGGCGCGAAACGGTATATGCGATAACCGACCTTCGCCTCGGGCGTCACCGGGACGACTGCCTTGTTGTGCTCGATCGCCGAGACGATCTCGACGGCCACCCGATCCGGGGTGAAACCTCGGCGCTGGTAGAAGCGGTTCAGCCGATCTCGTTGTGCCTGTTCGGTATCGGCGTCCAGTCCGGCGATCGGCGACGACGACACGATGTTGGTGTCGACGATGCCCGGGCAGATGGCGCTGACACCGATGCGGTGCTCGGCGAGTTCGGCGCGCAGCGACTCCGAGAACAGCAGGACCCCCGCCTTCGACGCCGAGTACAAGCCGAGGCTGCGCGACGGCGTGAACGCCGCGGCCGAGGAGACGTTGACGATGTGCCCGCCCACTCCGCGGTCCACCATCTGACGGCCGAACTCGCGGCTCCCCGTGATGACCCCGCGCAGGTTGACGTCGAAGAGCCGATCGACCTGCTCGTCGGTTGCGGCGAGAGCCCCACCGGCCAAGCCGATCCCGGCGTTGTTGATCACAATGTCGGGTACCCCGTGGCTCTCCCGGACCGTCGCGGCGAAGGACGTGAACGAGTCGGTGTCGGACACGTCGAGGAGGTAGGCGTGCGCCACCGCGCCGGCGATCTTGCAGGCCTGCGCCGTCTCGGCGGCGGTGTCGAGGTTCCGGTCGGCGAGCACGAGTTCGCACCCGCGCTCGGCGAGGAGCAGTGCGGTCTCCCGACCGATGCCACTGCCCGCGCCGGTGATCACGACCAGCTTTCCGGCCAACGGTTTCGGTTCGGCGAACACCCGCGACCGCTCGACGGTCGGCGGCGCCTCGTTGTCGGTCTGCGCGGCAAGGAAATCCAGGATCGTGTCGGTCAGGTAGCCCGGCTTGGTATACGGCAGCCAGTGGCCGGTCGGGGTGTCGCGCCGCCACAGCTTGGCCGCATAGGTCGGGGTGTTGTCGTAGATGGCCGGACGCAGGGCGATGTCGCGCTCGTTGACCACCTGCAGCACCGGCACCGCGGTCGAGCGGGGCTCCGGGCGGGCCAGTTTCTGGCGGATGTTGGCGCGATAGAGCGCGAGTCCGGTGATCATGTCGCGGCGCAGTGTCTCGGCGACGACGACGTTCTCCGGTGGGGTGCCCTCGATGGTGTGCAGGAACTGCTTCCACGCCCGCGGACTTCCCAGTGCGGTCAGCAGGGCGTTCGGCAGCACCGGCAGCTGGAACAGTCCCGTGTAGGCCGATGAGAGTGACTGCGTCGCAATGGTTCGCATGCGGCGGGGTGTCGGGCGGGTCAGTCCTTCGCGTAACAGCTGACCGAGGTGGTCGAGGTTGGGTCCGGAGACCGAGACGAAGGATGCGATGCGGGTGTGCGACCTCGGTCGGCTGACGGCCTCCCAGGCCTGGACCGAACCCCAGTCGTGACCGACGACGTGCACGGGAGCGTCGGGACTCACCGCTTCGGCGACGGCGAAGAGGTCGTCGGCGAGCTCGGCCAGCCGGTACGCACCGACCTCGCCTGGACGGTCGCTTTCGCCGAATCCGCGGCAGTCATAGGCGACCACGTGATACTTCTCGGCCAGCCGAGGTGCGATGTGGGTCCAGAGATGGTGGGTGTCGGGCCAGCCGTGCACCAGCATGACCGTCGGATTCTCCGGGTCCCCGAGTTCGAAGGTCGCGAGGGTGACGCCGTCGCCGGTCACCGTTCCCCGTCGCCAGTCGGGACGCACCTGCACTGCATGTTCGGACATCCGTGTCACCTCGTTGTAGACCCCGATTGGAGGTACACGTTACCAACGGTTACACAAATGTCCAGACCCTGGAGGAGACAAAGAGGCCCGGTCAGAAGACCGGGCCCTTCGAGACGGCGCTCCGCAACCTACTGGCGGTACGACGACAGGAAGTTGCCGATCCGTTCGACGGCCTCCTTGAGGTCCCGCGACCACGGCAGCGTGACGATGCGGAAGTGGTTGTGGTCCTCGAGGTTGAACCCGGTGCCCTGCACGACGAGGATCTTCTCCTGCAGTAGCAGGTCCTGGACGAACAGCTCGTCGTTGTGGATCTCGTGTACCTCGGGGTCGAGGCGCGGGAAGGCGTACAGGGCCCCCTTGGGCTTCACGCAGCTGACACCAGGGATCTCGTTGAGCTTCTCCCAGGTGACGTTGCGCTGCTCGTAGAGGCGACCGCCCGGGGAGACGAGCGCGTCGATGGACTGGTACCCACCCAGCGCCACCTGGATCGCGTGCTGGCCGGGCACATTCGCACACAGGCGGGTCGATGCGAGGATGCCCATGCCCTCGAGGAAGCCCGTGGCATGGTCCTTCGGGCCGGTGAAGACGACCCAACCGGCGCGGTAACCGCATACGCGGTACGCCTTGGACAGGCCGTTGAAGGTGAGGCACAACAGATCCGGCGCCAGCGAGGCGACGTTGATGTGCTCGGCGTCGTCGTAGAGGATCTTGTCGTAGATCTCGTCGGCGAGGATCAGCAACGAGTGTTCACGCGCCAGTTCGACGAGCTGCTGCAGGATTTCGCGTGAGTAGACCGCGCCCGTCGGGTTGTTGGGGTTGATGATGACGATCGCCTTGGTGCGGTCGGTGATCTTCGACGCGATGTCGGCGATGTCGGGGTTCCAGCCGTTTTCCTCGTCGCAGCGGTAGTGCACCGGACGGCCGCCGGACAGCGAGGTCATCGCCGTCCACAGCGGGTAGTCGGGGGCCGGGATGAGCACCTCGTCGCCGTCGTTGAGCAGCGCCTGCATCGTCATCGTGATGAGCTCGGAGACACCGTTGCCCAGGATGACGTCGTCGACGTCGAAGTAGGGGAAGTCGGGGATGAGCTCGTACCGTGTCACGACGGCGCGTCTCGCGGACAGCACGCCTGCCGATTCGGAGTAGCCCTGCGAGTACGGCAGTGCATGGATCATGTCGCGCATGATCACGTCGGGTGCCTCGAACCCGAAGATCGCCGGGTTCCCGATGTTCAGCTTGAGGATGCGATGGCCCTCTGCCTCGAGCCGCTGCGCGTGCTCGTGTACGGGACCGCGGATCTCGTAGCACACGTTCTGCAGCTTGAGCGACTGCTCGAGCGGCTTGAGGTTCTGGTTCAGATGCGACACATGGGGCCTACTCACGAGTTCAATTGTCGCAGCCGCGTGCAAATCGGTTTCCGCCAGTGCGGCGCGGTAGTGGCCCCGCCTACGAAAACGGGCTCCGACCGTGGTGGTCGGAGCCCGTTTCGCGGTATCGCTGGTGACTACTGGTGGCCGGGCCGCTTCTTGCCCGCGGCGATGCCGAAGCCCTTGGCCTTCGACGCCCCCGTCTCGGCGATGGTGCGGGCATCGCCCGAGCCGTTGCTCGACGGAGCCGGGACCTCGGCCCCGTTCGTCTCGGCCGGGGCTTCCGCTGCCGGTGCCTCGGCTGCCGGGGTCGCCTCGGTCTCCTCGGCAGGAGCCTCGGCGTCCGGAGCCGCCGCAGCCGGTGCCTCGGCTGCCGGTGCTTCCGCGGCCGGCTTGGGGGCGGCCTTGCCGATCCCGCCCGGACGCTTCTTGCCAGCGGCCATACCGAAGCCCTTCGCCTTGGCCGGCTTCTCCTCGGTCGCGGCAGCGGTGCCCGTTGCCGCGGTTGCCGTGGCCGACTCGGTGTCGACGGTCGGAGCCGCGTCGGGTGCCGACTCGGCCTCGGCGACCTTGCTCTCGGCAGGCGCGGTCACTCCGGCGTCGGCAGCTGCCGCGTTCGGGGTGGCCGTCCTCTGACCGGGACGCTTGCCGGCGGCCATACCGAAGCCCTTGGCCTTGGCAGGCTTGGCCTCGGCAGGCTTCTCAGCCGCGGGCGCCTCGGCCTTCACGGCCTCCGACGACTCGGCCTCGGCGGGAGCGGGAGCGGCCGACGCGGCAGGCTTGCTCGCCGCACCCGGACGCTTCGCGCCGCCCTTCATGCCGAAGCCCTTCGACGCGGGCTTCTTCTCGGCCGGCGCGGCCGTCGTCTCGGCGGTTGCCTCTGCCGTCGTCTCGGCGGGTGCCGCCTCGGCAGCCGGTGCCGCGGCCGCAGCACCCGGCTTCTTGCCGCCCTTCATTCCGAAGCCCTTCGACGCGGGCTTCTTCTCGGCGGGCGCCTCGGCAGGTGCGGCGGCCGGTGCTTCGGTCTTGGCCGCGGCACCGGGCTTCTTGCCGCCCTTCATGCCCAGGCCGACCTTCGGCTTCGGAGCCGCCTCGGTGGTGGCCGTCGCAGCTGCGGCGGCGGCCGCAGGAACCTTCTCGGGCTCCGGTTCCGGCTCGGGTTCCGGGGCGCTCGGACGCGGTCCGAGGAAGCGACCGCCGAGCTTGACCTCGGTCTGGCCGCGCTTGACCGAGTCGAGCAGCAGCTGCGCGACGTCGACGACCTCGACCTTGCCCTCGGACTCGGTGCCGCTGGTCCGTGCGGTCACACCGTCGGTCAGCATCACGCGACAGAACGGGCAACCGGTGGCGACCTTCTTGACCTGGTCACCCGTGGTGTCACCGAGGGTGTCCAGCGCCTCGTCGACCCGGTCGAGGTTGATGCGCTTGCCGATCTGCTCTTCCATCCACATGCGGGCACCACCGGCGCCACAGCACATGGACCGTTCGCCGTGACGCGGCATCTCGGTGAGGGTCGATCCGGCGGCACCCATCAGCTCGCGCGGGGCGTCGTAGACCTTGTTGTGGCGGCCAAGGTAACAGGGGTCGTGGTAGGTGACGCCCTCGCCGAGCGGGGCGACCGGCACGAGCCGCTTCTCGCGGACCAGTCGGTTCAGCAGCTGCGTGTGGTGGACGACCTCGTACTTGGCGCCCAGCTGCGGGTACTCGTTGCCCAGGGCGTTGAAGCAGTGCGCACAGGTGACGACGACCTTCTTGCGCTGCTCGGGCGCGGTCGAGAAGACCTCGCCGAGCATCTCGATGTTCTGCTGCGCGAGCATCTGGAAGAGGAACTCGTTGCCGGCGCGTCGTGCGGAGTCACCGGTACAGGTCTCGCCCTCGCCGAGAACCATGAAGTTCACCGCGGCCATGTCGAGAAGCTCGGCGACCGCCTTGGTGGTCTTCTTCGCGCGGTCCTCGTAGGCGCCGGCGCAGCCGACCCAGAACAGGTACTCGAAGCCCTCGAACGACTCGACGTCCTTGCCGAAGACGGGGATGTCGATGTCCATCTCGTCGATCCAGGCGGTACGCGCGGAGGCGTTCTGGCCCCACGGGTTGCCCTTGTTCTCGAGGTTCTTGAACATGCCGGCCAGCTCGGTGGGGAAGTCCGACTCGATCAGGACCTGGTAGCGACGCATGTCGAGGATGTGGTCGACGTGCTCGATGTCGACCGGGCACTGCTCGACGCAGGCACCACAGGTGGTGCAGCTCCACAGGGTCTCGGTGTCGATGACCGCACCCAGCGCCTCGGGATCGAATTCGCCGTCCGCGGACTCGAGACCCTCGCCGCCGCCGAGCCTGCCCTTCGACTCGCCGACGAGCTTGCGGGATGCCTCGGCACGAGCGGCCTCGGGGATCGCGTTGAGCTTGTCCTCGAGGACGTTGCCGTCGGCGTCGACCAGGCCGACCTCGTCCCCGCCCATGTCCTTGCGGCCACCGGCCATCAGGTACGGGGCCTTGGCGTTGCCGTGGTCGCGCAGCGACATGATGAGCAGCTTCGGAGACAGCGGCTTGCCGGTGTTCCAGGCCGGACACTGCGACTGACAGCGGCCACATTCGGTACAGGTGGAGAAGTCGAGCCAGCCCTTCCAGGAGAAGTCCTCGATCTTGCCCGCACCGAAGGCGTCGACGTCGGGGTCGGCGGTCTCCATGTCGAGGACCTTGCCCTGGCTCATCATCGGCTTGGCGGCACCGAGGGCGACGCCGCCGTCGGCCTCACGCTTGAAGTAGATGTTGAAGAACGCCGAGAAGCGGTGCCAGGCGACGCCCCAGTCGGTGTTCAGGCCGACGACGGCCAGCCACACCATGCCGCTCATCAGCTTGATGACCGCGAAGATCGACACCAGGGTCGGCGACTCGGGCAGGATCTTGGCGACCTGCATGGTGAAGAAATCGGAGTACGCGTTCGAGTGGTGGTACGTCGCGATCTTCGATGCCTTCACCAGGATCATGCCCAGGCCCTCGAGCAGGACGACGGCCTCGACGAAGTAGGCCGCGCCGAAGCGTGATCCGGAGAACCGCGACAGCCGCTCGGGTACGCGCGGGTGGTTCATCTGGCGGATGACGATCAGCACCATGATGCCGACCACGGTGCCGATGCCCAGCAGTTCGTCCCAGAGGTGCCACGCGAAGGTGTCACCGAAGAGGGGCCAGTGGAACTCCGGGTTGATCGACTGACCGTAGGCCTCGAACCACAGCAGGGCGCCGCCCATGAAGCCGATCATCACCAGCCAGTGCGCCCAGCCCACCGTCCGGAACTTCACCATGCGGGTGTGGGCGATGAATTCCTTGATCATCGTTCCCAGACGCGGGCCTATCGGCCAGAAGCGGGAACTGTCGACCTTCTGGCCGAGTTTGATGGTGCGGAACATCCGCACCACGCCGCCGAGGAACAAGTACCAACAGAAGAGGCTGATCACCGCTGCTGTGGTGCCGATGGCAATCGTCGTGGCTGTCACGGGCGCGTACCGGCCTTTCGTCTAGGTCGTCCGCCACAGAGGAAGCGCACAGAGTGCGCAGGGCTCTCCCACAGGGCGGTGTACTACAGGTAACCGTAATTCGTCGCGCCGTCGGCGCGCTGCCAAGGTTGACCTAATTTTCGCTGGTCTATCTCACATCGAATGGTACTCGCGAGTAACTTACTGTCGAGTCAGGGTGTCGAGGATCCCATTTGGCCCCCGCGGTCACTCCGCGTCAGCCGACCCGGGCCACCTTCTCCAGCTCCTCGAGGGCTGTGTCGAGGTGGGTGAGCAGCCGCTGCAGGCTCGGGACCTGCGCACGAGCGCCGATCAGGCCGAAGTTGACGTGGTCGGCCGAACTGGTCACGGTGATGTTCAACGCCAGGCCCTCCATCGCGATCGAGACCGGGTAGACGCCGTCGAGCCGGGCGCCGTTCCAGTAGAGCTGCTCCGACGGCCCGGGCACGTTGCTGATGATGATGTTGAACTGCGGCGGAACGTATTGGACGAAGCCGGGAACGGTCGCGAAGGCGAGCGGCGCGAAATTGGCCGCGCCGAGAGCGAGTGCCTGCAGTGGCTTCAGACTACGGACGACGTTCTTGGCCTGGCGAGCCGACGCGACGAGTGCGTCGAGCCGGCGTTCGGGATCGGGTTGATCGGTGGCCAGGTCGACCATGATCGCGGTGACGGCGTTGCCGTCGCTGTCCCCGTCGGTGTGCATCGACACGGGCACGGCGGCGATCAGGGAGGAATCGGGCAGGGCATCCTGATCGATCAGGTACGAGCGCAGCGCACCCGAGCACATCGCGGCGATGACGTCGTTGAGCGTGATGTCCAGGGCGTCGGCGACCGCACGTAGGCGCTCCATCTCCCACTGCTGGGCGGCGAAGCGGCGGGCGCTGCCGATCGCCACGTCGAGGATGGTTCGCGGGGCGCGAGGCACCGGCGGCACGAAGTCCGGCTCCCGTAGGCCGGCGATGGCCACCTTCGCGGCCGCGGGTACGAGCCCGGCCACCTGCAGTCCGACGTCGGCGATTCCGGAGATCCGCGACCGCAGCGTCGGTGCCGGTCGCGGACGCTTCTTCCCGGCGAGGGCGGGGTCCCAGGGTGCCGATCCGGATCGGTCATCGGGGTCCGGCGAGAGCATGCGCTGCAGTAGGCGAAGCGCTGACACCCCGTCGACGATGGAATGGTGGATCTTGCTGTAGAGCGCGATGCGGCCGTCCTCGAGGCCCTCGATGACGTGGATCTCCCACATCGGCCGGAACCGGTCGAGCAGGGTGCCGTGGTTCAGCGACACGTAGCGCAGCAACTCGCGGATGCGGCCCGGGCGCGGCAGCACCGCACGGCGGACGTGGTAGTCGAAGTCGATCTCGTCGTCGTAGGTCCAGGCGAGGTTGCCGAGGATCGTGACCGGGGACGCCGGCCGCTTGCGGAACAGCGGATGGACCTCGCGACAGGAGGAGAAGGCTGCGATGACCTCCTCGGCGAGGTCGGCCGACGACTGACCCTCCCGCGGCACGAACAACTGCAACCCGCCCACGTGCATGGGCTGCTCGCGCGTCTCGGCCAGCAGGAATATCGACGAGGTCACCGGCATGTACTGCATTCACACTCTCTTCCACGGTTGTCGGTTTACGCATCGGGCTGAGCGCGGCAGATGTATCCAGTATCGGTCCGTCACCACCGGAGGGGCGTCGAATGGTCATCTTGGGTGAGATGTGTTCGTGCACCTAGGTTGTACGGGTGAGGTCAGCAGCTCGTCTCGTCATGCCGGTGTTGCTGGTGGTCGTCGAGCTGTGGATCACCGTCTCGGCGACGTGGATGTACGTCGTGTCTGCGGATCGGATTCTCGACGCCGGTCAGGTGCCGTCCGGTTCCACGCTCCTGGTGCTCGGTTCCCTCGTCGAGGACGGTTCTCCAGGGGACTACGTGCGCGGCCGGCTGGACACGGCGTCGGAGCTGCATCGCGACGGTCGTGCCATACGAATCATCAATTCCGGCAACGGTTCTCCCGAGGCGGGTGATGAACCCGCGGTGATGCGGGAGTACCTCGAAGCCGCGGGTGTACCGGCGCAGGTGATCCTCGACGACCCGTCGGGGTTCGACACCGCGGCGAGCTGCCGCCGCGCGCGGGAGGTGTTCGGTGTGCGGCGCCTGATCATCGTGACCCAGGACTTCCACCTGAGGCGTGCCATCGCGCTGTGTCGCGGCGAAGGGGTGGACGCCCGTGGTGTTGTCGCTGAATGTGATTGTCCGTCATGGACATTGGTGCGCAATCACATTCGCGAGACGGTGTTCGCGGGTCCGCGTGCGCTGCTGACGGCGATCGGCTGAGTTGAACCACCGCGGCTGGGGTCGACGACGCTTCGTAGGTTAGGCTGCGCATGCTGGCGGGCGACAGGGTCGACCGCATGACCTCCACAGAAGGGTGGAACAGGTGGAAGCCAAGAGATGGGCCCGACGAGTGATCGCGATCGGCGCAGCGGCGATCGTTGCGGCCGGACTGCTCGCCGCCTGTGGAGGTGGCGACACATCGGGAGACGACGAGACCCTGGTCCTGTACTCGGGTCGTTCGGAGTCGCTGGTCGGTCCGCTCGTCGAGCGCATCGGGGGCACGATCCCGGTGACAGCCGGGTACGACAAGAAGGCCGCCCAGATTCTCGAGGAAGGCGACCGGTCGCCGGCCGACCTGTTCTTCGCGCAGGATGCCGGTGAGCTGGGTGCTCTTGCCGACGCCGGTCTGCTCGAGCCGCTGCCCGCCGACATCGCCGCGAACATCCCGGAGGCCTATCGGTCCGAGACGGGTACCTGGGTGTCCACCTCCGCACGTTCGCGTGTGCTGATCTACGACCCGCGCCAGCTGCCCGCGGCCCAGCTGCCTGCCGGCATCGACGGCCTGCTCGCACCGGAGATGCGCGGAAAGGTTGGCTATGCGCCGACCAATGCTTCCTTCAAGTCCTTCGTGACGGCTCTGCGACTGACCCGCGGTGACGCGGGTGCGCGGGACTGGCTCTCCGCATTTCTGGCGAACGACCCCAAGTCCTTCGACGGCAACGGCCCGATCGTCGAGGCTGTGAACAGCGGTCAGCTCGCCGCGGGCCTCACCAATCACTACTACTGGGTTCAGGAAGTGCAGGAGAAGGGGATCGAGAACGTGCCCGGTCGACTCCACTTCTTCTCCGACGGCGACCCCGGCGCGCTGGTGAATGTCGCGGCTATCGGTGTGCTGAAGACGGCATCCGACAAGGAGCAGGCTTTCGAGTTCATCCGGCAGCTGCTGACGCCCGAAACCCAGACGTACTTCGCGACCGAGGTCGGCGAATATCCGGTGATCGGCAACGAGCCGCTTCCGGTCCCGGGGCTGCCGACCCTGGACCAGCTGTCGCCGCCGCAGATCACGCTCGACGAGCTCGCCGACGTCGCGGGGACCGACAAACTGCTGAACGAGGTCGGCGCTGTCTGATCTGTTGACCCGCATCCGAATTCGTCCCGGCCAGAGAACGCGGTCGGGACGAATTCTGTTGGGGTCGGTCAGTGTCGTGATCGCGTTGCTGCTGATCACCCCTGCGGTTTACCTCGTGATCCGGGTTGTGGGGATCGGCATCGATGAGGCGGTCGCGCTTCTGTTCCGGCCCCGCACGGGGCAACTGCTCTGGCGCACGGCGCAACTCGCGGTCATCGTGACGTGTGCGTCGATCGTGGTGGGTGTGGGGTTGGCGTGGTGCGTGGCCCACGGCATCCGCCGCGGACGAGCGGTGGTCATCGCGCTCCTGGCTGCACCACTCGCGATCCCGTCCTACGTCTCGGGGTTCGTGTGGGTCCGACTGTTCCCCGGATTCGAAGGGTTGTGGGCCGCGGCGCTGGTGTTGACCCTGGCCTGCTATCCCCTCGTCATGCTGCCCGTCATGGCGGTGATCTCCGGGACCGGACGGGCGGACGAGGACGCCGCTCGCACCCTCGGGTGCGGACCGGCCGGAGCGTTCCTGCGTGTCACGCTCCCACGCATCCGTCCCGTCGTGATTGCCGGCGGGCTGCTGGTCGCGCTCTACGCGATCAGTGATTTCGGCGGTCCTGCCATCGTGCGCTTCGAGCCGTTCACGGTGGGGATCTACAACGCCTACAACGGAACCCTGGACCGATCGGTCGCCGCCTTGTACGGTCTCGTGCTCGCCTTGATCGCCGTGGTGCTCGCAGTGGCCGAACGCCGCATGCGCCGCGACGTCGACTCCGGGTCCACGCCGCTGCGAGCGCGACAGGTCCAGGACCGACCGGTGGCCTGGGGTGTCGTCACGTCCGTCGTCATGGTGGGCGTCTGTGTGCCCGTCGTCGGGTTGTGCACGGAGATCAGCGAATCCCAGCGACTCGGCTTCGACGATCTCGGCGACCTGCTCGCCTGGGTCGGGCCGTATGCGGGCACCACGATGGAGTTGTCGGTCCAGGCCGCGATGGTGATCGTGCTCCTGGCCCTGCCGTTGGCGTTCTTCGTATCCCGGCCGCGCACACGGACCGGTGACGCCGTCGAGGTGGTGTCTTACCTCGGATACACGCTGCCCGGCGTGACGGTCGCCCTGTCCATGGTGTTCCTGGGCACCCGGCTCCTGCCCGATTACTACCTGACCGCGGCGATGCTCATCGTGACCTACGCGGTCCTCTTCCTACCTGTGTGCCTGGGGCCGGTCCGCTCCGGCGTCGATGCGATCCCGCCGCAGATGGCGGAGGTGTCGCGGACCCTCCGAGCGGGACCGGTGGCCACCGCAGTCCGCGTCCAGCTGCCACTGCTCGCGCCGGCCGTCCTGGCCGGCGCGGCGCTGGCATTCCTCTCGGTGGCCAAGGAACTGCCCGCCACCTTGATGCTGGCGCCGATCGGCACCAGGACCCTCGCGACCGACATGTGGAGTCTCAACAACGACATGAACTACGGGCGTGCGGCAGTCCTGGGTCTGGTTCTCATCGTCGTCGCCTCGATACCCACCGCGGCACTGTCCGCGCTGTTCGGAAAGGCCGGTGGTCGGTGAGTGACACGTCAGTGAATGACGCAGTGCGAGTGGAGGACATCTCGGTCGTCTTCGGCGACACGACGGTCCTCGACGGCGTGTCGCTCGAGGTGCCGGCAGGTTCGATCACCGCGGTGATCGGGCCGTCGGGATGCGGCAAGACGACGTTGCTGCGGACGATCGCCGGTCTGGAGCCCATTCGGTCGGGGCGCATCGAGATCGGCGGAACCGAGGTCGCCGCGGTCCGAACGGACGGGACACGTCGTGTCGATGTGCCCACCGAGAAGCGCAGCTTCGGCCTTGTGCCGCAGGAGGGTGCACTCTTCGGGAACCTGAGCGTGGCGGGGAACATCGGGTTCGGGCTGGGGCCGTGGTGGCGCCGGACCCCTGGCCGTGCACCGCGGATCACCGAGTTGCTCGACGTCGTCGGGCTCAGCGAGTTGCGTGCGCGCCGTCCCAGCGAGCTCTCCGGCGGCCAGCGGCAGCGGGTGGCATTGGCACGGGCGCTCGCCCCCCGCCCGGCGGTGATCGGTCTCGACGAGCCGTTCTCCGCCCTCGATGCGCAGCTGCGCACGCGCCTGCGCCGTCATGTCCGCGACACCATTCTGGCCGAGGGCGCCAGTGGCCTACTCGTCACACACGACCGTGAAGAGGCGATGTCGATGGCCGACCGCATCGTCGTGCTGATGGCCGGGCGGGTACGGCAGGTGGGTCCCCCGGAAGGGATCTACCTCGAACCGGTCGACGTCGAGGTCGCGCGTATGTTCGGCGAGGTGTCGGAACTCCCCGGCGAGGCTCGCGGCGACCACGTGCAGTGTGGTGCCGGCGTGCTGCGGTTGCGTCAACCGGCGTGTGGGCCGGGCACGGTGCTGCTGCGGCCGGGGGATCTGGAGATCGTGACCGGCACCGGCAACGGAGACAGCACGGAAGGTTCCGACGGCGCCGACCGCGGTCACGGGAGAGTGCTCGCGGTCACGCCGTGCGGTGATCACATCGAGGTCGGGCTGTCGGTGTTGCCGGTTGCCGATGGTGATGAGCACGGCGCGGCGGCTGACCTCACCGTCCGCGCCGAACCGGAATGGGCAGGCGCCCCGGGAGATCGGATCACCTACCGGCAGCGGCGTCCGGTGCACTTCCGTCCCAGCGCCTGAGCACCTGACCCGCGGTCCGCGTGAGGCCGCTTCACCACCACCCGGTCGTCTTCTGCAGATCCGCTTCCATCGCCGGGATGAGGCTGCGCACGAAGGTCGCGGACAGATGGTGGAAGTCGTGCCACATCAAGATGTTCCCGACGACCGCCGGGCAGTAGGTGTCGTCGCACATCGCGTCGGTGTAGTCCAGGAACGTCATGTTCGGGAACTCGTCGGCCAGAGTGGCGGCCGGGTCGGTCGGCGCCATGGCCTGTGCGCGCGAGACGCCGCAGACCTCGGGCTTGCGACCGCTGGCGAGGCACTCCGGCGGCTTGAGCTGGCCGGTCGACCACGGGTTGTCGCGGATGCCGATGACCTTCTGACCGCGATCGCGGAACTGGGCGAAGATCTCCTTGTAGTCCTTGGGCACGCTGTCGCCCCTGGCGGATCCCTCGGGCGGACGAGTCGAGGTGGTGAACACGTAGTCCGGCTTGTCCACGGCGAGGCGGTCCATCACCCGTCGGGACCAGTCGTTGCACTGGTAGTACTTCTGGCCGAACCAGGTGAAGACGTGCTCGGTGGTGAGCGCACAGCCCACCTTGAGGTACGTCGTGACGCGGAAGTTGTGCCGTTTGCCGATCTCGTTGAGCGCGGTGATCCACTGCTCGGCGTGTGAACCGCCCACCAGGGCGATGGTGCGGGTGGCGGTCACGTCGCCGTAGTACCCGACCTTGATCGTCGGGTCCTTCCAGCCGCTGATGATGGAGTCGTAGGAGGTGATCGGCCAGTCCATGTCGACCACGTCCGGACTCGGCTGGGCGGTCACCTTCGGGACCGGCGCACCGTCGAGGAAGGCGCGACCGCCGGGGTAGAGGCGAGGGTCGAGGTTCTCGGTGTCGAGGGTTGCGTTCGCGGCGTCGCGCTGCCAGGTCACCGCGGCGCTGCCGGCGGCAACGCTGATGACCAACAGAACCGCGAGGAGAGTTCGGCGGTAGCCGCGCGAGTTCTGGAATCCCGGCTTGGTCGGCTTTCCGGGCGTCGTCTTCTCGACGGTCGCAGGCTTGCCGACGGTCGTGGCCTTGTCGGTCTTCGTGCGCCGGAACGACCCGGAACGCAGCGGTGCCTCGACGTACTTGGTGGTCAGCCAGGCGATCAGCACGGAGACGCCCAGGATTCCGGTGCCCTCGAGCCAGGACACCTCATCCTGGTAGCGCCAGGCCATGTAGAAGATCAGCAGCGGCCAGTGCCACAGGTAGAGCGCATAGGCGATGGAACCGAGCCAGACCAGCTGAGGATGCGCGAGCCCGCGACTCACCGGGGCCTGTCCCGCGGCCGGGCGGGCGGTGGCCGGAGAGCCGGCCCAGATCAGGATGAGCGTCGCGCCCACGGGCACGAGCGCCCACGCCGCGGGGTACTCCTGGACTCCGGCGATCCACCAGCCGCAGGTGATGATCAGACCGAGCGCGACGATGCTCAGCAGGTTCCGCATCCGGGCGGACAGCGCGAGCTTCGGCATCCACACCGCGAGCAGACCGCCGGCGAGCGGCTCCCAGAGGCGGGCGACGGTGTCGTAGTAGGTGAACGGCTGGTTGATGCCGTGGCGGTAGTTGGCCCACGCGAAGGACACCAGCGCGACGCCCAGCAGCGCCGACCCGACGACGCCGCGCACGACCTGAGGCCGGCGGAAGAAGGCGATCCGGCCAGACAGCGCGCGCAACACACCACCGAGAGCGAGCGCGCACAGCAGCGTGAGCAGGAAGAACTGACCCTGCATCGACATCGACCAGAGGTGCTGCATCGGGCTGTTCGCGGAGTCGGCGGCCGCATAGTCCTGTGACTCGAAGGCGAGATGCCAGTTCTGGTTGTACAGGGCGCTGGCCTGCAGTTCGGCACCCAGCGGCCCCCACCGCGTGGTGGGCATGACCAGCGCGATCATCGCCGCGACGAACGCCAGGACCAGGAGCAGTGCGGGCAGCAACCGGCGGACGAGGCGCCAGAAGCGCGGCCACGGATTGATCGCGGCGCCCCAGGACGCCGAGACCGGCTGGGTCGCGAGGACGTGCTTGAGTAGCGACGCGACGAAGAAATAGCCGGACAGCGTCAGGAAGACGTCGACGCCGCCGGAGACCCGGCCGAACCAGACGTGGAAGACCGCGACCAGCGCGATCGCGATGCCGCGCAGGCCGTCGAGGTCGAGCCGATAGCCCGAGGTGTTACCGGTCGCGGCGTCCTCGTTGGGCGTCGCGACGACCGGGGTCACTTCGGGAACGGGCGTGCGCACAGAGGGCGATGGTACTTGCCGGCGGCCCGGCCACGCCGCCCCTGCGGCGGGTGTCGGCGGACGCACAGGTGGTTCGCAGGTTGGCGATTTGCCGCGACGACCTCGGAATACGGCCGTACGCTCGGAGGACCCCCGCAAACCGCAGTGTGAGGAGTTGCATGCTGTTCTTCTCGATGGGCCTCTCGCTCGACGGTTTCGTCGCCGACCGTGACGGCGACTTCAACTGGTCGGTGCCGAACGACGAACTCTTCGAATTCCACACCGACCGGATACGCGAACTCGGGGCGGAGATCCTCGGACGCCGGTTGTACGAGACGATGCGGGTCTGGGAAACCGACCCGGCGATGCGCCACGACGAGGCGAGCATCGCCTTCGCCGACCTGTGGACGGCACTTCCCAAGGTGGTGTTCAGCCGCACGCTCGACAGCGTCGAGGGCAACGCCAGACTTGCCCGACGTCCATTGGCGGACGAGATCGCCGAGGTCGTCGGCTCGACCGACGGTGATGTCGAGATCGGCGGTGCCGACCTGGCGTCGCAGGCCTTCGAGCAGGGCCTCGTCGACGAACTCCGCGTCTTCCGCTACCCGGTCGTGGTCGGCGGCGGTACGGCGTTCTTCCCGCCGGTCACCGCGAGGGTCGACCTCGATCTCGTCGAGACGCGGGTGTTCGGCGATCAGGTGATCTACGAGAGACATCGGGTGAATCGCAAGTAGCCCCGCCCCTCCCTCCGGTGGCCGAGCAGCGCCGACCACACATTCGTTCGTGCTGCGTCTAAACCTTCAGCCGCGACGATCCCCCCGGCACCCTGTCTCCCAGTCATCGACGCAGTCAGCGCATGCAACCGATCAGGGGAGAAACACATGACGACACGACGATCCGCCGCGATCATCGTGGCGGGCCTCCGTTCCTGCACAAGGATGTCGGCGCGACCTGGTCGTTCATCGTGTTCGCCAAGCCGTCGGGTGCATGGGCCCCGCGCATCGACGACGTCCACGACGCGGTGACCGCCCGCCGGACGATTGCCGGGATCTTCCAGGAGTTCTTCCCCGAGGACGCTCCCGTCATCGAGCAGCTCGACGTCATCGAGTCCGATCCGGTGTCGTGGCTGAAGGGTGCGGTCACCCCGACCGTGCGTCAGGCCGTGGCAACCACCACGAGCGGACATCCGGTCGCGGCCATCGGCGACACCGCCATCGCCGTCGACCCGGTCGCCGGCCAGGGGGCGCAGAACACGGTCATCCAGGTTGCCGAGCTGGTGAAGGCCGCCCGTGCGCACGACGGTGAGTTCACCGCGGACTGGCTGGCGGAAGAGTTCGAGAAGCACTGGGAGCGTCGCGGCCACGCCGCCGTCGAGGTCACCCGCCTCTTCCTGGGCGATCCCGATTACGCGACGCACGCGGAGTTGTCGTTTCCGGCAGCCGCAGTCAGTCCGGCCATCGCTCAGGCGCTGTTCGGCCTGCTCTCCGACCCCAATCCGCTGCTCGGTCTGCGGACCCGCGAGGATGTCGAGGGCTTCATCACTGCGGTGGCAGAGCCGCATGATCAGGTCCTCGCCCGCTTCGCGCCGGCCGGACGGTTCAGCAGCGCCGCACCGGCGGCCGTGACGGTCTGACGTCCCGATTCCGTTGCGCTGACCACCAGTCGATCCGCACCCCGATCGCGTTCCCGGACGCAGTCGGGGTGCGGTCGCGTGTGACACCCGGCCCGGATATGTCACATGAGATGTGATACGAACAACAGCGTCTGTTGTGCCGGAACGCAGAGGGGGAGCACGTGAAGACGGGTTGGACCTTGACCGACGCGCCGCCACAGACCGGGCGGGTGGCCGTGGTCACCGGCGCCAACGGAGGGATCGGCCGGGAAGCCGCGCGCGGGCTCGCCACCCTCGGCGCCACCGTCGTGCTGGCCTGCCGCAACCCCGAGACCTCGGCCGTCGCGCGCGATGACATCGTCGCAGAGGTCCCGGGTGCCGAGTTGGAGATCGTCGACCTCGACCTCGCCAGTCTCGACTCCGTCCGCGCGGCCGCCGAGGAGATCGGGCGACGCCACCCCCGCATCGACGTACTGGTGAACAACGCCGGCGTCATGCGCGCGCAGCGCGACCTGACCCCCGACGGTTTCGAGATGGACTTCGGTACCAACTTCCTCGGTCATTACGCGCTCACCGGGTTGCTGATGGACCGGCTCCTCGCGACCGACGCCGCGCGGATCGTCACCGTCGGCAGTCACGCGCACCGCGCCGGCACCATCGACTTCTCCGATCTTCCGATGGATCGCACGTTCACCAGCGCCGGTGCGTACTCACGCGCCAAGCTCGCCCAGATGCTGTTCGCACTCGAACTCGACCGTCGGCTGAGAACAGCGGGGCTCCAAGCGATCTCACTCGCCGCCCATCCCGGTGGCACGAGGACCGGCGTGATGCGCGAGCAGAACAAGTTCCTGCAGTGGGCCTATCACGCACCGTCGCTGCGGTGGCTCACCGATCGGTTCATCATGGACCCGCCCGAGGGTGCGTTGCCCATCCTGCGTGCAGCGACCGACCCGAAGGTCTCGGGAGGCCAGTATTACGGCCCCACCGGAAGTTTCGGTCTCGCCGGTCCGCCGGTACTGGTCGAACCGTCGCCGAAGGCGAAGGATCGCGCGGTCGCGGAGCGGTTGTGGGACATCGGCGCGGAGCTCACCGGCGTCAGTATCGACCTCGGCTGAAGGGGATTCCCGAAGAAGTCTCGAGGGAGGGATTCTCGAGGGTGGGTTCGCCGAGGTCGACACCGATCCCGCACCGACTCACAACGTGAAGCGGCCGGCGAAGCTCCGAAGCGGAAGGTCGGCACTGGTCACGATCCCGGGCGGGGCCGCGACCACCGACCGGATCGAGTTGAGTGCGGGCAGGCCGGTGACGGTCATGCCGATCGACGCGAAGTTCTCCGGCTTGGACAGGTCGAATCCCTTGCGCGGGAAGATCATGTGCTTGGAGTAGATGTTGGGGTCGCCGGTGACCTGGGTGATGTAGCAGGCCTGGATGTTCCACGAAGGGTCGGTGTGCGGCGTCATCTGCCATTCCAGGTGGGACTCGACGCGAGGCACACCGTCGACCATGCCCTGGTACTTGATGTAGCTGCCGCCCAGTGACCCGGCCGGGAGCTGATACCAGCCGAGGTCGACGTCCTTGGTGCAGGCGCCCAATTCGTAGGAGAACGTGACCTCGTCGAGTTCGAGATCGAAGGCGTCGGCCATGAGATACACGGAGTCGGCGAAGACGGCGGTGTACTTGTACAACGAGTCCGGGATGCTCGGGTCGTCGACGGGCAGGCCGTAGCCGACCGCCTTCCACGTGTCGACCGAGTGATGGCAGGAGACGTCCACCGACTCGGTGACCGTGACGTTCTCGATCTCGGCGACGTCGGCGGTGTGCACGATCCCGAGGATCTGGGCCAGGCCGGGGTTCATCCCGGTCCCGTAGAAGGTCGCGCCGCCCTTCGCGCAGGCCTCGGCGATGACCTCGCTGACCTTTCGTCCGGAGTGGTGCGGATGGTTGGTGTCCCGGTGGAAGCCCGTGATCCAGTCGGCGGTCGTCACGATGTTGATCCCGGCCTCGAGGATCTGAACGTACAGATCCTCGTCGGGGAACACGCCGTGGAACGTGAGCACGTCGGGCCGTGCCGCGATGATCTCCTCGACCGTCCCGGTCGCGATCACCCCGACCGGCCCGATGCCGACGATCTCACCGGCGTCCCGGCCGATCTTGTCCGTCGTATAGCAGTGCAGGCCAACCAGTTCCAGGTCGGGATGATTGCGGATTCGATCGATCATCTCGGTGCCCAGATTGCCGGTGGCGACCTGGAAGACCCGGACTCGCTCGGGTGTGGTCATCGGTGAGATCCTTTCGGGGCGGGCTGGGATCACGGCTGCGCTGCCGCGCGGGAATCGGTATGCGCTGCCGCGCGGAGGGCATCGAGTTCGGAGCGCCGGATGCGGACGAACTCGTCGGCCGACGCGCCGCCGTCGGGATAGAACTGCCGGGCCCATTGCCGCAGTGCGGTGAAGCCGTCGAACTCCTTGCGGGACAGCGCAGGTGGATCGGAATAGCGCTGATGTGCCCAGATGTCGATGTCGGCGGCGAACTGTTCGATCACCAGGTCGGCCATCGTCTTTCCGTACCGGGTGATCTCGCCGTTCTCCTCGCCGGGCTTGCGTCCGATCCAGACGGTGAACCGCACGTCGGAGGTGTGCTCGTCGACGGGGGTCACGGCGGGCATCGTGCGGTTGTCGACCATGCCCCAGCTCTTGGTGACCGAGCAGCCGAGGCCGGCGTTGATGGATTCGACTCCG
The DNA here is from genome assembly GCF_009872315.1 of Gordonia sp. YY1. Classification (NCBI taxonomy): domain Bacteria; kingdom Bacillati; phylum Actinomycetota; class Actinomycetes; order Mycobacteriales; family Gordoniaceae; genus Gordonia; species Gordonia sp. YY1. Next base: position 11,792 of record NZ_WXYI01000018.1, on the reverse strand, counting down.
CTGGTGGCGCTTTCGAGGGTCGCGCCCTCATCGAAGGCGATGGTGAAGTCCACGTAGGACACCGGTCCGGAGAAGTCGTGCCGGGTGAAGTCCGGCATGAACGGCGTCTTGTGGACGAACTTGAAATGGGCGAAGTCGACGCCGTTCTCCATGATGTACTGCGGGTGGATCTCGAGCCCCGGCCGGAACAGTGTCGCCGCGGGAACCGGCGGATAGTAGTCGGCGGCGGTGGTCCCCCCGCCGTTGTCGCTGTCGAAGTCGGCGAAGATGTCGGGAACGTCGAAGTACGGTGGCCGTCCGTCGACGTCGTGCCAGATCCACACCGCCTCATTGCGTTCGACGACCCGGTAGCTGCGGATGCGCCGGCCTTTGTTGGGGTGGTTCTCGTACGGGATGCAGACGTTGCGGCCCTCGCGGTTCCACTCCCACCCGTGGAAGGGGCACACCAGGTTCTCGCCCTCCACGTGGCCGCCGTGACCGAGGTGGGCGCCGAGGTGCTCGCAGTAGGCGTCGAAGACGGAGATATGTCCCGACCGCGATCTCCACGCGACCATCTCGCGTCCGAAGTACTTCATCGTGCGCACGGTGCCGACGGCGATCTCCGTCGACCATGCGACCTGAAACCACCCGGTGGGTGTCATCGACAGCGGCGTTCTCGCCATGCGGTCACGGTAGGACCGGCCGGCCCAGAATGCAAGAGGGCTCTGTGAAAAGTCTCCGAGACGGTGTTCTCGTGGTGGTTTGAGTGCCGCCTGGTTTGGTTACTCGTGTGTCAAACAATTCTTCAAACGAAACTGTTGGAACGCTGGGCGCCGGTTTGTATCATCAGCCGGTACTATGACGCGAGTTACAGTGATGACGTCGGGAGGCCGAGATGAACGCAGGTGGCGCGTTGGGCGTTGCACGATTGGCCGCGGCCGGAGCGCTGTTGACCGGTCTGGTCCGACCAGCCGAGGCTCGCCGCCGGCTGCGTAGCCAACAGTACGAGAACGCGCTGTTCAACTCGCGCGAGCCCGAGCGCACCTCGTGGGCGCTCACCGACGACGGTGCCCGGCTCCGGGTCCACCACTACGGTTCGGCGGAGGCGCCGGTGCTGGTGCTGATCCACGGGTGGTCGTGCTGCATCGAATACTGGAACCCGCAGATCAACGCCCTCGCCGAGCGCTACCACGTCATCGCCTACGACCAGCGCGGCCACGGCGAGAGCACCTGGGGCAAGCGCAAATTCGACGCCGATGTCCTGGCCGATGACCTGCAGACGGTGGTCGAGCAGGCCGTGCCGGACTCGTCGAAAGCTGTCTTCGTCGGCCACAGCATGGGTGGCATCACCGTGCAGGCCTGGGCTCACCGTCATCAAGACAGGGTCGAAGAGCGTGCTGCGGCATTGGTTCTCGCAAACACGACGTGGGGCGGGATAGCTGCCGAGACCCGCGTCCTGCCCTTGCTCAACAACCCGCTCAAGGCTCCGCTCTGGCTCGGCCAGGCCGCTCTGGCCATACCGTTCCCGTTTCCCGGAGGCCGGGTCGCGCGGAGTCTCGTCCGGACCCGCATACTCAACGGTCGTGCGGCGACCATCGACCATGCCGCGTTCGTGCTCGCGATGACCCGCTCCTGCAGCCCTGCGGCACGGGCGAAGGCTGCGGTCGCGCTCGTCGAACTGGCCCTCGGTCCGGTGGGGGCCGAAGCGATCACGGTACCCACCACGGTCATCGGCGGCCGCCACGACCTGCTGCTTCCCCATGCGATGACCCAGCGCATCGCGCACACGCTCTCGATCCGCGGATATCTCGACCAGCTCGTCGTGTTCGACACCGGCCATGCCTCCAACATCGAGGCCGCCGAGGACTTCACCGCGGAGATCCACCGGGTCATGTACTCGGTCTCGACTCCTCCGGAGGTGGAGGGCGCCGCGAGCTGAGTCGTCCCGGAGTCACTCCCCGGTTCGCCGATACGGAGACGTCATGACCGACTACGGACAACCGTTGCGCTTCGGGTTCTTTCCGAGTCCACGTGCCGACCGCGCCGACGACCTGTTGCGGCTTGTCGGCACCGCCGAGGACGCGGGTCTCGACCTCGTCAGCGTGCAGGACCATCCCTACCAGCGACGCTTCCTCGACACCTGGACACTGTTGTCCGTCATCGGCGCGCGCACGACATCGATCAGGTTGTCGCCCAACGTCGCCAACCTGCCACTGCGTCCGCCGGTGATGCTGGCCAAGGCGGCGGCGAGCCTCGACATCCTGACCGGGGGCCGCGCCGAACTCGGTCTGGGTGCCGGGGCATTCTGGGACGGTGTGGTCGCCGCGGGCGGGCCCCGCCGGTCGCCGGGCGAGGCGGTCGACGCGCTGGCCGAGGCGATCACCGTGATGCGGGCCTTCTGGTCCGGTGGCACAGTCGATCTCGACGGCGAGTTCTATCCCGTCCACGGTCTGCACGCCGGACCCGCTCCAGCTCACGACATCCCGATCTGGCTCGGCGCGTTGGGTCCCCGGATGTTGAGACTGACCGGAGAAGTCGCCGACGCCTGGGTTCCCAGCCTGCAGTTCGTCCCGCCGGACCAGATCGCCGAAAAATCGATGGTCATCGACGATGCGGCCCGTGCGGCCGGTCGTGACCCCGCGGAGATCACCCGGATCTACAACATCGCGGGTACTTTCGGTTCCGGCGACGGACTACTCGCCGGCACCCCTGCGCAGTGGGCCGAGCAGCTCACCGATCTCACGGTCACCCTCGGGATGAGCACATACGTCCTGGCCACCGATGATCCTGACGATCTGGCCAGGTTCGCGAACGAGGTGGCGCCGGCCGTCCGTGAACTCGTCGCCGCCGAACGCCAGGGCTGAACGCCCGAGCGGCTACCATCGGCGATCATGGCACCCGTCGACGCCCGCACCCCGACCGGTACGCCGGTGCGCGGTGCGCGGCGTGCGAATCGTCGTGGGCAGGCCACCCGCGACGCGATGCTCGACGCCGCGATCAGCTCGCTGGCCTCCGGCGACCCGTCGTCGGTGTCCGGCAACCGGATAGCCAAGGACATCGGGGCCACGTGGGGTGCGATCAAGTACCAGTTCAACGACATCGACGGTCTCTGGGCGGCCGTGCTGCATCGGACCGCCGAACAACGCGGCGACCTCCCGGTCAGTGTGAAACCCGAAGCGCCACTGGCGGAACGGGTGGAGGCGATCATCGACCTCATGTACGAGGGGCTGACGGCCCCCGAGTCGCGCGCCATCGAGACGCTGCGGGCCGCCCTTCCGCGGGATCCTGACGAACTGCGGCGGCTGTTCCCCAAGGCCGCGGCCGAGCTCGCCTCGTGGGGGCCGTCGTGGACCGACTCCTGTCAGCGGGCCTTCGCCGATCTCGACGTCGATCCCGACCGGGTTCGCGAGGTCGCGGCATTCCTGCCCGGGGCGATGCGAGGTCTGGTGTCGGAGAAGCAACTGGGCAGCTTCCAGGATCAGCAACTGGCGCGCCGCGGTCTCGCACGGGCGATAGTGGCGCTGCTCGCCGGCTGAGTCAGACCTCACGCTCGGGATCGGTGAAACGCGCGACCTCTTCCGGTCCGATCACGGCCCATACGGTCTTGCCGGTTCCGCGGGGCGTGTAGCTCCACTGGCGGCTCAACGTGGTGAGCACCGCGAGTCCGGACGCGGCCCGGGTATGACCGTGCTCGTCCTCGACTCGCGCGGGGACGTCCGAGCTGTCATCGCTGACGGCGACGAACAGCTGGTCGGAGCCGCGCACCTCGATCGCGATCTCGGGGTCGGCAGACGTGTGCACCAGGGCATTTCGCACCAGGACGGTGGTCAGCACGAGTGCCAGCGAGACGAAATCGCGGTCCCACTTGCCGACTGCATCCGCAACGGCCGCCCGTGCCGCGGCGATCGGCGAACCGATGTCGCGACGGATCGTGGTGGGCGGATGAGCCACGCGGCACTGGTCAGCACTTTCCACGCCGACGGCGCCGGCACTGTCAGTGCGCGGATGTCGATGACAAGGCATCCCGGTGCGCTGGAGGCCGCCGTCACGATGGCGTCCCGCACATGCAGGTAGCTGTCGGAGTCGAGGACACCGGACACTTCCAGAACGGTGGCCGGCTCCCGGTGCGTCGACTGCACGGAAAGATCGTCGGTGCTCATCGTCAGTCCTCGCGATGGTGGTCGTGTCGATGCTGTGCGGCGTTCGGCGAACGGGTACCCATCGACGCGGGATGTATGCACGCCCGGCGTTTCGGCCACCGGATGGCCGTGGGTGGCGCGACCGCCGAGCTCTCGCATTCGTCCGGCGATGTGGTCAGCGCGGTCGCCTCCGCACACCAGGGGGTGATGCTCTGGGCTGACGGAGATGCCACGACCCAGTACGTCCGGGTTCCGCTCGATGACATGATCGAGCAGTCGCTCTCGGCGCACGGAACCGTCGTCAATCTCGACATCGACGACGCGGCAGACGAACCCATGCGCGCCGGTGTAGAAGCCGCCATCGCGGAGGCCACCCGCGTGCTGGTGTCGTCCCGCGCTGTCACACGATTCGAATAGCCGCCTTTGCCGTGTGGATCATCGGGTGGCGCAACAACTTCAAGGTCATGGAGAACGTGACCGGTTTGGTGGGGCTGTGCCTTGCGGCTTTCGGGGTGGCCTTCTTCCTGTTGCAGCCTCCGTGGGGGCAGGTGGTCGTTCGCACGCGAGTCGAAAGGTGTCCCGACGCACCACGATCGATGTTCGAATCCACTTCTTGGACAGGCAGATCCATGACCGGGACGGGGTGCCGATTGGTGTCGTCGACGATGTCGAGATCGAGATCCGCGACGACGGGCCGCCCCACGTCTCGGCAGCTCCTCAGTGGTCGTGCCCTGCTGTACCGCATGCTCGGCGGGGGACCGCATGTCGACGAGCTCGATCGCATCCCGATCGACCGCGTGCGCGACATCGATGTGACGGTCGACCTCGAGGAGTCTCAGGAGGACCTGGAGCTGGCGTGGCCGGAGCGCTGGTGCCGGGATCACATCATTTCTGATTCCGTGGGGTGACGTCACTCGAGTCGATGGCGACGGTGTTCTCGTCCGGGACGGCCACCGCCGGCTCGATGCCTCGCTCTCGACCAGCTGACGGGTCTGCGGAGCCGGAAGTCTTCGTTTTGCCGCGCTTGTGCGCGGGTACCCGCTGCCCGCGGCAGCATCTCATGTGGCTGCCGCAGGCAGGGATCGATGTGCCCTGCGAGCAAGGTACTCGACGAAGGGAGAGCCGTTGCCGTCATCGCCAGGGACCGACGATCGCGAAACCGCGCCTGCGCCGCGCCTCGCCACCGCCGGCGTGCTGGACACCGCACGCATCATCGGCGGGGTGCTGACGCCGATCGTGTCCGAAGGGGTCCTCGCCAGGCGCAAAGCGTTGGTGCGCCTCGGCGGGCGGTTGGACACCCACGCACGTGCGGCCCGGATCCTCGATGACATCCGCGAGAGATACGAGGCCGACGCGCTGCGCCTGCGGTTCCCGCGAGCCATGGTCGTGGCCCTGCGTCCGATCGCGGTCCAGACGATCCTCGCCGCGACCCCCGACCCGTTCACCTCGGCGACCCGGGAGAAGGTGGCGGCGGTGGGAAGGTTCCAGCCGACCGGAGTCCTGATCTCCGACGGAGAGCGTCGTCGGGTGCGTCGACAGCTGAACGAGTCTGCGCTGCAGACCAGCTCGCCTGTCCACTCGCTCCATGCTCGGTGCGCGGAGATCGTCCGGTCCGAGGTCGACGACCTCGTCGCCTCGTGTCCGGACGGACAACTCACCTGGGATCGGTATGTCGTATCCCATTGGCGGATGGTGCGTCGACTCGTCTTCGGCGACGCGGCGCGTGACGACGAAGAGGTCACCGATCTGCTCACGGTGCTGCGTCATGATGCCAACTGGGCGTACGCGTTCCCGCGCCGCAAGTCGACCTACTCGCGCTTCCGGCGTCGTCTGGAACAACTCGTCGCCCGAGCGCCACAGGATTCTTTGGCCGGCGCCATCCGGGATGCGCCGGTCGACGACCGGACCGATGCCGACCCCGTAGGTCAGATTCCCCAGTGGCTCTTCGCCTTCGACGCCGTGGCGGTCGCCGTGCACCGTTCGCTCGCCCTGCTCGCCGCCCATCCGGACGCAAGCGAACGGGCGCGGGAGGACGCTCGCGCCGGCGAGTCCGGCGGATCGCCCCGGCTCCCCGTCGTGCGTGCGACGGTCCTGGAATCGCTGCGGCTGTGGCCGACCACGCTGGCGATCCTGCGCGAGGCGAAACGGGACGTGCGGTGGGCCGGCGGTGTCGTGCCGGCCGGTGCCACCACGATCGTCATCGGCGAGTTCTTCCAGCGCGACGACGAGGCGATGGATTTCGCGCAGGAGTTCACTCCCGACGCCTGGCTCGACGGTCGAGCGCAGGACCTCGCCGGTGTCGTGCCGTTCAGCGACGGCCCGGGGGAGTGCCCGGGCCGCAACGTCGTGATGCTGTTCAGTTCTCTGGTGATCGCAGAATTGCTGCGTCAGTACCGTTTCCGCGACAACGTCCTGTCGCCGCGCGTGCGGTCGGGGGTCACCGAGATGCCGCACGCGATCAACCATTTCGACCTCACGATCGAGCTGGTCCCGGTCGGCCGGTGACCCCCCGCCGGGAGTTCGAGGATCGAGTTGTTCTGCCGGTTGGGCGGGGTTGTTCTGCCGGTTGAGCGCGGTTGTTCTGCCGGTTGGGCGGGGTTGTTCTGCCGGTTGAGCCTGTCGAAACCCATGGCCCCGCCATGCATCCGACGTGCGGGAGAGGACCGTCTCGACCGTGAGGATCACGACACACAGCATCGCCACCGTGCCAGGTCCGAAGACCAGGAGGTTGTCGATCCGTTCCCACGCCGCCGGACTCCACAGAGCGACCCATGTCAGGACCAGGGCGACAGCCGTGGCGAGCTCGCCGACACGTTGACCGTCATGAAGATCCGCGCCGAGAGCTTGTGGCGTTTCGCGATCCGCCGGGAGAAGTGGAAGTCGGCGCCGAAGGCCAGGAGCAGAACGGCGAACACAGACAGCAGCACGCCGGTCGTCGGGGGTGAGGTCACGCGTGCCGTATACCGTCGCCCACTGTGCCGGGAGTCGCCGTGAGGCACGTGGCATGTGTTGAAACCGGGCTGAGTTTAACTACGAACTGGCTGGCTCGGCTCGCATCCAACTGTATACAACTAAATGCAGTTCTAGTCCCGGAGTGCGAAGTGCGAGGAGCAGTACCGATGGAAACGACGACGATCGAGTCGCCCGATGTGAAGACTGCCATCGCGAGCCTCCGGGAGAAGGCCCCGTTCATCTATGGCCTGACCAACTACGTTGCGGCCAACCTGAGCGCGAACGTGCTGCTCGCGCTGGGTGCGGGTCCCGCGATCGGGGCGGCTCCCGGCTTCACCGCTGCGTTCCCCGCCGGGGCGGGCGCGGTCTGGATCAACGGTGCAGCCCTGATGTCGTCGGTGACTCCAGAGGCCTTGGAGGAGGCCGCCGCGACCGCGCATACGGCGGGCACCCCGTGGGTGTTCGATCCCGTGGCCATCGGCGCAGGGGCAGGCGAATACGACGAGATCTTGACGTCGCTGTTGAAGTACAAGCCGTCGATCATCCGCGGCAACGCCAGCGAGATCTCGGCACTGGCCGGCGGCGCCGGCGGCAGCGGCGTCGACTCGACGCTCGACTCCTCGGAGGTCATCGACACCGTCAAGGACCTGGCCGTCCGCCTCGACGCGGTGGTGGCGGTGTCCGGCGAGGTCGACTACATCTGTGAACCGTCGGGCCGGGCGACCTCGGTCATGGGCGGTGACGCGAAGATGCCTCAGGTCACCGGCACCGGTTGCAGCCTCGGTGCACTCAGCGCGGCGTACTGTGCTGTCGTCGATCCGTTCACCGCAGCACGCACCGCGCACGCCGCATTCGCCGCGGCGGGGGAGCGGGCAGGTACTCGCACCACCGGCACCGGATGGTTCGCCGTGGCCTTCCTCGACGAACTCTCCACTCTCTGACGAGGCAGACGCGCCCCGCCCATCGTCAACCGCAGATCAGTCGCAAAGGAGCGAATGACATGTCCCGTAAGCAGATCCACCTGGCCGCATTCATGAATGCCGGCCCGCAGGGGACGGTCGGTTGGCGGCATCCCGACGCCGGGGACGGCTTCCTCACCGCGGAGCACTATCTGCACATCGCCCGGGTCCTCGAAGACGCCAAGTTCGACGTGGCGTTCGTGCCCGACGCGCTCGCCGTACCGCGCAGTCTCGGCGACTCCTTCGAGCCGGCGGTCAAATTCGGTACCGGCACACCGCGTCTGGACCCGATGACGGTTATCACCCTGATGAGCTCGGTGACCACCAGGCTCGGTGTCGCCGCGACGATGTCGACCGGCTACCAGGAGCCGTACAACCTCGCGCGGTCCATGGGTACGCTCGATCACCTCAGTGGCGGACGCGCCGGGTGGAACGTCGTCACCAGCTTTCAGGATGCGGAGGCGCAGAACTTCAACCAGGACAAGCTGCCCGATCGCGAGGAGCGGTATGCGCGGGCCGAGGAGTTCCTCGAGGTGACCACCCGCCTGTGGGATTCCTGGTCCGACGACGCGCTGATCCACGACAAGGAGTCCGGCCGCTTCGCTCGTCCCGAGGAGGTCGAGGCGATCGACCACAAGGGCCGTTTCTTCCAGGTACAGGGGCCGCTCGGCGTGCCCCGGCCGCCGCAGGGATACCCGGTCATCGTGCAGGCCGGCGCGTCGCCGACGGGACGCGACTTCGCCTCCCGCTGGGCCGACGTCGCGTTCTGCAGCCACGAGTCGCTCGAGAGTGCCGTTGACTTTTACCAGGACATGAAGCGGCGCGCGGCCGCCCACGGCCGGGATCCCGAGCAGCTCAAGATCCTGCCCGCCGCCACCACTGTCGTCGGCACCGACGTCCGCGACGCGATGGCCAAGCACGAGGCTTTTTTCGAACTCGTCGACCACGAGGCCGGCCTGTCCCGCTTGGCGTACCACGTCAACGTCGATCTCACGAAGTACGACCTCGACGGTCCGCTCCCGTCGCTCGAAGTGGTTGGCGTGGAAGGCCATTACCGCGAGGTCGTGGAGTTCGCCGAGCGCGAGAAGTTGTCCATCCGCGAGATCGGACGCTGGTACGGTGCGCGCACCGAGGGCAACATGATCGGTTCGGCCGATGACATCGCCGACACGATGGAGCAGTGGCTCGACGCCGGGGCCGCCGACGGATTCATGATCCAGGCGACCCATGTGCCCGCGGCTTTCGAGGACGTCGCCAATCACGTGGTGCCGGAACTACAGCGTCGCGGCCTGTTCCGCACCGAGTACGAGGGCGACACGTTGCGCGAGAACCTCGGTCTCAACCGTCCGGAACGTGGCGAATGGCGCAACCGGGTGAAGGGCGTCGCCGAGGCCGGCGCGTGACCCGCGCCGACTCCGCACTCGTCTCGGCGGAATGGCTGCACCGCAACGCCGATTCCGTCGTCGTGCTCGACGCGAGCATCGCGCGGTCGGTCGACGATGCCGGGTTGACGGTGTTCGGTCCCGGTCACGAGGTCTTCCGCGCCGCCCACATCGCGGGAGCCCGGTTCGCCGACCTGTTCGCGGCCTTCTCCGATCCGTCGTCGACGATTGCTTTCACGCGGCCGACCATCGACCAGATATCCGTGGCAGCAGCGGAACTCGGCCTCAACCCGGAGGACGACATCGTCGTGTACGACCAGCTCACCGGCGCCTACGCCGCGCGCGTGTGGCTGGTGCTGCGGTCCTTCGGGTACGACGGTGCTCGCGTGCTCGATGGCGGATTCGCCCGCTGGACAGACCGCGGCTACCCGGTCGCCACCGGCGACTCCGAGATCGTCGGCGCTGCCACCGGCGTGGAGATCCGGGACCTCGGCACCCCGGTGTTCGCCGACCTCGCCGAGGTACGTGCGGTGTCCGATGACGAAGGATCGTCTACCACGCTCGTATGTGCACTCCGGTCTCCGGACTACACCGGTGAATCCGGCGGCGACAGGCCCGGTCACATCCCGGGCAGTCTGAGCGTGCCCTACCCCGACCTGCTGAACGACGACGGCACCTTCTCGACCGAGCGAACCCGGAAGGCGCTGCAGGAGCGTGAGATAGATCAAGATGCCGAAGTGATCGTCTACTGCGGCGGCGGGATCAACGCCGCGGGTGCGGCATTGGCCTTCGTCGAGGCCGGTTACCCGCAACCCCGGGTCTTTGACGGTTCGCTGAGCGAATGGCGGAGTCATCCCGATCTCCCGCTCGTGACGGGAATGCGGCCGCGATGACCCACGGAGCCCTTTCGGAGACGCCGACGCTGGTCATCTTCGACATCGACGGCACGTTGCTCGACTCGGCCGCAACGCATGACCGGGTGGCGATCGACGTGCTCGCCCGGCATGGCCTCGATGTGCTCGCGAAGCCGTGGGAGGCCTACCGTGCATACACCGATTCGGCGGTGACCAACGAGGTGTACGAGGACAAGCACGGCATTCCCGCCGACCCGGAGTTCATCGCGGAACTGGAGCGACTCTACGCCAAGGAGTTCGACGCTCACGTGTCCACGGGAGCGGTCGACGAGATCGCCGGTTCACGAAAGCTGCTGGCAGAATTGGCGACACGGCGTGATGTGTACGGTGCCTTCGCCACCGGGTCGTTTCGTGCCCTGGCCCGCACCAAACTGCGCGTGCTCGGCGTCGAACCGGACGACGCACAGCTCGCCACCGGTACCGAGCACGACAACCGCGCCGAGATCGTGCGCGACGCCATCGGTCAGGCATCGCGTCGTCACAAGATCGACGACTGGCGGATGGTGATCCTCGGGGACGGCAAGTGGGACGAACTCACGGCCCGGCACCTCGGCATCCCGTTGGTCGGCGTGCAGACGGACTCACACCGCTTCGCCGACGACACCGCACTCGTCGTCGACGACCTGAGGCCGGTTCGTGTCGACACGCTTGTCGGGTTGTCTGCGAGGATCGAGGGGCTCGCAGAGTCCGCCCCACCCGACGGAAGGTGACCGCCGATGAAGAGCGCCCGCGACGCGGTCTACGAAGCGCTGCACGAGCGTTTGACGCACGGCTACTATCCCGCCGACGCGACCCTCATCCCTCAGGCGCTGAGCGAGGAGTTCGGGGTGTCGCGGACCCCTGTTCGAGAGGCGTTGGGGCTCCTCGAACGCAAGGGGCTCCTGATCGCGGCGTCGCGGGGATTCGTCCTGCGAATCCGCAGCGACGAGGAGATGCTCGAGATCTTCGAGGTGCGAGCGATTCTCGAGTCCAGTGCCGCAGCGGCGGCCGCCGAACGCCACACACCGGTCGACATCGCCCGGCTCAGAGAGGCGCTGGCGCAGAGCGCGAGTCACACCGATCCGGTCGAGATTCGACACGCACTCAACGTCTTCCATGACTGCGTGATGCGGGCGGCGCACAACGAGACGATATACGGCATGGAACGGGACCTGCGAGACCAGATCAAGGTCAGCGCACCGTGGTTCGCCCCGACCGGTCGCGAAAGCTTCGAGAGTTCGGTGAGCGAGCACGAGCAGATCATGTCGGCGATCATCGACGGATCAGCCGAGAAGGCCCGCTTGCTCATGCTCGAACACCTGAATCACGATCGGGATGTGCGTATCTCGCAGCTCGTCTCCCGGACGATGGGTGTTGCGGCGGGGGAGAGCCCCAGCCCCTGAACAGCGGTCTGAGGTTCCCCCCGAACCGTAGAGGCATCGATAATGAGGAGCACGATGCCAGAGAAGCGGAAGAAGTACGACCGGG